>WTGC01000102.1 GCA_011523705.1 Chloroflexota bacterium | reverse complement strand
GATTGAGGCGGCGCTGCAGCGGCGTCGTGCCTTCTTCCACTTGCATCAGCATAGTGGCGATATTGCCAATTTCCGTGCGCAGCCCGGTATCTGTCACCACCATCTCGCCGCGGCCGTAGTTGACTGTTGTCCCCATGTAAGCCATATTCAGCCGGTCGCCTAGCGGGATCGCCTCGTTCGCCTCTATGGCGTGAACCTCCTTCTCCACCGGAACCGATTCGCCGGTCAATGCCGCTTCTTCCACTTGCAAGTTGATGGACTCAATCAGGCGTCCATCGGCCGGGATGCGATCGCCTTCGCCGATCAAAACGATATCGCCGGGCGCCAGTTCCTCGGCGCTGATTTCGTGGATCTGTCCGCCGCGCCGAACACGCACCTGCGGCACCTGCAGTCGGCGCAAAGCCGCGAGCGCCTGTTCCGCCTGGTACTCTTGATAAATGCCGAGCATCGCATTCAGCGCGACAATAGCCAGAATGACGATGACATCGGTCGCTTCTCCTAATATGGCGGAGATGAATGCGGCGACAATGAGGATGATGACCATGACATCAGTGAATTGCCCCAATATGAGCCGAGCCCAATTGACGCCTTGGTCAGTCGGCAGCGCGTTTCGCCCAAACTTTTCCAGTCGCGCTTGAACCTCGGCATGGTCCAAGCCCAATGCCTTGTCAACACCCAACTCGGACAAGGTGGATTGCACATCCTGGCGATACGCTTCGGCCATGACGTCTCCACATGGCGCGCGAAGGCTTTCTGGTGGCGCGCCACAATAACAGCCGGATCGGAAGAGGCCTTGATCTCATGCGATAGCTTTGATCATTGACGTCTCCATCCAAAATGCATTGTACCGCATATCGGTAGCCATCAGCACTCAGGCGCAGTCGTCGATCTCGCGACATGGCGGTGTTGCCGCGCTTGGGCGGCGACTGAAGCGCGGCATTCGGCATTGCGTATCGCATCGTTCCTGTCTAGTATCGAGACCGGAAGGCGACCAACGAAGGATTGAGCCAGGCGAATGGAATACATCGACTTGAGAAGCGATACCGTCTCGCATCCGACGCCAGCGATGCGCGAGGCGATGGCGAAGGCGGCGGTCGGCGATGATGTTTACCATGATGATCCGACGGTGAACCAATTGGAAGCCGACGCGGCGGCGAAGCTGGGCAAGGAGGCGGCCGTCTTCGTCACCAGTGGCACGCAAGGCAATCTTTGCGCCTTGCTCGCGCACTGCCAGCGCGGCGAGTCCATTGTCATCGGGGACACATCGCACATATTTGTAAACGAGCAGGGCGGGATGGCGCAATTCGGTAGTCTTATCCCACGCACAGTTCCGGTACAAGCAGATGCCACCTTGCAGCTTAGCGATTTGGAAAAGGCGATCAATCCCGATGACGAGCACAAACCGGTTACGCGCTTGGTGGCGCTGGAAAATACGCACAATATGGCCGGCGGCGTACCGATCTCCCCCGAATACACCGCTGAGGTCGGGGAGTTCGCTCGCCGAAACGGGCTGATCCTGCACATTGATGGCGCGCGGATTTTCAACGCGGCCGCCGCTTACGCTGTTGATGTGAAGGAGTTGGTGGCGGATGCCGATTCAGTGACCTTCTGCCTGTCCAAAGGGCTGTGCGCGCCGGTGGGCTCGGTGCTGGTTGGGAATGACGATTTTATCCGACGGGCGCGCCGGGCGCGGAAAGCCTTGGGTGGCAGCCTGCGGCAGGCCGGCGTCTTGGCTGCGGCGGGTATCATCGCGCTTCACGAAATGACCGATCGCCTGATTGAGGATCACCAGAACGCGCAGCTGCTAGCTGAGGGCTTGAGCGAAATACCCGGCTTGCGCATTCAGAGCCAGCAAACGAATTTCATCGTCTTTGCGCTCGCGGCCGATATCGGGCTGTCGCTTGACGAATTTGTTCGCCAATTATGGCAAAAGTATAATATTCGCATGTCTCCCTACGGCGGGGAAGCGGGCGAAATTCGCTTGCGCACCCATTATTGGATTGATCAGCGAGCTATCGCGCTGACCTTGTCGGCGGTCAGAGCTGTTCTCTCATGATGCCCAAGGCGCCATTTGATCCGCTGCCGGACGATAAGGATCGGGCGGTCTATAGTGGCGAATCTGTTGACGCCGCTGGCTCATCCGAGGCGCTTCAATCGCGGAACGAATTCACCGGCGTACGCGCGCGCGCCCAGTATCGAGGCGCCAGCGATCCCCTCTTTGGCTTCATCATCGCGGCCGCTTTGAGCGTCGGGCTAACGCCGCTGCTGCCGGAAAGCGTCGAACTGCGCTATACCCTGGCCTGGGGCGCCTTGGCCGGCGTGAGCGTCCTGTCGTGGCTGCTCGGCAGCATGGAACGGATTGGGCAGGAACGACCCGACAACCTGGGCTGGGGCCTCCTATACGGCATCCTGCTGGGTATCCCCTTCCTTGTGTTTCTGAGCCAGCACGTACTGGGCCCGGCAACGAGACGCCTCTTCCCGGGCATGTCGACGGGAAGCCTGCTCGCTTTTTTGGTTTTTGTTATGCCGCTTGCCGAGACCCTATTTTTCCGCGGACTGCTGCAGCGCCAGCTCATGTCCTGGTTGGTGGGGCTGCTGGCGACGCTGTGGAATATCGTGCTCTTCTTTCCTGTGATGTGGCAATCCATTTCGGATCATCAGGCGGTCGCGCTGGTCATCGTCATCCTGCTGCTGGTCACGAATTTGCTCTATGTGTATGTGCGCGAACGCAATGGGCTGGCTTCGTCTTGGATTTGCCAGATCGTCTGCAACTTCATCATTCTTTATATTCCATCGCTGAGCTAGCTAGCGCCAGACTCACTTCCTGCCAAACAAAAAACCGCAGCCAAATGGACCGCGGCGGCCTGCCAGAATCCTGACCCATTGGAAGGCTATTCGGCCAAATGCTCCAGCGGGTCCGGTTTCGGCAGCGGTTTGATGAAACCAGCAAAGAAGATTAAAGCCAGCCCGGCGACGAAACCGCCAATATGCGCCCAATGCGCCACATCGGTTTCGACGCCGATCCAGCCGACTTGCTGCAAGACATCCATCAGCAGCCAGTAGCCCAGGAAGAGAAAAGCGGGCACATTCAGCGACCAGACAAAGGGGCGGAAGAAGCCGAGCATCGTCTTGACTTTGGCCTTGGGACGCAGCACGAGGAAACCACCCATGACGCCGGCAACGGCGCCGCTCGCCCCAATCACCACGCCGGTATCGGTCACCGTGCAGACCGTATTGCCAAATGCCACATGCGCCAAAGTCGCGACCGCGCCGAATCCCAAATAAGCGAGAATGAACTTTATGCTGCCGAGGTAGCGCTCCACCAAGCCGCCAAACAAGAACAAGAACCACATATTGCCCAGCAGATGAGCGGCGCTCGCGTGTAAGAACATGCTGCGGAACCCGTCCAAGCCGGTTGCAGCGATCGATTGCTCGCCAATCTTGCATACTTCCAAGCCGTAATTTTGCAGTGCCGCCTTCAGGAATCCGTCGCCTTGGGCATCAACCGAAAGCTCCCAGAGGAATACCAGGATATTGACAACGATGATGGCAATGGCTGCTTTTGGAATCGTCTTGTCTCGGCCGACTACCGTCAATGGAAACATATCGCATCCCTCAACCTAGCTTGCAATTTATACGTTATCACAGGGTTTCGGTTTCGCGCAAGCCAATCTGGAAAAGCGCGCCACGCCGCGAGCCTATTGCTTAACGCGAGGCGGCGCGATGAAAAAAGAGAAGAGAAAGATCAACGCCAGCCCGGTGATGAAACCGCCGACGTGCCCCCACTGCACATTGATCCGCGGCGCCACCGAGCCAACCTGATTGAAGAATTGTAAGAAAAACCAGTAAATCAGATAGACCCAGGCCGGCACATTGACGTCGTAGCCGAATACTTTCAGAATGACGATCCTGGACATGATGCGCGCGGTTGGGAATAGAAACAGGAAAGCGCCGATGATGCCGGAGATGGCGCCGCTCGAGCCGACCATATACTGCGGCTCGCTGCAGAGCCCGCCATCAAATAAAAGATGCCCCAGATGCCCGCCGAAACCAGCGAGCAGATAGAAGGCGAGAAAACGCCAATGCCCGAGATGTTCTTCGATCCGCGCGCCGAACACGTAGAAGATGATAATATTCGATGTCAGGTGCACGAAGCTCATGTGCAGGAAGATGCTGCGCAATCCATCGACCAGCGTTTCGCTCAAGGGCTGGCTGTGAACGGCGCAGACGTCCAGGACGTAGTGCCGGTACACCTCTTCAAGCGAGAGCCCGCCGAGGAAGGCATAAACCAGGACATAGGAGAATGCCAGCACGTTTGCGACCGTGACAAAGAAAGCGATGTAGGGTCGATAACTCGAGGTGCCGACAATCTTATAGGGGATCATGCTGCAGTTTCCGCGTCAATCCGCAGGTTCAGATTAGCATAGGATTGCGGCGGAAGGCAAATTCTAGCGGCGGGCGGGTCCTAAGAGCGCTCGACTAAGACCGCCAGGACGGAAATGCGGATATCTGAAGTCTTATCGTTCGTCGATCGGCGTCCATTGGCGACCGCGAGGGCCGATGTAATTGGCTTTGGGACGGATCAGACGTCCGCCCATTTGGGCGATGACATGGGCTGACCAGCCGGCGATCCGCGACATGGCGAAGAGCGGCGTGAACATATCGACATCGAGATCCAGGGTGTAGAGCACAATCGCGCTGTAGTAATCGACATTGGGATATAAATTGCGCTTGATGAAGTATTCGTCAGCGCGGGCTGTATCCGCCAGTTTCACCGCGATGTCGTACCACTTGCGCTTGCCCGAGCTTTCCGCCAGCGCCTCAGCATGACGGCGCAGTATGTCCGCGCGCGGATCATTGGACTTATAGACGCGATGCCCGATGCCCATAATGCGCCGCTGACCGGACTTGACATACTTTTCGAACCAGGGTCCCACATTGTCAACTTCGCCGATCTCCAGAAACATATGCATCGCGGCCGAATTGGCGCCGCCATGAGAGGGTCCCTTCAAGGCGCCGATGCCGGCGACGATGGCGCTGTGCATATCCGATCCGGTGGCGGTGACGACGCGGGTGGTGAAGGTGCTGGCGTTCATGCCGTGCTCCGCCAGCAGCACCAGATAGACATTGAGCGCCGCGCAGGCGGTGGCATCCGGTTCTTCGCCCGATATCATATACACGAAGTTTTCCGCCACGCTGAGGTCAGCTCGTGGTTGGACAGGCGCTTCGCCCTTTGCGATCCGCATCCAGGCGGCGCAGACGGTGGTGATCTGGCCCGTCAAACGGAAAGCCTTCGCCTTCGCCGCGTCTTTGTCGGTGAGATTCTCCGCCTCGCTGTCAAAAGCCGATAGCATGGAAACCGCTGTGCGCAGCGCCGCCATCGCTGGCGTGCTCGGGGGCAGCGATCGAAGCATGGCGATGACCTCATCCGGTATGGCGGCGTTCCGCGCGATTGTGAGGCGCAATTCGTCGTATTCCGCGCGATTGGGCAGGCGGCTGTTGAAAAGCAAAAACAGGACTTCTTCAAATGTGGCTTGCTCCGCCAGGTCTTCAATGGCGTATCCGCAATAAATTAGCTCTCCGATGCCGCCATCAATGAAGCTCGTGCTGATATCTGCAACGACGGCTTCTTCAAGCCCACCTTTATCCGCCATGAAGTCTCTCTCCTTGTTGCAGATTGCGCTCGCCGCAAGTCGCCGCGCCATTTGGCCGAGACGGATGTGTATCAGGCGGCGCCGAATAAAATGCCTGCTTCGATAACGCGCGCTAGTATAGCACTCGCTATGACGGGCTACAATGTTGATAAATCGCGTGAAAGCTTGGAAGAGTGCCATCTGTGACCGGCGCGGCAGTCGTCTGACGATAAGCTGCCGTTGCGTGAATCCAGTAGATATGCTAGTCTGCTGCCCATGTTAGAGACGGGCGCAAGAATGACCAGATTAGGGGAAGGCTGTTGTTGCACGTGTACGGTCGATTCGGTGCGATGCCGTTTCGGGAGCTGCGCTGACTGAGAATCCCCGCGCCTGAGAGGCGAAGAGGAATGAGACAGGAGCCAGCCCAAGCGGTTGGCTCTTTTGATATGCGACGTTGATTCGGGATCCGTTACATGGACGTCCAGCTAAGCAGGGAGTTGCAGCGAAAAATCTTCGAGCAGATGGAAGCCTCGTATCCGAACGAAGGCGGCGGCTTCCTGCTGGGCGAAGCGCAGGCTGACGCCATCACCGTCCTGGACGTTATCGAGGTGGAAAACACATTTGCCGAAGAAGAGCAATACCATCGATACGCGATGAAACCGCAGGACTGGATGCGCCTGGAAGATGAGGCGGACGAGCGGGGGCTTAGCCTGGTGGGCTATTATCACAGCCATCCCGATTCGCCGGCGATCCCATCGGAATACGACCGCGAGCACGCGCTGCCGAATTTCGTTTATGTCATCACGTCGGTCATGATGGCGAGGGCAGTTGACATGCGGGTCTGGCGCTTGCGTCCGGATCGCGGCGCCTTTGAGGAAGGCACGCTCTCGCTTACCTGAGGCGACCGCCTGTCGAAGGGCGGCGCTTACCTTGGGCTGATCTTAAGGCGTAAGAATTGGGCGGACCAATTCGTTCATATAGTGTGTCTCAAGATGACTGGAATAGGGGCAAAATATGGCTAAGATTCGTATTCCGACGCCGCTGCGCGCATTCACAGGCGGCGCATCCGACATCGAGGTTGCTGGCGGCACGGTCGGTGAGGCGCTCGGCAATCTGGTGGAGCAGCATCCGGATCTGCGCGTTCACCTTTTCCAGGACGATGAGCTGCGCAGCTTCGTCAACATTTTTATCGGCGACGAAGACATCCGTTTCATGCAGGGGCTGGACACGGAAATTGACGCCGCTGACAGCCTGCGCATCATTCCGAGCATCGCTGGCGGCAGCCCTCCCCAAAGCTTTAGAGGCAAGAAGATTGCAGTCGAGGAGGCGCTGAGATGACATCTATTCATCAGCGATTCGCTGACTTAAGCAACGACGAGGTCAAGCGCTACAGCCGCCACGTGATCATGCCGGAAGTCGGCATGGAGGGCCAGCGCCGCTTGAAAGCGTCCAGCGTTCTGCTCATCGGGACGGGTGGCTTGGGCAGCCCGCTCGCGCTCTATCTGGCCGCGGCCGGGATCGGGCGAATCGGCTTGGTCGACTACGATGTGGTCGATTTCACCAACCTGCAGCGGCAGGTCATTCATGGGGTCAGCACGGTCGGCGCATCCAAGCTTGAAAGCGCGGAAGCCCGCATGCTTGACCTCAACCCGGATATCGAAGTGGTCAAATACAATGAGCCGCTGACATCGGACAACGCCTTGCGAATTTTCAGCGACGCTTGGGATGTCGTCATTGATGGCACCGACAATTTTCCAACGCGCTACCTGGTCAACGACGCCTGTGTCAAGCTCGGGATTCCCAACGTCTATGGCAGCATCTTTCGCTTCGAAGGTCAACTCAGCGTCTTTTACGCCGATGAAGGCCCCTGCTATCGCTGCATGTTCCCTGAGCCGCCGCCTCCGGGATTGGTGCCGAGCTGCGCGGAAGGTGGCGTGCTTGGCATCCTGCCCGGCACCATCGGCACGATGCAGGCGACCGAAGCGATCAAGCTGCTCCTCGGCATCGGCGAACCGATGATCGGGCGCATGATGCTTTATGACGCGCTTGAAATGAGCTTCCATTCGATTAGAATTCGCAAGGACCCGAATTGTCCCGTTTGCGGCATCCCCGCGGATGAAATTGAACTGATTGACTACGAGCAATTCTGCGGCATGCCGGCGCATGACCACAGCGAATTCACTTCGGTGGACGAGACCGTCGATATAGACATCCAGTCGGTGACCGTGCACGATGTGAAAGCGGCGCTGGAAAACGGCGATGATGTCGTCGTGATCGATGTGCGCGACCCGCATGAATGGGACATCAGCGTCATCGACGGCACGGTGAAGATCCCCAAGCCCGATATCCAGTTGGCGAAAAACGGAATTCAAGGCGGCCGCCGTTTGTGGGAGGAGACGGTCCTGAAGGACATTCCGAAGGACAAGACCTTGTACTTGCATTGCCGCTCGGGCGTGCGCAGCGCCGATAGCATCGCCTTCTTGTCGGAAGTCGGCTATGACCTGGAGAAGATGTACAACGTCGAGGGCGGCATCTTGGCTTGGGCCGACGAGATAGACCCGGCGATGCCGAAATACTGACGCCATTGGCTTGTCGAGGCGCCTTCATTCGAAAATGTGTAGGGGCGACTCTGTAAGTCGCCCGCTTTCTTCCCGGAATTGATTTTCCCCGCACTTATTGCAGAGAGATTCTGTTGTAGCGACTACCCCACCATCAGACTCTGCATTACCCCATCCAGCGCCTGCTTCGGCGGACGCAGCTCGGCATCATCAAGCAAAGCAAGCGGCTTCTCGACCAGGTCTTCGGTGTCCGCCAGCGTGGGGCGCGGCTCTTCATAATAGAGCAAGCCGGTTGAAAAGATCTGTTCTCGCATGGACCGCTCCAGCACTTCCATCGCCATGCGCCGGTTGCGCGGGTCATGGTCGTTGTCGAGCTTCTTGAGGCGGATGAAACTTCCATCGTGCATTTCCACATCAATGATATCGCCCGCGTCGTAATCGCCGACGGTGATTTCGTCCTTGGGCTCGACATAGTCCGGCGCCAGAATCTGGATTTCGTGCAAGGGAATCTCATGATCCTTGCCGTAGGGATAGCTCTTGGTTGATGTCTCCGCGTTATTGAAGGTGACGCAGGGGCTGATTATATCGAGCACGGAGGCGCCCGGATGCCGCACCGCCGCTTGCAGCAGCGCCTGCACCTGTTTGGCGTCGCCGCTGAAACTGCGCGCGACGAAGGTGCAGCCGGCGATTACCGCTTCCAGCGCCAGGTCGATCGGCGGCATGTGATTGGTGCCGTAGTATTTCAGGAACTGCCCCTCATCGGCCGTGGCCGAGAACTGTCCCTTGGTCAAGCCGTAGACGCCGTTGTTCTCAATGATGTAGACGAAGGGCACATTGCGGCGGATGACATGCTTGAATTGCCCCATGCCAATCGAGCCGGTATCGCCGTCGCCACTGACGGCGATGCAAGTGAGGTCTTTGTTCGCCAGCAAGGCGCCGGTCGCCACGGACGGCATGCGGCCATGCAAGGCGTTGAAACCGTGTGAGCCGCCGAGAAAATACGCCGGCGTCTTGCTCGAGCAGCCGATGCCGCTCAATTTGATGATCTTGTGCTGTTCCAAGCCCAGCTCATAAGCCATGCTGATGAGTTGATTGGAGATCGAATCATGACCACAGCCGGGACAGAGCGTGCTCGGTCGTCCCTTGTATTCGTTGCGAGCCAGTCCAAGATGATTTGTGCGTGGAGGCATGATTACCCTTCCTGTTCTTTCAAGCTGTCATAGATCCAGTCCGGCGTCATCGGCAAGCCATCGCCGAGCGCCAGCGATCTCACGTGCGAAATATTCTCCGGATGTTCCAGGCGGATCAGCTGGGTCATTTGGCCGTCGAAATTGTTTTCGACAACGAAAATGCTCTTGTGCGCGTCAATGAAGTCGGTGACCGCTGACGCCAGCGGCAGCGCAAGCACACGCAAGTAGTTGGTCTTGATGCCGTCATTCGCCAGCCAATCGCGCGCTTCGCGGATCGCGTCTTCATTGGTGCCGAAAGTGATGATGCCGATGTCGGCGTCGCTGCCGTCGTCGACAATCGGCTGCGGCAGCATGTCGCGCGCCGTGTCCATCTTCAGGCGCAGACGCGTCATATTCTCCACCCAGTCATCGCTGCGTTCGCTGTAAACCGCAAACTCGTCGTGGCCCGTGCCGCGAGTGAAATAGGCGGCAAATTTATGCTCGGTGCCGGGCAAGGTACGATAGGCGACGCCATCGCCATCGACATCCATATATCTTCCCCATTTGCCATGTTCATCGATGAAGTCTTGAAGCGCAGTTGCGTCAAGCACCTTGCCGCGGGTGATCGGCTGGTCGGGATAATCGAAGGGGTCGGAAAGCCAGTTGTTCATGCCCAGATCCAGGTCACTGACGACGAAGACGGGCGACTGCAGTGATTCCGAAATATCGAAGGATTTCCAGCCGAATTCAAAAGCCTCTTTCAAATTGCCAGGCAGCAGGCAGATTTGACGGCTGTCCCCGTGACCGAGGAAATGCGTGAAGAGCAGGTCGCCCTGGCTGGTGCGCGTGGGCAGTCCGGTGCTCGGCCCCATGCGAGTGATGTTCCAGAAAACAGCGGGAATCTCGGCGAAGTAAGCAAGACCGGCGAACTCCGCCATCAAGCTGATGCCGGGTCCGCTGGTGGACGTCAGCGAGCGGCCACCTGCCCAGCCGGCGCCAACCACGATGCCAGCAGCCGCCAGCTCATCCTCAGCCTGCACGATGGCGATGGTGTTTTCGCCCGCTTCATTCTGTCGCAAGCCGCGGAAGCCGATGAGGCCATCGACAAAGCTGGTTGAGGGCGTAATTGGATACCAGGCGACGACATTAACGCCGCCGAATACCGCGCCCAGCGCGCCCGCATCGTTGCCGGTCATCATGATTTTGCCTTCGGTGCCGTCCATGCGCTCGAAGCGATACGGATCAGTCTTGACCAGGTTGTCCGCTGTCCAGTCATAAGCCAGCTTGACCACATCGTGATTCATCAGCGCTGGCTTCTCTCGGCCTTTGAAGTTTGCCAGCAGCACCTCATAAATGAGATCAAGCGGAATCTCGAATAGCTGGGCGACCGCGCCGACGTAAGTCATGTTTTCCACCAGCTTGCGAAAGGCGGAAGGAATTTCGGTTTGCCGCATCAATTTGGCGACTGGTATCTCGTAGTAGGAGATATCTTCGCGCTGCCTGATCACTCTGGCGATTTTGTCCGTGGTGATGCAGACGCCGCCGGGCGGCAGATTGGCGACATCTTCGGTCGCCGTGCTGTTGTTATAGGCGACCACAATCTCGGTCAGCGCCTTGCGCGCGGTGTAGCCGTCTTTGCTGGCGCGGATGGTGTACCAGGTGGGCAGGCCCTTGATATTCGACGGGAACAGGTTCTTGCCGTTGACCGGGATACCCATTTGAAAGAGCGCCTTGACCAGCACGTTGTTGGATGTCTGGCTGCCGGAGCCGTTCTTGGTTGCCACGGAAAAGGCGAAGTCATTGATGACTGGCTCTCGCGTGTCTAGCTTGGGTTGAGTTTGCGCATTGATTGCCATGATTTGTTACGCTCTGTTTCGCGTAATGCTCCTTTCAAAGTAGGTTAAGCAGATTGCTTCTCAAGTTTCCCAGCGCCTATCCCCGCTCCAATTCCCAGGAAGCATTGTCTGGCTCGTGACGCAGCAGCCGTGTATGCTCCACAAAGGCGCGCTGGGCTTCTTCAAATTGACCGTCTCGGATCAGGTCCAATATCCGCGAGTGGTAATCCCATACCCTTCGTAGATAGCGGTAATCCATATAGCGATTGACGCCGACTTCTTCGTAAAGATCCCAATAAGCCTCCAGGATGCCCAGAACAAAGGTGTTTTGCAGATTCTTGAAGACCGTCAGGTGAAACAAACGATGTTCCGGATTGGGTATATGAATCGGCGGCGAATCCAGTTTCTGATTGGCGCGCTCGATGCAGCCCTGCATCACCGCCAGATCTTCGTCGGTTAGCAACGCGCAGGCTTCCTTCCAATAAGCCGATTCAACATGATTGCGCAGCGAAGCGAAATCCTCAAAGCGCTCGCCACAAGCCATCGCGTACATGGCGCTCAAGCGCACCGCCGGCGTAAAGGCGTAATCTTTGATCCGCGTGCCGCGCTTGGACCGCACTTCCACCCAGCCCATTTGCCGCGCCACCTCGAGCTGTTCGCGCACCTTGTTGGCGCTCATGTCCAGGTGGGTATCGGCCGTCAATTCCTGGATCGACGGCAGGCGATCGCCGGGCTGATAGCCTTGGCGGATGATGTAATTGAGGAAGTCAGAACCGAGATTGATATCCATGATTCATCAGATGAATGCGTTAAATCAACTGATAGTATCAATGATATCATTAAAGGGTTGGCTTGTCCAGCGTTCTGCTGATCGAGTTTCTTGGTGAGGCGATTGAAATTGCTGTCTATTGCGCAGCCGGAATCCAGCTAATCGCGGAGTCGTCTCATGCGCTCGGCCGCGCGTTCGAGGGTTTCGTCGCTCTTGCAGAAGGCGAAGCGCACATGATTCTCGGCATGATGCCGATGCTTTTCGCTGAAGAAAGCCGACGGCGGGATCGTCGCCACGCCAATCCCCTCGATCAGATGCTTGCAGAATTCCACGTCATTGCCGTCGAATACCTGCGAGAAATCGCCCATGATGAAATAAGTGCCTTCGGGTTGCATCGCCGACATGCCGGCGGCGTCGATCACCTGCATGACCAAATCGCGCTTGTGCGAATACAGCGCTTGATATTCCTCGTAATAGCTGCTGCCGAGGGTGAAGGCGTAGGCGGTCGCCGCCTGCGTTGGGTGGTTGGTGGCGAAGGTGATGAATTGATGCGAACGCCAGACGCCGGTGATCAATTCCGGCGGACCGTAGACCCAGCCGATTTTCCAGCCGGTCATGCCGAAGGTTTTGCCGGCGCTGCCGATGGTGACGGTGCGCTCGAACATGCCATCCAGCGACGCGATCGCGACATGTTGATGGCCTTCAAAGAATAGATGCTCGTAGACTTCATCGGAAATGACGATGACATCGTGCTTGATGCAGAGATCGGCGAAGAGCTGCAGCTCCTCGCGCGTATAGACGCGCCCTGATGGATTGTTCGGCGTATTGAGCAGCACGGCGCGCGTATTGTCGCTGAAGGCGGCGCGCAATTCTTCCTCAACGAAAGTCCAATGGGGCGGGTGCATGGGTACGTACACCGGTCGCCCGCCCGCCATCTGCACCCCGGGCACATAACTGTCGTAATAGGGCTCGATGACGATGACTTCATCGCCGGGGTCAACCAAGCCCATGATGGCGCTGTAAACGCCCTGGGTGGCGCCGGCGGTGACGATGACGCCCGCTTCCGGATCGACATTGAGACCGTAGAAGATGCCGGCGTGTCGCGCGACGCCTTCGCGCAGGGCGGGCAAGCCCGGGCTGGGCGCGTATTGATTGGCGCCGTCGCTGTTGAGCGCCTCGATTGCCGCGTCGATAATCTCTTGCGGTCCATCAAAATCGGGACGCCCTTGACCGAGATTGACAGCACTGTGCTTCGCCGCCAGTTGATTTATTTCGGTGAAGATGGTTGTGCCAAAGGGCGCGACCCGATTAGCGTAGGTGGGCATGAATGGTTTCCTCTCATTCGAGATCGAAAACAATTTCGCAAGCGTAATGGGAATCTATTGGACCATTTAACAGCCATTTGGCAAGTTTCTTGGCGTGATTGCAGTAAAATTCTGAGACTAACTGATCGGAGTACAAGAAGCGTATTTTCCGTTCTTGCTTCAAACGAAAGATTTCTTGCCAATGCCCTTGATAATTGGTAATGGGCTTCAATTCCCCGGTTTCGGGATCTGTGTAATTCCAGTTACTTTCTACCCATGCCGCAAGCCGTTCATTAACGCCTCTCAAGAAATTCCGTGTAGTTGAGTGAACTGTTACCGATTTGTACTTAGGCATTTTGTGTATTGACTGGATGACTCCGATTAGAAGTGCGGCATAGTTGGACTCAATGCCAATCACTTCGCCAAAAATCTCCGGCTCATCGTCTTGCAGAATATAGGCCGCCCAGGCGGATCGTTTTGTTCGCTTTGTGTAAGAACTTGCAAGGAATATGTCAACATCGTCATACTCGAAGTGAAGTGATGGAGACACCATTCCTGCGACTCCTTTTCTAGACAGCTATCGCCACTGATCGAGACAAGCAAATTATCATACACAGGCAACCATAACACTAGCCTCTTATAAAGAGCGGCTCAAGATTTTTGCTATCAGTTCTTTGCCGCGCTGAAAATACGGTATGCCATCGCGCGACTTGACGAAGCGGAATTGAACTTGCCGTCGCCTCCTTAAGTCGTGCAGCCGCTCCCAATGGCGCCGGTACTTGACGCTCTCGCCGCTTTTAGTCTTCCAGCCTTTGGCGATCCAACCGGCGAGCCACTGGTTCATGCCTTTCGAAAGGTATTCCTGCGCGGTGAACACGATGGCGCATTGCGCATCGGGCATATTCTCTAGACATTTAATCGCGCCGATGAGCGTGCCTTCGAGCTCGCTTGTCTTTTCGAGATGCCCACTTAGCGCCCATTCTTCGCCGTCCTTGACGAGGATGGCGGCCCAAGACGTGAGTTTGTCTTTGGCAGCATATCTAGTAGACAGGAATATGCCAACCATGCCTTCCTTTAGGTCGACTTGCTCTTCCGCTGGTCGCGCTTTTGGTTGCGCCCGTTTGTCCTTCTCAGCCACCGCCAGCCGATCGCAGCGCTCATTGAGCTCGTCGCCGGAATGGCCCGCGACGTATCTCCATTCAATAGAGTGGCTCTCGGCAGCAAGGAAGAATTCCTTCCATAATGACTTGTTCATGGCGACTTTTTTCGCACCGCTTGCGATATCAATGACGTAGCGCGAGTCAGATACAATCGTTAGCCCGGTAGCGCGAGTGAGCAGTTTCAGTCCTTCAATAACAGCCCTCAACTCCATCCGGTTGTTAGTCGTGTTCTCGGCGCCTCCGCTGATTACTTTCTCCTTGAGAAGTTCGCCATCTTCGCCTACGGCCTGCAGGATCGCCGCCCAACCGCCTGGCTGATTATCGGCGTGGATATCGCAAGCGCCGTCTGTGTAAATCTCAATTTGCATGACTACTGCCAAATCGCATCAGATTGAGGCATTCTAGCACAAGGGCGCAACGAAAAGGACACAGTCCGCGTAAGAAGAAACATATTAAGCGGGCTGCACGCTTGCCCAATTGTCATTTCCTTTGGACAGGGTTCGCGCTGCAACTGGGGAATGCGCGTCATGGCTGAAGAAACCAAGCTCGAAAAGAAGCGATACGATTCGCTGATGAAGATTACGCGGACGATGGGCGGCGCGGCCCTGTCCGGCGCTGTGCCCACGCCGACGCTGGAACTGGCGAAACAATTGGGCATCTCCATCGCCGATGCCTGGATGTGCTTCGATATCTACAAGGCTTATTTCGACAAGGAGCTGTCAAAGCAAGATCTAGCCAGAATGATGCAAACGACGGGGGTCATCGTTCTCGGCGGCGGGCTTGCCGGTTACGTCGGCATTCGCCTGGCGCAGGCGCTGCTCAGCGAGATTCTGGAGCAGATTCCAATCGCCAATTCGATCATCACCGGCATCGCCTTTGGCAGCTCCACCTTTATCATTGGGCTGGCTTGGCTGGCGATCGTGGAGCAGAGCTACTTCGCGCGAGAGGCGGACGAGGCTTAAGCCGGTTGCATCGCGATTTGCCTGAGAGTGAGCGTCCGTATCAGCGCCAACAGAGCCAGCGCCAAAACGCCTCCGCCAGCACTGACGAAGACGAAACCGCCCAATCCAAAAAGCGCTCCCGAACTGAGCGTCCCCAAGCCGGCGCAGAAGGCGACTAACATATCGTTGAAGCCAGCCACGCGCGTCCGCTCGGCGCCGCTCAAGGCGTCAGCCAGCATGGACGAGCCAGCCACATAACCGAAATTCCAACCCAATCCAAGCAGGAAAAGCCCCGCCACCAGATAGGGCATCTGCGTTGAAAGCGGCGAAATGATGGTCGAAGCGACCAAGACCAGCGCGGCGATGACCATCATGGTGATGCGCCCGTAGCGGTCGATCAGATACCCGGTCAGCGGCGACAAGCCAAACATGCCCAGCACATGCGCGGCGATGACCAGCGAGACCATGGCGTTGGAGTGATCGGCCAGGTGCATATGCCAGGGCGTGATCGTCATCAATACGCTCATGACCGTTTGGCAGATCACCATGGAGAGTATCGCCAACTGGACGTTGGGCAAGCGCAGCAATTCGCCTAGTCGGTGACCGACCTTCGGTTTGTCCGCTTCGATAAGAGGCTCGGAATACTGCCGCGCGACAATCGCCGGTTCCGGGCGCAGCAGGAAAAATGTGATCATGAACGAAATTCCGGACAGGAAACAAGCCATCACCCAAGGTCCAGTCGTCAGATCTTGCGCCGCACTGGCGACCGGCAGCAAGGACTGCGCCAATGGCGAATAAATCAGCGGTGGACCCGCGACGATGTCCAAGCCAAGAAACTTCGCCAGCTGACTGCTCGGCTCAACGAGGCCAGGACCAAAAATCGCGCCAATCGTGCCGGCGAAGACGATGCGCCCGATCATCTGCGCCCGTTTGTCGATTGGGAAGATCTCGCCGACGACGAAGCGGCTCATCTGTGTGCCGGCGCGCGCCATGCCCATGCCGACTGAGCTGATTAACAGCAGCGGGAAGATGCCGTGGAGCACCGCGACTAGACCCAGGACCGCTCCGGCGAAGCCCAACGCGTAGGCAGTGCATAGACCCATGCGCCGGCCATAGCGCCCCATGATAATGCCCATGAAGTATGCCATGATGGAATGCGCAAAAGTCACCATCGTGGTCGGCAAGCCGGCCGCCGCGTCCGACCCGCCCAGGATGCCGGCAGCGATCGAATGCAGCGTTATGATGGAAATCTGCGCCGCGGAGAAAAGGCTCTGGGCGACGAACATGGTGACGAGAAGACGATGGCTGACGCGCAGAGAATACAAGGGAATTGCTCCGACCGATGAATGTGAATTCGTTGAGAATCTAATCTGTCATTCTACCGTAAAGAACAGAGCGCGCCCGCTTGGACGCGCCCGGCCTGATGCGCTTGCAATCCGGTTAATCGGCCAGGAAGTTGCGCAAGACAGCATGCAGGATGCCGCCATTGCGATAATAGTCGACCTCTACTGGCGTATCGAGACGAACCGTGACTTCGAATCGCGTCACCTTGCCGCCCTCGTCGGTCGCGGTCACGGTCAAGCTGTCCAATGGCTGGACGTCATCGTTGATGGGGATGTCGTAGGATTCATGCCCGCTCAATCCGAGAGAGTTGTATGACTCGCCATCGGCAAATGTGAGCGGCAAGACGCCCATCATGACCAGATTGCTGCGGTGGATCCGTTCAATGCTTTCGGCGATGACCGACTTGATGCCGAGCAACAGCGTGCCTTTTGCCGCCCAATCACGAGATGAACCCATGCCATAATCTTTGCCAGCCAAGACGATCAGCGGCGTGCCATCTTCCTCGTATCGCAGCGCGGCATCGTAAATCGGCATCTCCTCCCTTGTCGGCAGGTAGATGGTGACGCCGCCTTCGCTGCCGGGCGCCAGCAGATTCCGCAGCCGCACGTTGGCGAAGGTGCCGCGGGTCATCACCCGGTCGTTGCCGCGCCGGGAGCCGAAGCTGTTGAAGTATTGCGGGCTGACGTCGCGCTCCAGCAAGTACTGCCCGGCGGGACCGTTGATCGCGATGGCTCCGGCCGGCGAGATATGATCAGTCGTGACCGAGTCGCCGCCTTTGACCATGACGCGCGCGCCTTTTATCGGCGAGATTGGCGGCGCGACCGGTGGCAGATCGATGAAGAAGGGCGGCTCCTGGATGTATGTGCTTGTGCTGCTCCATTGGTAGACCGGCTCATCCGTGCTGGGGATCTCATTCCACTGTGGATTCCCGTCATAGACATTGCCATACTGTTCCAGATACATGCCGGCATCCAGGCTGTTTTGCACCGTCTCGACGATCTCCCGCTGACTGGGCCAAATGTCGCGCAAGTAAACATCCGCGCCCGCGGCGTCCGTCGCGATCGGTTCATTCTCGAGGTCGATGTCGACCTTGCCCGCCAGCGCGTAAGCCACGACCAAGGGCGGCGACGCCAGGAAATTCGCGCGCACGTCTGGTCCGATCCGGCCGCCAAAATTGCGATTGCCGCTCAATACCGAGGCCGCTACGATATCGGCTTCGTGTATCGCCTCGCGCACCGGATCAGGCAAGGGACCGCTGTTGCCGATGCAAGTGGTGCAGCCGTATCCGACTGTGTGGAAACCGAGCGCCTCCAAATGTGGCGTTAAGCCAGCCCGGTCAAGGTATTCGGTCACGACCTTGGAGCCGGGCGCCAGGCTGGTTTTGACATACGGCTTGCGCTTCAAGCCCCGTTCGTTGGCTTTCCTCGCCAGCAGACCAGCGGCGACCATCACCGACGGATTGCTGGTATTGGTGCAAGAGGTGATGGCGGCGATGACGACTGAGCCGTGTTTGATCTCGGCGCTGTCGCCATTGGAGCGGACTTTTCCGCTCGCGCCCAGCTGATCGTCGGCGAGCGCGAAGCCCTGCGGACCCAGCGGCGCAGTCAGGACTTGATGAAAGGTCGGCTTGAGCTCGCGCACCAGGATTCGGTCTTGTGGACGCAGAGGACCGGCGACGCTCGGCTCGACCGCGCTTAAGTCCAGCTCCAGCGTATCGTTGAACTCGGGATCGTCCGTGCCATCGCGGCGGAACAAGCCCTGTTCCTTGCAGTAGGCGTCCACCAGGCTGACGAGCTTGTTATCGCGTCCGGTGCGGCGCAGATAGCTGAGCGCCTCGTCATCGACGGGGAAGAAGCCCATGGTCGCGCCATATTCCGGCGCCATGTTGGCGATGGTGGCGCGATCAGGCAGGGTCATGCTGCTCAGACCGGGTCCGTAAAATTCTACGAATTTGCCGACGACCCCTTTCTCGCGCAGCATCTGCGTGACGACGAGGACGAGATCGGTGGCGGTGGCGCCCTCGGGCAATTGACCGATGAGCTTGAAACCAACCACCTCCGGCATCAGCATATAAATCGGCTGACCGAGCATCGCCGCTTCCGCCTCGATGCCGCCCACGCCCCAGCCGAGCACGCCCAAGCCGTTGATCATGGTCGTGTGGCTGTCCGTCCCCACCAGCGTATCTGGCAGGGCAACGAAACCATCACCTTGTGGATCGTCGTAAAGCTGCACGACATCCGCCAGATATTCGAGATTGACTTGGTGCACGATGCCGGTCGCTGGCGGCACGACCTTGAGGTTCTCGAAAGCTTTCTGCCCCCAGTGCAAAAATTCGTAGCGCTCACGATTACGCACAAATTCCATTTCGGCGTTGCGTATGATCGCGTCTGAGCGGCCAAAGACATCGACTTGTACCGAATGGTCGATCACCAGATCGACCGGCACCTGCGGGTTGATTCGCTGCGGATCGCCGCCCATGCGCGCCATGGCGCTGCGCAGCGCGGCCAAATCGACCAACGAGGGCACGCCAGTAAAATCCTGCAGGATCACGCGCGCCGGGCTGAAGGGGATTTCCACAGCGCGGTGATTTCGCGCGTCCCATGATGCCAGGTGCTCTACATCCTCCGGCTTGAAGTGGCGCCCATCCTGATTGCGCAGCGCGTTCTCGAGCAGAATCTTGATGCTGAACGGCAGCTTTTCGATATGGCCGATACCTTGCTCGCTAAGCTTGCTCAGGCGGTAAATGTTCGCCGTTCTGCCGCCGGCGCTGAGCGTTCCACGCGTTCCAAATATGTCACCCATGCACGGTTTCCCTTTTTCATCGACAGCGGTCTCAAAGGCTGCTGCCGCCGTCAAATCGCTATCGCAATCTGTACGAGTTTTGCCTTTGACCACAACGGATTCTACCAAAGATTCCTTGCTTGGGAAACGGGCGGGCACGCCCCGGCTGAAGCGAATATCAGTTTGAGACAAGCGGCATCGCCTGCACTCGCGCGGCGCGGATTTGCAGCCAACTTGTCATTTTACAAATCGCTTGCCGTCAAGTAGACTTGCCGCATTTGCCGACAACGCAAGCCAATAGGACTGGAGCGCATGGCGAAGAAGAGCCGCACACGCGAAGCGCGTCAACGCCGACAGAAACAGCGGCGGCAGAACCAGCGCCTGCTGCTGCTCGTCTTGATTGTGGTGGTGGCGGTGGTCGGCGCGGCTGTCCTCGTCGTCTCCAATCAACCGGTGGATGCCTTCATTCCCGATGACCTGTCCGCGCGTTACGCGGGCATTGAACGCAGCAACTCGCCCAAAGGCTACCCGCGTTTGGGAAATGCGGACGCGCCGGTGACGATGGAAGAATACGCCAGCTTCGCCTGCCCCGGCTGCGAGTCTTTTCACAGCAACAGCCTTGACGCTGTGCTAGAGCGGGTTAGGCAGGGGCAAGTCCTCTTCACCTACGTGCCGCTTAATACCGGGTCGATTCCCAATGCGCCCGGCGCTTCCCGGGCGGCTCTTTGCGCCGGCCAGCAGGGCATGTTCTGGGAGATGCACGATGTGCTCTTCGACTGGCAGACGCGCTACGGCAATACCGCCTTCTCACAGAACCGTCTGTTGACCGGCGTCGAGAGGCTCGGCTTGAGCAGCAGCGCCTTCACCAATTGTTTCAATTCGGCGGCAATCTCGGGTACCCTTGAAGCCGCCAACGGCGAAGAGGTTGCTACTACGCCCACCTTGCGCGTAAATGGCGTCACGGTAGACGCAAGCCAGGCTGGCTCTATCCCGTCGACTGCGACGATTCTCCAAGCGATTGACGATGCCACGCCGGCCGATTGGGGTCAGCCGAGCGCGCCAGCGCCATCAGCCCCGGCTGCAGCGGGTCCACAAGCCGCCGACACCGCTACCGAGGCGGCGCCGACCGCGACAATGGAGGCAACGGCAACAGCCGATGTGACCGCAACAACGAACGCGACAGCAACAGTGGACGCCACGGCCGGCGCCAGCAACTAGGGACAGCGGGCTCACTGTCTCGCCAGCATGGGTCCAAGGTTACGCCCGCCCAGCAAGTGCATATGCAGATGAAAAACTTCTTGGCCGCCGTGTTCGTTGCAGTTGACGATGAGGCGGTAGCCGTCGTCAGCGATGCCTTCGTCCCGCGCGATTTTTGCCGCGGCGGTGAACAGCCGTCCCAACGTCGCTTCGTCCGCCACTTTGACATCGTTGGCGGTGGGGAATTCCTTTTTGGGAATGATTAAGATATGAACGGGCGCTTGCGGTGCGATATCGCGGAAGGCAAGCACGAGTTCGTCTTCATAGACTATATCGGCCGGGATTTCCTTGGCGATGATCTTCGAGAAAATCGTACTCATGTTACAGCTCCTTTTGAAAAGCGGCCGCAGACTTACATCACCATACCGCCGTCGACGACCAGGGTCTGCCCGGTGATGTAGGCGGCGTCGTCCGATGCGAGGAAGGCGACCGCTTTGGCGATATCTTCCGGCGCGCCCATCCGCCCCAGCGGAATCGCTTCAATCGCTTTTTCCTTAATATCGTCGGTCAGGTCCGCCGTCATATCGGTTTCGACGAAGCCGGGCGCCACCGCATTGACGCGAATGCCGCGCGCGGCGACTTCTTTCGCCAGCGACTTGGTCAAGCCAATGATGCCCGCTTTGCTGGCGGCATAGTTTGTCTGGCCGCCATTGCCGGCGATGCCCACCACGCTGGTGATGTTGATGATGCTGCCCTTTCGTTTGCGCATCATCGTGCGCGCGGCCGTCTTGCAGCAGAGCCAGCAACTGCGCAGATTCGTTTCGATCACGACATCAAAGTCAGCCGGTTTCATCATCATGATGACGTTGTCGCGCGTCATGCCGGCGTTATTGACAAGAATATCGACCGTGCCGAATTCGGAGACGATCGCCTTAAACATGGCAGCGACCTGGTCTGCGTCACTGACGTCGGTCTGCAGGCTCTTGGCAAGGCCGCCAGCCGCTTTGATTTGCGTCACGACTTCGGCGGCGGCGGCGGCGCTGCTTTTGTAATTCACGATCACGGTCGCGCCACGGGCAGCCAGTTCCAGGCATATCGCTCGCCCGATGCCACGTCCCCCGCCGGTGACCAGCGCAATCTTGTCCTCGAGTTGGGCTGTCATGTTCCTCTCCGAATCGTCCTTCCGCAAGCGCAGTCAATATAAGGGCAGTCCATGGATTTCGCTACCGTTACCCGCCGACCCAGCCGATAAGCTCAACCTGGCCGCGCAGACTGCGCGTCAAGCTGGTGGCGCCGAATCCGTTGTAACTGGCGATATAGATGTCGTTGCGCCCATCCACCGAGGGATTGACACCCGTGAACGCGATGTATTGTCCATCTGGTGAGAAGCGCGGATTGCACATCGTCGGCGGCGGGCTGCCGCTGGCTACATTGCCGAAGCCGCTGTTCTTCACGCGGATGCCAAAGGGGCATTGCCCCGCCGTGCCGCCAATCGCGATTCGCGCGCCATCGGATGACCAGCTGGCGGTCATGCCGAAGCGCGGGAAGTCCAGCTCGCTGTCTCGCCCGAGCAGGCGCCCGGCCGCGTCAAGCAAGACAATCTCGTTTCGATTGTCAGCCAGTTGGACGACAACGCGATTCCCGGCGGGCGACCAGGAGTCGGAAAGGTAGCTTGCGCTAGGCGAGCCGCCGGCGATTCGCAGCTCGCGCGCTTCACCCGTCTCAATGTCGGCGCGCCAGATGCGCCGCTGCGGATTCGCCAAGTCGAAGGGACCCCCGCTGGCGAATGCCAGGCGCGTATCGTCGATCCACTTCGGCGGCTCGGAAACAGCCACGTCCGCAAGCTGCCAGCTTCGGCCGCTGGCGACTTCATAGATATAGACCTGACCATCGATCGGCGGCGGCTTGATCAAGGCGTCGCAGAAGTCTGTCTCGCCCGGTATCCAGCTCGGGCAATCGGCGCGATCGGAGACGAAGGCGATATGCCTTCCATCGGGCGACCAGCGCGGCCACAGGTCATAAGATCCCTTTGCGCTTATGTTGAAAGGCGCTGAGCCGTCCTTGGCCGCAAGGTAGATCTCAATGTCGTATCCGGTCGCCACCGCAATCGCCAGCTGGCTTCCATCCGGCGACCAGTCGGGCGCCATATAGTGGCCGCGCTGCACCAGCGGATTCAAGCCCGGCAATAATCTCGCGCTAAAGCCGGTTTCCAGATCCAAAACATAGAGACCGCTCGTTCGCGGATCATCGTCCGTTTTGACATAAGCCAGCGCGTTGCCGCGAGGCGCAACGAATACTTCCAGGCTCCTGGTTGAGAATAATTCCAGAACGGAAATATATCGCTGGGAACCCGTTGGCGACACGAAATAAACTGTTTGCACGCCGGTGAATGGCTGCGCCGTCGCGATATTGGCGATGGTCTGACGATTGTTGGAGCTTGAGAAGGCGATCATCGCGCTGTCTAACCCACCGGCGATCGCCGCTGGGACGTCCACCACGTCCCAATTGTCAAAGACGAAGCCCAGAACGGGCAGCGGCGTGATCGTCGGCGTATTGGTTGGCGAGGGCGTGGCGGTCGGCGTTGCCGTCGGCGTGGGAGTGGGGCTGTCCGTCGGACTGGGCGTCGCGCTGGGGACGGCCGTTGGCGCGGGCGTCGCCGTCTCTGTCGGGTTTGAGCTCGGCAACTCGGTCGGTGCAGGCGTGGCCGTCGGCGTATTGGTCGCCGTTTGAGTTGGCGTCGCCGTGGGCTGGCTGAGCGCGCTGCAACCGCAAAGTAGCGCGGCGATCATCAAGGCGAGAGCGCATCGCCTATTGCATTTGCCGAACATGGTCCCAGATGAAACTGTCACGGTTCATTGACTGATGCCCGATTATGTCGGCTAACTGAGCGGACGGCTCGAGTCGTCAATATGGCGCCGCATTAGGGAGCGCCGCCGAGCGCTTCAATCGTCATCGTGATCGCCTTGCTCATCGGCGCCCTTTCGCGTTTCGGCGTCGAGATCGCGCAGCCTGACATCGGGCGGCTCTCTCAGCGCCAATTCCAAGACCTCATTCATATCCTCAACGAAGCTGATCGAGACATCGCGCTTCGCTGTCTTGGGCAGGTCGTGCAAGTCCTTCTTATTGTCTTTGGGCAGGATAATGTGCGGAATGCCCCGGCGGCGGGCTGCTAAAATCTTTTCCACAACGCCGCCCACCGGCAAGACGTGGCCGCGCAGCGTAATCTCCCCCGTCATCGCGAATTCCGCGCTCGCCGGACGCTCGGTATAAGCCGAGACCAGCGCCGTCGCCAGTGTGATGCCGGCTGAGGGGCCATCTTTCGGCACCGCGCCCTCCGGCATGTGCACGTGAATATCATAGTTGTCGAAGTCATCGGCGGGCAAATCAAAAGCCTTCGACCGCGCGCGCAGATAACTGAGGGCGATATGCGCCGACTCCTGCAGCACGTCCCCGAGCTGACCGGTCAGCATCAGATTGCCTTTGCCCGGCGCCAGCGAGACTTCGACCGTCTGGATCTCGCCGCCATTGGGCGTCCACACCAAGCCGCTGACAATCCCGATCGCGTCACAGCGATTGACTTTGGAGTCAAGCATCTGGGGCGGACCGAGGTGCTTGTCGATGATTGCGGGCGAGATCCTCCGCGGATAGCCGCGTTCCGAGGCGACCTGCCGGGCGATTCTGCGGCACATCCTGGAGATCTCGCGCTCGAGATTGCGCACGCCGCTTTCGTAGGTGTAATGCCTGATGATGTGCTGCAGCGCCTGGCCGGAGAAGCGGATGCCGGCCTCGGCGATGCCATTCGCTTTCAGCTGCTTGGGTACGAGGAAGCGGCGCGCGATCTCGATCTTCTCTTCTTCCGAATAGCCCTTGAATTCAATGACTTCGAGGCGATCTTCCAGCGCTTCCGGAATCGCGTACAGATCATTGGCGGTGGTGATAAATGTCACTTTGGACAGGTCGTAAGGCACTTCCAAGTAATGGTCGACAAAGTTGAAGTTTTGCTCTGGGTCGAGCACTTCGAGCAGCGCTGAGGCCGGATCGCCGCGAAAATCCGCGCTCATCTTGTCGATTTCATCGAGCACAAAAACGGGATTCACCGTTTCGGCGCGCTCCATCTGCTGAAGAATGCGACCCGGCATCGAGCCAATGTATGTGCGGCGGTGGCCGCGGATTTCCGCTTCATCGCGCACGCCGCCCAGGCTGATGCGCAGGAATTTGCAGCCAAGCGCCTCAGAGATGCTCTTGCCGAGCGATGTCTTGCCGACGCCGGGCGGACCTACAAAGCACAGAATCGGGCTCTTCATCTTATCCTTGGCCAGCTTGCGCACCGCGATATGTTCGATGATGCGCGCCTTAACCTTGGACAGCCCGTAGTGGGCGCGCTCCAGTATGTCCTCGGCGTTCTTCAGGTCGAGATTTTCTTCGCTCAGCACATTCCAGGGTAAAGTCAGCAGTCGATCCAGGTAGGTATGAATCACGCCCGACTCCGGCGACATCGGTGGGATGACGCCCAACCGCGACACCTCTTTCATCGCCTTTTCCTGCACCTCAGCGGGCAGATTTGCCGCGCGGATTCGTTCAGAGAGCTCGCGCATCTCCTGCTGGAAGATATCGCCATCCCCCAATTCCTGCTGAATGACGCGGACCTGCTCGCGCAGGTACATCTCGCGTTGATTGGCGGCGATCTCGTCTTGCAGGCGCGCATGCACCTCATCGTGGAATTCGTTGTCCTGCAATTCGGACGCGAGCAGGACGGCCAGCAATTCCAGGCGCTTGGCGACATCCTCAAGCTCCAGCAACTGCTGCGAGTCTTCCGGCGCTAGCGGCAGTATCGAAGCCAGCGAGTCACAGAGCAGCCCGGGATCTTGGAGCGAGAGTACATGCTTCACAATGCTGTCGGGCATCGCCTCATTGTACTGGCTGCTGTGTTTGAAGAGCTCCTTTAGCGCCGTCGCCAGCGATTCCAACTTCTCGGGCTCGACATTTTCTTCGACCATGGCGCAGGCTCTGGCGATGGGATACGCGCCATTTTGTCGGACATCGAGAATTCGCACGCGCCGCCGGCCCTGCGCCAGAAGCTGTACGCTTGCATCCGTGATTTCGCTTGTCTTTCCCGGCGCGATTTCCGTGCCAATGGCATGAAGCTTGTCTTTGAGAGCGCGGTCGGATTGCTCGACGCGAAGCTTGCAAGCGATGAGGGTTGTCCCACTCTCGCGCGCGCAGGCTACCGCTTTGGCTTGCGCCTCCGTGGCCAGCGGCACCAAGCTCAGCACGCTTGGAAAAAGCACCTGCCCGTTCAGCGGCAGCAGGGGAAGCTCGAAGACATCGTCGGTCTTTGCCGCTGCGTTTTTGATTCTGTCCAAGTCCAATGTCGCGTCCGTTGCCAAGGGGTTCTCTGCTTCCTCGCTAGCGAAGGTGACCAGGGAATGGAAAGTGTAGCTCAATTCCTCGCCAATGATAAGCCCTGCGGGTCAATTGCTAGAGCTCCATGTACGCTGCGCATGACGACTCGGGGGCTCCCGAAGGTGGCGCTGGCGCTTGGCGGCTTTGAATTGGACTTGCTCGCAAACGAGCCCATCTGTAGACTCTAAATGTTGATATATGAAATTCTGGACGACCGCGCATGCGCCTGTCACGAATGCTTACGCTGCTGGCCGCCGCCTTCGGGCTCGCAATCGTCTTCGTAGTCGGCAACATTCTTATAAAGCCGCCCGCACCCCTTATTCTTGATGCCATTTTCGACCGGCCGGCGATAAGCCCCAATGCCGATGGCGAAGACGACCTCACTGCATTTGAATACCGCCTATCGCGCCCAGCGACGATAAGCCTGTCTCTAGTTTCTGAGGCGGGCCGGCAATTCTATTTCCGTGATCGCCAGCCGCGCGACGCCGGCGAATACAGCGTGCTCTTCAGCGGGGTGGTGGATGGGTTTGTACAAGAAGACGAAACAGTCTACGGCAAAATTGAGCGGCGGCTCATTCCGAATGGCCTTTATCGCTGGGTTCTGGAAGCGCAAGAAGGCGAAGGCAATTCCGCGAGCGTGGACGGTTCGCTGCTGGTGGAGAAAGGCGACACGCCCTTGCCGATCATGTCGGAGTTTACCGTTTCTCCCGATGTATTTTCGCCCAATCAGGACGGCGTCGCTGATCGCGTCAGTATCAATGTATACCTGGAAAAGGATGTGGAGCGGCTGGATGTCTTTCTCCTGGCCGAGGACGATCTGCGGATTCCCATTTCGGCGCGCGTGGAAGAACGCCAATATGGCGAAGCGGGGCGTCATCTCTTCGATTATGAGGGCGGCATTGATCTGGGCGTGGATCCGCCGCCCGATGGCGCCTATCGCGTGGTCGCGCTGGCGCAAGACCACGTCGGGCAGCGCGTCAGGATGGAAGCAGATCTGACGATCGAGACGGGCGGAAAACCCTTCGCGGAAATCAAGCCACAGGCGCCGGGAGTGGATGTCGCGTTTGAGGTGCGGCCCTACGACGAAAAGTGGTTATCCAACGGCGAGAGCCTGGGCGCTGTCCTGCCACAACCTGACGACGCTTCATCGCTTGCTTATTCGCAACGGATCACGGTGCCTTTGGGCGATATGCTCGTGTTTCGCCTCACAGTCGAAAATTATGGACCGGTGCCGATTCGCACCAGTGGTCCGGCGCCGGGAACCGTGTATCAACAGAATCAGCTGGCGGGAACCCTGGGCTTCTTTGATGAATCGGGCGCCTGGCGCGTCGGCATTCAATGCGAGACTTCGATATCCAGCTTTCCCTATCGCTGGGCGATCGCGAGCGATGACCGCCTGCAAGAGGTATACGACGAGGCGAGCGAGAACACCTTTCGCTATCTGGCGCCGGGCGAACGGGCGGTGGTCTGGGGCGCCATCCGCATGACGGAAGTGAAAGCGCGCAATCCGCAGAATTGCTGGGCTGGCCTCATACATGAGGATGTCGCTATTAGTCTCCGCAACAATCATGTCGGCATGCGCTCTATTATGATTGCGGATCCGCAAGCTGGGGCAGCAAGTTGACGAAAGCCCAAAGCAGCGCGCAGACGGATCTGGCGGTTGTCATCGTCACTTGGAATAACGCGTCTGTGATCCGCGCCGCTCTCAGCAGTCTCCTCGCTGATCTGCAAGAAAGCCGTCTGCGCTGCGAAGTTTGGGTGGTCGATTCCGCTTCCGCAGACCATACCGCGGAGCTCGTTCGCCGCGAGTTTCCCACTGTCCATCTAATTGTGAACAACGCTAATTTGGGCTTTGCGGCGGCGAACAATCTGGCGCTAAGGGAGCTCGGTTTCGGTGACGCTTACGGCGCAAACGAGACGCCGGCGGCCGTGTATCTGTTGAATCCGGATACGGTCACTCATCCAGGCGCGACCCGGCGGTTGTATGATGGGCTGATGTCTAGAACCGAGGTCGGCGTGGTTGGCGCGCGCCTGACCTTCGCCGACGGGGGATTCCAGCACAGCGCCTTTCGCTTTCCCGGGCTTCGACAGATTTGGGCAGAGCTTTTTCCGACACCCGGCCGCCTGTTGGAAGGTTCATTCAATGGTCGCTATCCCCGCGCCCGGTATGCTGGCGCGGAAGCATTTGAGGTGGACTTCACCCTCGGCGCGACCATGATGCTCAAGCGCGAAGTGATCGAACAGTCAGGCACGTTTGACGAAGCCTTCTTCCTCTATTGCGAAGAGGTTGACTGGGCATGGCGCATCCGGAAGCTGGGCTGGCGCATTCTCTGCGTGCCGGCGGCTCATGTGACGCATATTGGCGGGGGCAGCACCTCTCAAGCCCGCCCGGAAAGCCTCATCCATTTGTGGCAAAGTAGGCTATCATTGTATGAGAAACACTATCCAAATTGGAAACGTGATGTGGCGCGCCGGCTAGTGGCGCTGGGAATGCGGCGGAAAATGCGGATACTGGACGCCGCCGATGCCGAAATGCGCGCCGCTTGCCAGAAAATTATCGAGATGGCGAAAGCATGACGCACCTGACAGCCATCGTGCTCACGCATAACGAATCCGAGGAGATCGCAGATTGCATCAAATCTTTAAGATTCGCTGATCGCGTCCTCGTCTTTGACTCGTACAGCACGGACGACACCGTGGCAATCGCGCAGCGTTCGGGCGCCGATATATTTCAGCACGAGTTTGTCGATTACACCGAACAGCGCAACGCCGCGCTGGACGCCGCTGACGAGATGACGGACTGGGTGCTGTTTGTTGACGCGGACGAGCGCGTGACCGATGCGCTGGCGCAGGAGATCCGACAAAAGATCCGGCTGCCTGATTACGCCGGCTGGCGGATTCCGCGACACAATTACATCTTCGGCATTTTGACCAAGGGTGCGGGCTGGTATCCCGATTATCAGACGCGTTTGCTGCGCGTCGGGCAAGCCTACTATGACGCTAGCCGCAAGGTGCACGAGGTGGTTAAGCTGTATGGCGAAGAAGGGACGATTCGCCATCCCTTGGTTCACTACAATTATAAAGATCTTGAACAGTTTAAGGACAAGCAGGAGCATTACGCGCGCTTTGACGCCCAAAGCCTGTATGCGCAAGGCGTAAGACCGGCGCAGCACAGTCTCGTCTTGCAGCCGCTGCGGCAGTTTTATTGGCGATTTGTCACTCTCGGCGGTTACCGTGATCGTTGGCACGGCCTGCGCTTGTCGCTGCTGATGGCTTGGTACGAATATCGCAAATATCAGACGCTTGCCGCCATGTGGCAGAAATAGCGGCCGACGCGCCTCCCTTGGTCGATTTTCGTCGCGTTCCTACTGCGGTATCAAGATACCATAACCGCCGCTGTCTCGGCGATAGAGCACGTTGATGCTATCGCTCTCGGCATTCGTAAACATGTAGAAATTGTGGTCAAGCAGTTCCAGCTGTTCGATGGCTTCTTCTTCGTTCATCGGCATCATTTCCACCTGCTTGCGGCGGTAAATCTCGGTGGTTGCGTCGGCCTCCTCGGCTTCATCGGCGACGAAGCTCGGCAAATCCTCGGCGAGATCCAGCTCAGCGATCGTCGCTCTATATTTGTCGCGCACCTTCTGATTCTTGGACTTGCGCTTGCTCTTGAAGCGATCCATTTGGCGATGCAATTTGTCCACCGCTTTGTTGATGGCGAAGCGAATCGTATCGCGATTCTCGATGTTCATCTTTTCTTCGGCGCGCAGGATAGCGCCGCGCGCGTGCTGGACGGTGATTTGGGCGATAGCGAGGTCGGCGCCGCGATGGGTGCGTATGATTGACAGTTCGACGCCTACGTTGGATATGTTGGGCAAATAACGGTCGAGCCTGTCGACCTTGGAACGGGTGTAGTCCTCAAGCGCCTCCGATATTTTGATCCCATCTCCATGAATGCTGATATTCATCGTATTCCTCCTGGGGAACCCAGTCGCCGGATAAAGAGTGGCTGACAGCGATGCCGTATACGGGACCAGCCCCTTGCAGTCTGAGCGCTTTGGCGCACTCGCGAAGCGTCGATCCGGAGGTCGCTACGTCATCAACGAGCAGGATCGAAAGTCCCATGACGTCCGCCGAGGCTGCAAAGGCGTCCTTTACATTATCTTGTCGTTCTGAACCCGAAAGCGTCGCTTGCTGGCTCGTCTGCCGGATTCGCTCGATGACGGTCGGCCGCGCCGGAATACCGGTCATCAAAGCCAACTGCTGGCAGAGCAACTCGGACTGATTGTAACCTCGCTCCGCCTGGCGGTCAGCGAAAAGTGGCACTGGCACGAGCGCGTCAAAGGGCAAATTCAACAATCGCAGCGCCATGAACAACCGGTCGGCCAATGGCGTGGCCAGCTCCCGAGCGTCGTCATATTTGAAGGCATGCACCGCATTCTGAATGACGCCGTGATGCCCGCCCGTGGCGCAGAGCTCGTCCAAGGCTTCGCCTGGCAGACGAGACACTGCCATCGGAGCCTGCTCCAATTTACGCAGACAGGCGGGGCAGAAGCGGAAATCCACACGACCGCAATGGCCGCATGTCGGCGGAAAAATCAGATCCTGCAGCCAATCCGCTGCCTGAGCCGCGCGGCGTTCAATTGGCCGGAAGCGGCTGTCGCTGGAAGTGACCTGCGATAACACTCGCCTCAATCCCCCGGTGATTCATCGTGGCGCAACCTGTTTCGATTCTAGCACAGATTGCGCTGGATTCTGTTAAAGAAGAGCCTTTTGCTTGGGACGGCAACCATCGCGAGTCGCCAGGTTGCCAAGATGCCGAAAGTCTTCGCATGGACAGACAGGGCAAGGCTTTGTTCATAGATTCGTGCTATATTGTGTGAGGCGGAAGGAGATCGATCGAGAACCGACCGGGAGGATTCAATCGCTGTGGAACGCGTGTGTCGCGCCGGGCTGACCTTCTATCGAAATGAGGCGTGGAGCGAGCTTCGGCACGGTATCTTCACGCGCCGCGGCGGGGTCAGCGAGAGGCCCTGGCATTCGCTGAATTTGGGCGCATCCATTGGCGATGACTCGGAGGCGGTGCGGGAGAACCATGCTCGCGTCTACCGGGCGGCTGATGTCGATGGGGGGCGCGCCGTCAGCGCTTGGCTGATCCACAGCGTCGACACGCTGGTCGTGACCGGGAATGGCGGGCGCAAGGGCAAGCTGGAAAGAGCCGATGCCATCATCACAGACCAGCCAGATACACCGCTGGTGATGCGCTTTGCCGATTGTGTGCCGCTCTTGTATTACGATCGAAGCAAGCGGGTGATTGGATTGGCGCACGCGGGCTGGCGCGGCACGGTAAATGGCATGGCGGCGAATGCGGTCTGGATGATGCAGAAGACCTATGATTGCCGCGCTGCGGACATTGAAGTCGTCATTGGTCCCGCTATTTCACGGCGAAATTACCCTGTGGGCGAAGAAGTGGCTTGCCAGGCCGGCGCTTATTTTGGCGAGGGCGCCGATGTGATTTGGCGTGATCCCGCCGACGGATCGCCTTATCTTGATCTCTGGCGCGCCAATCAACGCGACCTGCAACGCTGCGGCGTTACGAAGATCAAGATCTTGGACATATGCACCTACGACAACACAGAGGATTTTTATTCGCATCGCGCGGAAAATGGCGCGACCGGGCGTTTTGGCGTGGTGATGTCATTGTGAGTATCAGGGACAATGTCAAGCGCGTTCAGGATTGCATTGCCGCCAGCTGCGCCCGTGCGGACCGAGATCCCTCCTCAATTACGCTGGTCGCGGTCAGCAAGCTAAAGACAGTCGCGGAAATCCTTGAGGCCGCCGACGCCGGCTTGCAACACTTCGGTGAGAACCGCGTAGAAGAAGGCGTAGAGAAGATTCCGCAGGTCAATGAATCCGCAAGAGGCAAAATCACCTGGCACATGGTCGGCCATGTTCAGAGCAGAAAAGCCAAGCAGGTCGTTCAAGGATTTGATATCGTCCAGTCCGTGGATAGTTTGAAGTTGGCAAAGCGGCTGTCGCGCTTCGCCCTTGAGAACGACCGAGTGCTGGGCGCCCACCTGGAGATCAATATTTCTGGCGAAGCATCGAAATACGGACTTGCGGGTTACAATTGGTATCGAGACAATTCGGTCAAGGCAGATTTGTGGCGCCAGGCGAGTGAGATCGCTGCATTGCCCAATCTGGAAGTCAGGGGCTTGATGACGATGGCGCCCTACGGCGCCGAAGAGAAGACGATCCGGCGCGTTTTCGCCAATCTGCGGGACCTGCGGGACGCCTTGGCTCGTGATTTTGCGGCGCCGCTGCCCGAACTCAGCATGGGAATGACCGATGATTATGAGATTGCAATTGAAGAAGGCGCCACAATGATCCGCATTGGACGCGCGCTATTCGGGGAACGAGTCTGATCAAGAGGTTATAAGAAAGGCAAAGGCTTCGATGAATCCGCTATTTGAGGTGCTGTTTTGGGCGCTACAGGTTTACCAGTTGATCCTGCTCGCGCGCGTGTTGATGAGTTGGATACCCAATCTCGATCCAAACAACCCCATTGCCCGCATGCTGTATCAAGCGACTGAGCCGGTGCTGGCGCCGATTCGCAGCGCGCTGCCGCCGCTTGGCGGCATTGATCTGAGCCCGCTGGTCGTCTTCCTCGGGATCAGCGTCTTGATGCAATTGGTTGTATAAGGTCGCGGAAGATTGACTCGTCGGCTCTGTATCGAATGAACACTGCCGGCTAAATCCTGATCAGGATACGACCGCAATTCTGGCAGTTGACTAGGTCATCCCCCCGGTTGATGGCGGTGATGACGATGTAATTCTGCTCGATGCCGCAGATGGTGCAGGCTTTGTCTCTTAGCACGGCAACGGGCCGATTGGATTTCGCCGTTCTCATGCTGTTGTAAGTTTGGAAGGCTTGCTGCGGAATCGCCGCGACCGAAGACTTGCGCTGCGCTAGCAACTGATTCACTGAAGCCTTCAGCGTCTCCTTCTCGTCCAACAAGGCTTTGCTTTCCCGTTCATGTTCTTCTCGCGCCTCGCCGTAGCGGGCCGCCGCGTCTTCCGCCTTGGCCCGACAGCCGTCCCGCTCTGAACTGAGTTTGAGCAGTTCGTCGTCCAGTACGCTCTTGCGCCGTGTCAAAGCTTCGACTTCCATCTGCATATCCTGGAGCTCTTTGGGATTGATGACTTCTCCACTGTACAGGCGGGTCTCGGCGCTTTGACGTTTGTCAAGGGCAGTGGCGATTTCCAGCTCCATATCACGAACGCGCGCCTCGGCCGCCTCGAGCGCCGCTTGCAATTCCTCGTTTTCCGCTTCTGCCTCGCGTAAAGCCGCATCGTCTTCCAGTTGGGCGTTGATCGCCTTGATCCGTTTCGCTCGCTCAAGAATATCGAGCTCAAGCTCTTGAAGACGATATAGGGCGGCTACGTTTGACATGTCTCGGCACCTCGCAGGAAAGTTGGATGGAAGGTCAGCGTATATAATAACGCATGTTTGCACTTGCCGTTGAAAGAGTTTCCAATTGTCCGCCAAAATCCGCGTCCACCGGCTAGGAATAGATCGCTTTTCAGGCTGTTTCAGTTGGAAAGACAAGCCCGAAGCGAACACGGGTCCTTGATGTCGTTCATGCTTGGATTGACCACGGAGCGCACAGCGGCAATCATCGTGACGCTGCTGCTATTCACGATGGCCACTCGCGTCTCGGTCGACCCAGATATGTGGTGGCACCTGCGCCTGGGCGAGCATATCGCCGAAACGGGCCTGCCCGTCTACGCCGATGTCTTTTCTCACTCGCGGGCGGGCGAGCTGCACCGGAACCACGCTTGGCTGGCGCAGATCGTCATGCTTGGCTTGTGGCGCCTGGCTGGCCACCTGGGCTTGACACTCTTCGTAGCGATTCTGGGCGCCGCTGGCATGATCTTCCTGTGTCGCGCGGGCCGCGGGCGCATTTACATGCAGGGCTTTATCCTCGTATTTGGCGCCGCCTGCGCGGCCGCCTTTTGGTCGCCACGCCCGCAGATGTTCACGTTTTTGTTCAGCGCTTGCCTGGTCTACCTGCTATTTTATCTCAAGCGGAACGGACGGGATCAGCTGCGCTGGCTGCCTTTATTGCTGTGGCTCTGGGGCAATTGTCATGGCGGCTACATCATGGGCTTTGTCCTGATTGCCGCGTTTGTGCTGGGAGAAGTGCTGAACAACGCATTTTCTATCGGAGCTTCGCCCGTTCCCGATCACAAGATTCGGAAGCTCGTCGCGATCACGCTGCTGTCGTTGGCGTTGATGCCGCTCAATCCGCTGGGCTTGGACGTCTTTCGCATTCCCTTCGACACGATCGGCATCAGCGGCTTACGCCAATATATTCAGGAATGGCAGTCGCCTGACCTCGGCCAACCCTTCACCTGGGGTTTCGTCATTCTGCTGCTCTTGCTCGTTGCCGCCGTAATGGCGAGCCGGCGCCGCCTCGACGCGACCGAGAGTATTTTCGTCGGCGGCGCGCTTTGCCTGGCGCTGCTCTCCGGGCGCAATCTTCCCTACTTCGCCATTGCCGCTGTCCCAATAACAACACAGCTCTTTGATGAAACGCTGACTCGCCGCGGCTGGTCACTCCCGCGGCGAGGACGTGAGCGGCCTCGTCGCGTTGTCATCAATCTCATCCTGATTGCGCTAGTAGCTTTGGGCGCATTGCTCCACCTGAAATACGTCGCTGAGGAAAATACCGTAGCCGCCGCCATTTCAATGAACTGGCCAGTGGAAGCGGTGCGCCAACTGAATGCCTCGGCGCTTAAGGGCAATTTATTCAACGATTACAATTGGGGCGGCTATCTTATTTTCGCGGCGCGGCAGCATCCGGTCTTCATTGACGGCCGGACCGACCTGCACCGCGACACACTTCCCGATTATGTCGCCGCGCTCGGCAGGCCGGGCTGGCGCGATATCTTCGCGAAATGGGATATCGGCATCGCCCTGATCGAATCGACAGGTTACCTGGCGGCGCAGCTCGAGGCCTCGTCCGCCTGGCGGCGCGAGTATAAGGATGATATGGCCAGCATATTTGTGAGTACGGCGCCGTGAAACGCGCCAAGCGAGACCGGGCATTGAGCCAACTTTACGCGGATGTGGAAAGCGGCGACTTTGACATTCGCGAATTCGCCATGTTTCAGCTGGCGTTGATGCTTCGGCGTTCGGACGGCCGAGCGCCGTCTTCGGAACAGATTGACGAGGATGAGCACTTGACGCGCGATCAGCTGCGGATTCGCTTGTCATCTGATGATCAAGCGCAAGTCGCCTCCCATCTCTTGCGCGTGGTCTCGCGGCATGCTGATAGCAGCGCGACCGCCTTTTGGGCGCTGTGTGAGGTCGCGTCCGATGTCGCCTTTGGCCCGGCCCTTTCCGTCATTGGGGACTACGGCGAACAGTTCAACGACGAAGCCGCTTATCAGGCATGTCGCGCGCTGCGGAGGTGGCTGGAGATGGACAGCCGCGACAGACGCCTGCTCAAGGAGCTCAAAGGCGATGATGGAGTTTGGTCTTGCTTGAAACGCTGGTCGTGCTCAGGCGACATTCGCCTCGCAAAGAATGCGAACGCGATCATAAACCGCGCGCGGGAGGGGTCGAATTAAGGCGCGATGGCGGCTGCCCGATTCATTGCTCTTTTTCTCTGCCTCCCTGCTGGTCGTGGCCAGCCTGGCGTGCGGCGCCGCAACCCAGCCCATGTACACCGATGCCTACTATCACTTTAACGCCGCCACTCGTCTCGCGCGGGGAGATGGATTCGTCGAGGACTATCTTTGGAATTACCTCGACGCGCCGGTGGAATTGCCAGCGCCATCGCATCGATACTGGATGCCGCTGACGTCCATGCTGGCGGCTCTTGGCATGGCCGCCGTCGGCGCGCCCGACGATTACGACGCGGCTCAAGCGCCATTCATTTTGCTGGCAGCCGGCGCCGCATTGGTCGCCTATGAGACGACGAGAATGCTTGGGGGCAATCGCCGGAAGGCCTGGATCGCCGGCTTGTTGACCGCGTCTGGCGGTTTCTTCGCGCCGCGCTGGGGCGCCATCGATACCTTCGCCCCCTACGCCGTGATCGGCTCCCTGGCGCTTCTGTGCAGTGGCAAAGCGCTGATGCGCCGAGAGGGACATTCGCGGTATTGGGTGCTGGCGGGTTGCGTAGCGGCGCTTGGCCACTTGACGCGTCCGGAGGGCTTGCTGGTCTTCATCAGCGTCTGCTTCGCCGCGTTTCCCGCAGGGGGATTGGTTGACCTGATTCGGCGGCGCGAACGGGCTGTCTGTCTAAAGCCACTCCTGTTGGTCAGCGTGTCTTACCTGCTCGTGATGCTGCCTTGGTTCTTGCGCAATGTCACGGCGCTTGGTCTCGTCGTGCCGACCGGCGGACTGCACGGCATCGGGTTCAGCCAATATGATGAGCTTTTTCGTTACTCCGCGGCCGCGGTCCCCGCTCTTGCCTTGGACAACGTGATTTTGCGCTTGTTGGAAGTCCGCTGGACGGCTGCCCTGCACGGCATCGCGACTTTCATCGCCGTCGAAGGGCTGATTGTGCTCGCGCCTTTCATGCTAATCGGCTGGTGGCTGCGACGCGGGCATCCGCTGCTGCGCGGATTTTCCGCTCTCGCGATCGGCGTCCATGTCACGATGATCTTGGGCTTTCCTCTGCAGAGTTATCACGGCGGCTTGTTTCACGCGGTTGCCGCGCTATTTCCTTTTTGGATGGCTTTGGGTGTCCTGGGTTTGGACGCGGCGGTGGATTGGGTGGCGCTACGCCGGCGGTCATGGAATGCGGAGCAGGCAAAGCGCGTCTTCTCAATCGCCGCCTTGGGCTTCGGCGCGCTCATTTCGCTCTGGATCGCGCATTCGTCGAAAGTTGATGATGGTCAAGAGATGCCGAGCATATATACGGAGCTGCGCGCGCTCTTGCCGTCCGGCGCCCGCGTGATGATCAACGACCCGGCGCGGCTGTACTATCATCTTGGGCGCGGCGGCGTGACGATTCCCAGCGAGTCCGTAGAGCATGTGCCTGAAATTGCGGAGCGATACGGAATCGACTACCTTGTCCTTGAGCACGTCGGCGCGGACGGTCATATCGGCGGGGCGCCGGCCGCCTTTCAATTTGATGTCGGCAGCCCGCCCGATTTCCTCCGCGCCATCGCCGTTGAATCGCGCAACGACCTTCGCCTTTACCAAATCGTAACCAATTGACATGAGCCGGTTCGAGATTGCTCTTCTTGCCTGCGCCCTGGCGCTTGTCGGACTATTCACGTCCGTTGCCGGCGCTGGCTTGCCGCTGGATGACAGCTGGATCTATCAGAGCGCGGCGCGCACACTGGCCGCGACCGGAGAATGGGCGCTTGTGCCAAGCCACGTGGCGCCCGCTGTCACTTCGCCCTTATACACCTTGCTGCTGGCGATCGGCTACAAGCTCGGGGTAAACCATTTTCTTTGGACGCATCTGCTGGGCGCGTCCGCTCATGGTTTGCAGGCAATTCTGATTTCGCGGCTCGCTCGTCGCGCTTGTCCTGATTTTGCCGCTAGCAGCTGGATTGAAGGTCTGCTGTCCATCGCGACCTGGCAACTGGTCTGGGCGGCCGCTTCGGGCATGGAGACTGCGCTTTTCTGCCTGCTGACGACCGGCTTGATCTACTTCGCCTGGCGCGTGCCGATCGGTGTATCGGCGACCTCCGATTGGCTCGGCGCCAAGGCCTTCGGCATTCTCGCAGGTTTAACCATTTTGGCGCGCCCGGAAGGCGCCATATTGGCTGGGCTCGCCTGGCTGACGATGCTTTTTGGCCGAGGACGCACGCCGCTCTCTCGTGCGCTGATGAATAGCGGGCTTGCGCTGCTGGCTTGCGCACTCGTCATCGCACCAAGCCTCGCTTTTGATTTCCAACAGACGGGTTCGCTTTTGCCGCAGACTGCCACTGCCAAGCTCGCGCAATTCAGTCCGCTGACGGACTTGCATCTGTCGATGAGGATTGCGAGTATCGTGCTGCCGGTATTGGCCGGCGGTCAAGTCTTGCTCCTGCCAGGCGCGCTTCTATACTTGAAGCGCGATGTCCGGGAGCGGCCTTGGCGCGAGGCGGCGCTGCTCGCCTTGCCAGTGCTTTGGATTGCCGCGCTTGTATTGATGTACGCCGCATTTCTGCCGGCCGGCTATCAACACGGCCGCTATCTGATTCCGGCGCTGCCATCGCTGGTCCTGACCGGCGGCATCGGTATCGCCAGCGCGCTTAATAACTGGAGAGGCAGGCGGTTCTGGCGCGTGATTGCGAAAGCCTGGCTGCTGGCTTGCCTGACGAGTTCGGCGATCTTCGTTCTGTTCATTGCGCCGTCGATATTCCGGCGCGATGTCGCAATCGTGCATGAAGAGCAGGTCGCGGCCGCCAGCTGGGTCGCGGAGCAGATCACGCGTTCTGAGAGAGTAGCGGCGCACGACATCGGCGCGCTCGCATATTTCGCCCGTCGCATGCCAATGGATATATCCGGATTGAGCGATCGCGAAGTCTTAGCGGTGATTTCCGATGCCGAAGCGATTTGGGACCTATTGCAAGACCACGATGTGGAATACCTGATGGCTTTCCCGAATCAGATTCCGCATTATCAGAGGCGGCGGGAAATTCTCTGTCTTACCTACGTCAGCGACGGCGAGGCAGCAATTCGCGCTGGCGGCGAAAAGATGGCGGTCTATCGGCTGGCCTGGAATGGCCAATGTTGAGCGCGAGGCGCGGTCTTATGACGCGGGGGCATTCTGAACTATAATGGAGCCGGGCAGGGACTGACGAGCCGAAGGTCAACATCATGTCTGACATATTCGACAAGATTTCCACGCTGATAAACGCGCAGCTCAATGACTTCCTGGGCAAGAACCCGCGGTCGCCATTGGCACGCATCAAGCTGAACGCGGATGAAGCGGAGAAGAATCCACAGCGGTCGGCGCACAGCTTGCGCCAGCGACTGGAAGAAGCGATCGAATATGAGGACGAATTGCAGGCGCGGATCGACGAACGCATGCGCGCGGTAGTCGAGCTGGACAAGCTAGTGGATGATATGCTGCGCAGCGGCGACGAGGTTTCAGCGCAGCGGCTGCAAAACCAGCTCAACATGAAACAGCAGCATCTGGCCATTGCCGAATCGGAACTTCAGGACCACCGTTTGCTGACGCGGCATCTTATGCAGGAATTGGCGACGCTGGACACGGCGCTGGAACGGCAGGAACGCGAACGGCGCGGTCAGCGGGCGCAGGCATCGTCTTCAGCCGGCCGAACGCGTATCCCCATTGACGGCGATTCTAATTCCGGCAGAAGCGGCGGCAAGGTCAAGCGAACGATTTTGGACACGGTGTCCACTAAGTTTGATGAAACGCGAGCGAATCTGGAAAACATGCTGGACGGTTCCGCAGCGCCGCCGAGACCGGCACGACCGAGCGGCCTTCAGCGTTTCGAAATTGTGGATGAAGAACCGGATCCGCGGACGCCGAAGCCACGCAAAAAAGACGAGCCCGATATGAAGTCTCGTTTGTCGCGTTTGAGCAAACCAGCCGAAGACGATTGATCCGCGCTACCTCAAGCGGCTAGACCGCGCCTGAATAACCTGGGTCAAGCGCCTCGATCAAATCTTGCATGGATCGTTCGAAATGGGGAAAGCCCAGCCAGGCGCTCATCAACCCGAACAGACCACCGGTGACAATGCGGAATAGCGGCTCGGTCTCGCGCACTGGCCAGAATTCGAAAGGCGGATAGCTCAATAGCTGGCTGAATCCGTCCAGCCCCACCGGACCCAGCCCGACCACGAGGTAAAGCCAGAAGGGCAGGGGCCGGATACGCCAGCGAAACCGCCGATAAATCAAGCCGCCGACGAAGATCATCGTATATATGGCGAGGTCGCGCGCGCAGAGGCTCGTCTTGTAGCCGAATGTCTCGTCGCCGATGAAGTGCCGCGCGGCGAATTGCTGGACGACGCTGAATTCCGCCAGCCCGTCTATCGTGGCGGGAGGGACGGGCGCCCGGCCGCCGTATATGCTTGACCAATACCGATATTGCTCCAGAAAGGCTTCCGATTCGCTGGCCGCCAATTCGAACGGTGTGTAATCGCTATCGGCGGCGCCGCGCGGGTAAAAGGCTTGCTCGCCAAACAGGAAGGGAGAACGAAAGGCGAACTGGTGACAGAAAGGACTATAAAGTGTGTAAATGAAGTTCGCCGGGTTATTCAGGCCGAGCTTTGCCAACGTCGGCGCCAGCCAGGGCAAGCTGATATAAATCGCCAGCGCGGTCAAGGCAATTCGGATCCAGTGGCGCGCCAATCGAAGCAGCGCCTGACTCGCCCTCCATTTCACCCCCGTGAAAGCCGCTCGCGCTTTCAAGAGCATTTACGCCTTTGCGCCCAGATAATTAAAATCCCCTTTCAGATGTTCCTGGCTCACCGCTCCATAATATATGCGGTGAATGACGAGATTTGAATCGAGCACGAGAGTTGTCGGCAAACCGCGAACCTGGTAGCGCGCGGCCACGGCGCCCTGCCCGTCGAGCAAAATATCATAGGTCAAACCGAGTTGACTCACCCAGTCTCGCACGACTTGCAGGCTCTCGCCCAGGTTCACCGCCAGAATCCGCAGCCGTCCCGGATAGCTGTCGTAGAGCATTTGCAGATCGCGCATTTCGCGCCGACAGGGCTGACACCAGGTCGCCCAGAAGTTGATTATGGTGATCGCTCCACGAGCCTGCTCAAGCGTGAGCGCCGGGCCCGACGCTGTCGACAGCGTGAATGCCGGCGCCTGCGAATCGAGTTCCGGCGCCCGGAAGAGCCCAAAGTGGTCGCGAAACCCGCTGTAGTCGCCTCGCTTGGGCAAGCCGGCGGCGGTCAAGATAGCAAGTGCCGCGCCCAATGACAGGAACGCGGCGAGCAAGTGCAAGAGTCGATTCAGCGTCGACATGTCCTTCAGGCGGCGAAGCTCATGTTTGGGCAAAAGCCTCGTTCAGCATTTCGTTCAGCTGCGCCTCGGTCATGAGGCCGAAGTGCCGCGCCAGAATCACGCCATCGCGGTCGAGCAAGTAAGAGCTGGGCCGCGTCTGAATGCCGTAGGCGTCATTGATCGCGCCGCTGTCATCGAGCGCCAGCGGAAAGCTCAAGGCAAATTCATCGCGGAAAGCCGCCATCGCTTCTTCCGTATCGTTGTAAGCAATGGCGAGAATCTCGAAGCCCTGCGCATGCCATTCTTCGTAGGCTTTTTGGAATTCGGGCATTTCGCGCCGGCACGGCCCACACCAGGTTCCCCAGAAATTCAGCAGCACCACGCGGTCCCGCAGATCGGACAAGGCAACGACTTCATCATCGAGCGTTTCGATGGTAAAGGCAGGCGCGCGATTGCCCTCCGCCAGCCCGACCGCCGGCGCGAGATCAGCAGCAATATCGGCGAAACTGTTCATCACATCTTCAGCTTGCGCCGGCTCGCTCGCGGTTTCGTCGGGAGCAGCGGGCGCCACCGGCTCGGACGCTGCGAACGCTTCGGCATCGCGCGCCTTGACGCGGAATCGGGCTGTATCGGCCGCCGATGTGTTGCGCAGCGCGACGCGATATTTGCCGCCGCTTGGGAGCTGGAAGCCAGCCAGGGGATAGTAGCGTCCCTCAGACTCCAGGCTGTCGGCTTTGCTGGCGCGCGCCAGTTCCTCTTCGCCCGGTCCAAACAGAGTCAGTTCGAAATCGGGCACATCTTCACTGACGCTGCGCACTTCGAAATCGATCTGCCGCCCGGCTTCGCCATGGAAAAGATATTCCTGCTGCGGCCTGTCGGGCGCGAAGAGACCGCTGGCGCTCTGGTTGATGGCGACCGGCGCCAGCGAGCCGCCGAGGCAAGCGCCGACGTGACTCAATTCCAATTCACCGTTGAAGAAGCCGACGCCGCATTCTTCGACGCGGAAGGTGAAATCGGCGAACTCGCCGCGAGAAAACGTCTGGCTCAAGCTCTGCAGCTGACCACTGGCGACCAGCACTCCGATAGCGATCAGCAGCGACCCGCTGAGCAACTCAATCTTGTGCATGTGACGCTGCAGACGGCGCAGAATGCCTTGCGCGCTATTCATCAGCAGCGCGGTGATGACAAATGGAATGCCCAGCCCGATCGAGTAAGCGGTGAGCAGCAGCATGCCCTGCGCGATGTCGCCGCTGGTGGCGCCGCTCGCCGCCGCCACCGTCAGGATTGTCCCGAGCAGCGGACCGATGCAGGGCGTCCAGCCGGCGGAGAACACCATGCCCATGAAGGTAGAGCCAAGCAGACCCTCGCGTCCGCTTCCCCCAATATCAGCACGCGTATCCGCATAGAGCAGTGATTCGAGTCGATCCATGGCGCCATGCCAAAAGCTTGCCGGCTCGGTAAAGGCGCCCTTGGCGAATAGCGCGGCTGCGAGGATCGCGATCAATGGCAGAGCGACTGTGGCTTGCTCAAGAAAAGCCCAATAGATCAGCGCGCTCGCGAGAATGATGAACACAATGCTGAAGAGGACGTTGTCCAATATGCCCGCTTGCCCTTTTTTGCGCAGCCAGGCGAAGAAACGAGGCAACACCCCCATGAACTGAAAGCCGAAGAAGATGATCACCAAACCGCCGACGCGGCCGAGAATCTCGGTGAAGGCGCTGACGTGCTGGCCCGCCAAGCTGGATAAGGCAGTGGTGAACAAGCCGATCAGAACAAATACGATCGTAAAGCCGAGGACGAATGCGATGCCATGCAGCAGCATCTGCAGGCGCAAGGCGAGGCTGACCGTGGCGACCGCGCCAGAAGCCGCCTGACGACTGACGCTGTGCGTCAAGCGCCCGCCCATGTATCCGATATAGGCCGGCACCAGCGGCAAGACACAAGGCGAAATGAAGGACAGTATGCCCGCAACGAGCGCGAGACCAATTGTGACATTTTCCATGTAGATACCTCCGGTAATTCCATTCGCCTTTGTGGCGTCAAACCTGCACTGCACTATCACAGAGCTTAACGCCAACTGATTACGAGAGCCTTGCACCCGGCTGAATGATTCCTTAGCGGATAGCTGCAGGCGCGCCCGCGAAGGACTCGCTAATCCGCGCTTGCCTGTTTTGTTCGCATCCCATTCTAGCAGACGGTTTGCAGCGCTGTTTCAATCTTCCGAATCCAGCAGCTGCCGCAGCAGCGCCGCCTCTTCTTGGGCTGAACCGACCTCGCCATCAATCCAGGCGTAGCGCAGCCGATCGAGGAGCTGTCGATAGCGCGGTCCCGGAGCCAGTCCCATCGCCTTGAGGTCATCGCCCGATATCGTCTGGCGGCGCTGGCGCCAATCCGATGCGTAAGCGGCAATCAATTCCTGTACAGTCGGGCTATCAGCCGCGAGCAGCCAGTTCGCCTGCAAAGCGATGTCGGGGTACTCATCCAGAATCCGGGCAACTTGGCTTGGACGAATGGCGGGATCATCAAGCAGGCTGATGCGCTCCGCAAGCCTTGCGCTGGCTGTAATCGCCTCGGTCAGCTTGTTCGTAAGCGCCAGGCGCTCACACAGGCTTTGAACTTCCACGCTATTGATGCCAGTCATGAGCGCAATCCAGCAGGGCGTCTGCATGTCGCCTACCGTGGACGACCAAGGCGGCACCGGCCTCATGTCGCCTACCGCGGACGACCAAGGTGGCAAGAGCGTCCTGCGGCGCTTGAACAATTCCGGCAGCTGCGGCCTGATGCGGAATGCCGAATGGATGTTCATCAGCGCGCCCAGCTCTTGCAATCGCAGGAGGATCGCGCCGGCTCGCGGCTCGCGCAAGATCAAGTCGATTTCGTTTCTCAGCCGCTGGCCCGTCACGCGCCCGAGATAGGGAAGCGCCGCTAGCATCCACTCGGCAGAGTCCGATTCCAAAGTGAAACCAAGCCGCTCGGCATAACGCAGCGCCCGCAGAATTCGGGTCGGATCATCGACGAAACTCTGCTCATGCAACGCGCGAATCAAACCGCGCTTGAGATCGTCGATGCCATCGCAGGCATCGACCAATGGCCAGGGCTCCTCAAGCGGGCTGAGTTGAATCGCGAGCGCGTTGACGCTGAAGTCTCGCCGCCGCAAATCGCATTCAATGTCGGCTGGCGACACAGTGGGCAAAGCAGTAGGAAACGCATAGGTTTCGCTGCGCGCGGTGACAAAGTCTACACTGGCCGGCAGCGCGTCTAGGATAAGAGAAAGACTGTAGGCGACGCTATCATCCAAGATCCATTTTGCGGTTCCAAACTGCTTATGACTATGCGCGTAACCGCCGAATGATTTTGCCAGCGATCGGGCAAAGTTGATGGCATCGCCCTCAAGGACAAAGTCGAGGTCGAGGGTACGCTGATTCAGCAGCAGGTCGCGCACAAACCCGCCCGCGACATATAGCGCCAGATTCTTCTTCTGCGCCATATATGAAATAAGCTCTATCAACTTGGCGCCCGGACCGCCGAGTAAGCGCTCAAAGTCGGTCAACCGAAAGCTTGGGGACACGCAGTCGCCGCCGGCTCTGGGCATGGTCCTATCCTAATCAGGCTTATGTCGGCGTGACCCAGGGCCCGACCAGCTCTCTCTCCAGCATGCTGAGCGAGGTCGTGAAATTGAAGATTGCCAGCAGCGCGTAGGCGAGGGCGGCGCGTTTATCGTCGCGGCCGCTCATCAGACTAAACAGTCCCGGCATGATAATGGCAAGCCAGAGCATATAGAGCAGGTAGACGACGACGCGCCCCGAGCGTGGCTGCATTCCCGATAGCAGCAGCGCGACACCGACTGCCAGCGTCGCCGCGGCCAACAGCGCATAGGTAAGAACCGCCCCCCAGTAATGCCCCGAGATCGCTTCTTGCCGGCTCGCCATGTACACCGCCCAGACGCCCAGAGCAAGCGAGTACATGATATGCATATTGAACAGAATCTGGTGCAGGTCTGCCATTTGACGTCACAGCGGACTATCGATTATGCAGTCATTCTATCATATTGCATCGCGTTGTTGCTTAGAGGATCGTAATCAAACCCATATTGGAAGCCAGCCAGATCAGCGCCAGCAAATTGGCGATAATCAGACCGGGCCGCTGCATGTTTCCGCCCTCTTGCGCCAGGTTTCCACGCATATCAAATTCCCAGGGGAATATGACTGTCGTGATGATGCCGATGATCAAAATCGTGCCGAGCCAGACGGGAAAAAGCGCCTGCGAAATGGCGACAAAGATGCAGATCAGCGCGAGGACAATCGAGAGGTGACCGAGGATTGAAGTCGGCGCCTTGCCTAAGAGCACGGCGGTATTTTTTAGTCCCGCTTCTTTGTCCACTTCATAGTCGACCACCTGATTATAGAATTGCCCATAAGCCGAGAACAGGCTTGCCGCGGCAATGACGAGCCACACTTCGCGCGGCGCCGAGCCATAGGTGAAGTAGCCGGCCGCCAGCAGCAAGCCGCTGAGCATGAGCGCATGCGTCAGAACGTCAGTGATCGGGCGCGCCTTGAAACGAAAAGGATGCGCCGAATACAGGTAACAGAGCGCGAGCGTCGCCAAGCCGATCACGAGCGCCAGCGCGCCGCCTGCGGCGTATAACCCAAGGGAGGCGACGAAGGTTGCCGCGCTCAATACCGTGCCTTCGCGCCGGCTTAAGAGACCGCTGCTGATGACGTTATGCTGTTTCTTCTGCGAGTCAAGCGCGTCATCAGGCGCGTCTTCCACGTCATTTAGCATGAAGGCGAAGGACATCGCCAGAATATTGGCGGCCAAGACAGCGAAGAGGCGCCTGTCCGCCACAGCCGCTTCCGGCTCAAGCGCCAGGAGCCCGCCGATGATGGTGAGCGGAATGGTGAACGGGACGTGCTCGCGCCAGCGCGACAGGCGGATGACCGCGGTGATCTTGCTGCGTTGATGAATTGCGGCTTCTTGCGTCAATTTGATTTCGACCGATTCAACTGCTCTGAGCCAGCTAATCCGCAAAGCATAGCACAGCAGACAACAAATGCGATACGGCTCGACAGAGCAAGTCGTCTTGTTTACGACAATAGAGCTTAGTATGATGCGCTGTATGAATCGATTTCTAGCCCTCTGTATCGCCGGCCTAATCGCGCTGGCCGGTTGCAATCTCGCCAGGAGCCCGATGCCGGAGGTCACCGTAGAGTCCGGCGAAAGGCGCGTTCGCTTGCAAGCCAGCCCGATTCCGGCGACTGCTACCTTGGGCGCTTTAATCGCTAGCGCGACTGAGAGCGGCGCAAGCCCGACCCCAACCGAAGCCGCTACCGCGCGCTGTGACGACGATGGTGACAAGCGCCCGGCCAGACAGGTCAGCGCTGAGATCAACATTGACTTTGCAACGAAATCGGCTGATGTCGTCCAGACAATTGTATTCCGGAATCGCGAAGCGCTCCCTCTCGACTCAATCGTGTTGGATGTCCAGGCGAATCAGTGGGAGGACGGTTTTCAACTGATGGATCTGACCGTTGAGGGCGCGTCGGCAGACTATGATTTGAATCTGAATCGCCTGCGCGTGAGTCTGGGCGAGCCATTGGAATCCGGCTGTCGGCTCGAAATCGGGCTGATGTTTCGGCTGCAGCCGGCGCCGATCCGCGATGGCTTGCGCTCTTACCGCGGCTTTTTCGGCTACAGCGCGCGACAGCTCAATCTGGGCCATTTCCTTCCGACCGTGTCGGCACGGCTGGATGATGACTGGCGTATACACGATCCCATCGGCATCGGCGAGCAAGTCGTCTACGATGTCGCGGATTGGCTGGTGACGGTGACGGTTGAGAATGCGCCCGAAGCGCTCGCGCTCGCCGCGCCGGGAAGGGTCACCCCCCTCGGACCAACCACCTGGGACATCGAGTTGCTGAATTCGCGGGATTTCGCCATCAGCCTCGGCGACGGGTTATACGCAAGCGAGCTGCAGCTTGGCAATGGCGTGACCGTCGAGGTGTACACCTTCGCCGACGCCCAGATTTACGCAAACGGCGTCCGGCTGGACGGCGCTGATCATGTGCTGAAGGAAACGGAAAACGCGTTGCCGCTATTTGAAAAGCTCTTCGCGCCCTATGATCGGGAGCGATTCGTCATCGTCCAGGGCGACTTTCCCGATGGCATGGAATTCAGCGGGCTGGTCTTTGTCGGCGGCGCCTGGTTCACCAGCTTCGACGGCGGACCGCGAAATTATCTCACGCTTATTTCCGTTCACGAGATCGCCCATCAGTGGTGGTATGCCAGGGTAGGCAATGATTCGGCGCTCAATCCCTGGCTTGACGAGGCGCTGGCCACCTACAGCGAGTATCTGTTTATCGAAGCGCATTACCCGGCCTTCAAGAACTGGTGGTGGTCCTTTCGCGTCGCCGGTTTCTTCCCGCAAGGCAAGGTGGACAGCGACGTCTATGAATTCGCCACCGCCCGCGAGTATATCAACGCGGTATATTTGCGGGGCGTTCAGATGCTGCACAACTTGCGCGTCGATATCGGCGATGAGGCTTTCTTCCAGCTGCTGCGCGCTTACCTCGCCGCGGGTGACGGACAAATTGCCGAGCCGACCTTGTTCTGGCGTCAACTTGCGCCGGAGCAGCGCGACTTGACTTTGGCGACGCGTACGGAATACTTGCGCCAGCATGACGATAAGGTCTTGTTTGGCGCAGTGGACAATTGACTTATGGCGCCGCGATTTGTGACGCATGAGGAGCCGCCATGTGCGAACTGCCGATTGATGCCCAGATCACCTTTGTCTATGCAAGCGATTTGGAAGAATCCGCCCGCTTTTATGAATCGGTGCTCGGATTGCAACTGGCGGTAGATCAGGGGTCTTGTCGCATTTATAGCGTTAGGGATAGAAGCGCCTATCTGGGCGTCTGTCAGGGCGAAGCAGCGCCTGAGGACGTTTCTGGCCTCATCATTACATTGGTCACAAGCGACGTGGATGGCTGGTATGAGCGCATTGTAGCGCGCGGCTGGCCCTGCGAGCATCCGCCCCGCCACAATGAAACATACCAGATTTATCACTTCTTCTTGCGAGACCCGTCCGGCTATCGCATCGAGGTTCAGCGCTTTGACCGCGAAGACTGGGATCGCTCGCGCCGGTCCTAGCCGGTTGTTTTCATGCCGGCGGCGATGCCATTGATGGTGGCCAGCGCGGCATCCAAGGTGGCGCGCCAGTTTTCATCGCCCTCGTCCAATTGACGCAACTGGCGCAGCAAGGCGACTTGCATGAAATTGAGCGGATCGACATAGGGGTTGCGCCGTTCAATTGAAGTCTTGATGGCGGACATATTCGTCAACAGATCCTCTTGCTCGGTCACCGATATAATCATCTCGCTGCTGAGACGGTGTTCTTCCTTGATCCAGCCGAAGAAGCGCTCCCGCAGATCAATCGGCTCGACCAGGGAAGCGTAAAGCTCAGCGATGCCCATATCGGCTTTGGCGACATCAAGTTGGGCATTGTCTATCAGCGCGTTGAAGAATGACCAGTCGCGATACATCTCTCGCAAGATCCGCAGCCCATTCTGTTCTGCTTCAATGTAGGTCTTGAAGGCCGTGCCGACCCCGAACCAGCTCGGCACGATTGCGCGGCTCTGCATCCAACTGAACATCCACGGGATCGCGCGCATGGCGGAGAAGCCGCCCGTCTTCTGCCGTTTGGCCGGGCGCGAGCTGATTTGCATGCGCGCCAACTCGTTGATAGGCGTGGCTTGCTGCCAATAGTCGAGGAAGCCATCGCTCTCGTAGACAAACTTGCGATAATATTGCTGGCTGAGAACGGAAAGCCGCGCCATCACTTCGTAGTAGAGTGACGGAACGTGATGCCGCTCTTGCAAGCCCATGCCGATGAGCACGGCGTTCATCACTTGATTCAGGTGGCGATGACCGATGCCTCGGTTGCTGTAGCGGTAGGCGATGACTTCTCCCTGTTCGGTGATTTTGACGCCGCCGTGCAAAGATTCGGGCGGCTGCGACAATATCGCGCGGTTGGTAGGTCCGCCGCCGCGGCCGATGCTGCCACCGCGCCCGTGGAATAATTCAAGCGATACCCCGTGCTCCATGCATTTCTGCGTCAGTATGCGCTGCGCATTGTACAGGTTCCAGTTGGACGCCAGATAACCGCCGTCCTTGCTGCTGTCGGAATAGCCGATCATCACTTGCTGGCGCAGCCCGCGCTTGCCGGCGCGCGCCATCAAATGCTTGCGATATTCGGCGTTTTCAAACAAGGCGTCCATGATGCCCGGCGAACGGTAAAGATCGTCAATCGTTTCGAACAGGGGCACGATGTAGACATCATTGTCGATGCCAACTTCGCGCGCGAAAAGCAGCATCGCCAGCACATCGCTCGGCTCGGTGGACATGCTGGCGATGACGGTATCAATGACGATGGCGTCATAGCGGGAATGCGCTTCCGCGATCATGCGCCAGGTGCGAATGATGCTTTGGGTCGTCTCGGTGAAAGCGTCAATGTCAGTGGGGAAAAGCGGACGCTTGTTGCGAATCTCCGCCGTCAGCAGCTTTTGCTTGTCACCCTCGGGCAGGCGGCTGTAATCCTCGGCAATGCGATAGTGCCTGAACAGCTCGTCTAAAGCCGCTCTATGCAAGTTGGCGTCTTCTCGCACTTCGAGCGGGACGAGATGCAAACCAAATAGCCGGATCTTACGCACCAGGCGTTGCACCGCGCCCATTGCCGCGCGCCTGCCGCGATGCGCTCTGAGACTGTCTTGAATGAGCAATAGATCGCCCAGCAATTCGCGACTTGAATGATACTGATCATCTTGCAGCTTCTTGCGGATGTTGGCGAGCATTTGACGGTAGACTTCACCGGGATAGCGATTGCTGGCGGGGAAATAGCCGTCGACCGCCTCTTGCAGTGCTTCGGAAACGCCAACTTGGCTGGTGTCTTGCGTCAGATTGTCGGTCAGCGCTTCAATCTCTTCCAGATAGATTCGCCGCGCAGTCTCTCGCAGCGTCGCCAAGGTCTGCAGGGTGACATCGGTGGTAACGTTGGGGTTGCCATCGCGGTCGCCGCCGATCCAAGAGGCATAACGCAGCACGGGCGGCAATTCCGACCAGTCTTCGTCGGGATAGAAGCGTTCCAGAGCCATTTGCAGATCTTCATAGATGTCGATGACGACATCCACAATGACGGAGCGAATGAAATAAATCCCGAAGTCGACCTCGTCCGATACCTGTTTCGCCGAGGCGCGCACTTGACGCGTCTGCCAAAGTTCTTCCACTTCTTCCGCCAGCTTGGTCTCCAGCTTGCGCAACTCGCGCGGGAGCAGGTTGTGACGATCGCGCCTCTCCATCATCTGGGCGATATGGCGCAGAATGACCAGAATCTCTTGCCGTTTCGCTTCCGACGGATGCGCGGTAAGCACGAGCCGCAGGCGCGTTTGGTTCAGAAGCGAGCGGACGTCATTCGAAGACTTGCCGCTGGCGTGAAAGGCGCGTATTGCATGCACGATGGATTCGCGCAATGTGCCCTTGGCTTCGCGCTGGCGGATCACGCGGATGCGCTGCAAGTCTTCGGCAATATTGATCAGTTGGAAGTAATTGGAGAAGGCTTTGATGAGAATGTTTTTCGAGCTCAGCGGCAGGTTTTCCAGGCGTTCGGCCAATTGGAACGCGGCCGCTGCATCGCCGCTGCGGCGCGCTTTGGACATCGCGCGGATCTCCTCGACCAATTCATAAGCCTCCATGCCGTTCTGTTCCTGGATGATGAGGCCGAGGCAATTGCCCAGCGTGTGAATGTCCTGGCTGAGGGATGAGTTGTTGGTCATGCGCGCTTTTGCTCCCGCCCGCGATTGGAAAGACCGCCCGCTTGAAGATGTGGCTCGCCAGGCACTATAGTTCAACTTAGAATCCGATTCCAGTAGGAGATGAGCGCGAAAGACGTTGCGACGGCTGCTGGCTCGTCGAGGTGAGCGATGAAGAAAATCGTCGAATGCGTCGCCAATTTTTCCGAGGGAAGACGCGAACACTTTGTCGACGAAATTGTCGCTGCAATTTCGGGAGTCGCAGGCGTTCAGGTGCTCGGTTATGAGAGCGACGCGGATCACAATCGTTCGGTCGTGACCTTCATCGGCGCGCCGCGGGCGGTCGCAGCCGCCGCATTTGCCGGCGTGAAGGTCGCAGCTGCAAAGATTGACATGAACCGGCATCGAGGGCAGCACCCGCGAATCGGCGCGGCCGATGTGATCCCGTTTGTGCCCTTGCGAAATGTGACCATGGCCCAGTGCGTAGACTTGGCGCGATCACTGGGAGCGCGCGTGGGAGAGGCGCTGCAACTGCCGGTGTTTCTCTATGGGGAAGCGGCTCTGCAAGCGGAGAATAGAGAACTCTCGGCAATTCGGCGGGGCGGTTACGAAGGCTTGCGAAAGTCTATTGAAACCGGGGTGGCGCCGCAGCCAGACTTTGGACCGCGCCGACTTGGCAGCGCTGGCGGCAGCGTCATTGGCGCTCGGGACATTCTTATCGCCTTCAATGTCTACCTGGCGACGACGGATGGTTCCATTGCAAAAGCCATCGCGCGCTCGATACGGCAGTCCTCCGGCGGGATGCCCGGCGTCAAAGCGCTCGGCTTCTTCGTCAAGGGGAAAGCGCAGGTGTCGATGAATTTGACCGATTATCGCGTGACATCCATGGGCGCCGCATTCGAGCGGATTCGTCAGCTAGCGGCCCAATACGGCGTCGGCATCGACAGTTCGGAGATCATCGGATTGATCCCAAGAGCGGCGTTGGCTGGCACGTCGGCGGCCGATCTTCAGATTATGAATTATGGTCCGGAACGAATCCTGGAGACTTTCCTGGATGAAGACCAATAATCTCACCATTCAACCGCTTACTCAGCTGGCGGTCGATATTGCAGCGCTTCGGCAATATGCGCGACCTGGATCTCGGCGGACGCGTCCAGATCGGCGATAGTTCGACTGAGCTTGAGCACGCGATGATAGCTGCGCGCGCTCAGCCTTAGCTTCTTCACCGAGAGTGTCAGAATTCCCCGCGCCTCGTCGTTCAGCGAACAGAATTGGTCGATTTCACTGACCGACATGTCAGCGTTGGCGAAGAGCCCGGGATGATCTTGGAACCGTGCTGTCTGGCGGCTGCGGGCCTCTTCGACGCGTTCGCGGATATCGCGCGAGCGCTCGGCGCGCGCCTCTCCCAGCAGTTTGTCGAAATCAACCCGCGGCACATCGACGTGGATATCAATGCGGTCGAGAATCGGTCCGGAAATCCGCGAGGCGTAACGCTGAATCTGATTTGGCGTGCAAGAACAGGCTTGCAGCGGATCGCCAAAGAAGCCACAGGGGCAGGGGTTGCGCGCGCCGACCAGCAAGAAATTGGCCGGGAAAGTGATGCTGCCCTTTGCACGGCTGATCGTCACAATCTTGTCTTCAATCGGCTGGCGCAGCACTTCGAGCACTCTGCTTGAATGCTCGTTGATTTCATCGAGGAACAAGACGCCGCGATGAGCCAGGCTGATTTCGCCCGGTTTCGGGATGGAGCCGCCGCCGACAAGTCCCACTTGGGAAATCGTGTGGTGGGGCGCGCGAAAGGGCCGTTGGCGGACGAGCGGCTCGTCCTGCGAAAGCATGTCGACGATGGAGTAAATCCGGGTGACCTCGAGCGATTCTTGCATCGTCAGCGTCGGCAGGATGCCGGCTAGCGCCCGCGCCTGCAGGCTCTTGCCCGCGCCCGGCGGACCCGACATCAGGATATTGTGATTGCC
>WTGC01000094.1 GCA_011523705.1 Chloroflexota bacterium | reverse complement strand
GCCGTCAAGCCGCTGACCATGAAGCGCTGCATCAGATAATAGACCACGATCACCGGCAGCGTGATCAGGGTCAAAATCGCAAACATGGGACCTGGGCGCATCATAAATTGCCCGCTATAGACCAGCGGCACCAAGGTCAAGGGTTTGACATCAACCGAATTCATCGTCACCAGCGCCAGGATGAATTCGTTCCACGAGGTCATGAACTGCCAGATGATGACGACCGCCACAGCGGGCCAGCTGACCGGCATCATAATGCGCCAATAGATGCCGAAGCGCGTACAGCCATCGAGCCGCGCCGCCTCTTCAATCTCGATGGGGAAATTGGCGAAGAAGCTGCGCAAGATGACGATGGCGAAGGGCACGCCCAGCGCGGTATAAGGCAGGATCAAGCCGAGATAACTGTCGTTCAGCCCCAGGGCTTTGTTGATCTGGAAAATCGGCACGACCAGCGTCGGGATCGGCAGCATCAGCGTCATGATCAAAAGATAAAACCAGATATCGCGTGCGAGGAATCTCAGGCGCGCCAGAGCAAAAGCCGCAAGCGAACTGATCAGCACGACGAGAAATACAGACGGAATCGTCACGGCGACGCTGTTGATAAAATGCTTGACTATCTCCGCGTCTTCGAAGACAGTCACATAATTCTGCACGCTTACGCCGCTGATGAGCAAGCCGCCGAAGCGCGGCGCCCGTTGATCCGGCGGCATGAATGACACCACCAGCATCATGATGATCGGCACCAGCCATATCAGCGCCAAAATCAAGACGAAGGCAAAGGCCAGCACTTTGCCCAAATGGCGGGGACGATTGCTTCTGCGCCGCGTCTCTCGTTTCGTCAATTCGGCATCCCGCTGCTAATCGCCAATGGTGAAGCGCGAACCCAGCACGCGCACCTGGAAGATGCTGGCGCTCAGCGCGATCACCAGCAGCACCACCGCCAACGCTGACGCGTATCCCATACTTTGCAACGGGAAGGCCTTGCGGAAAATGTAAGTCGGCAGCATCTCACTCGCGCTGCTCGGACCGCCATTCGTCAGCATATAAACCAGCGCGAAAGTTTGTAGCGTGCCGATCACACCCAGCAGAATCAGTGTCAAATGCACATGCCGCAGCATCGGCCAGACAACGTGGCGTATGCGCTGCCAGGCATTGGCGCCATCGACCTGGGCCGCGCTCAATACCTCGCCCGGCAGTCCCTGCAAACCCGCCACATACATTAGCATGGAGAAGCCGGTCCACTGCCAGACATTGACAAAGATCGTGGAGAATATGGCGAGCCTGGAACTGGACAGATATTCCTGCCGCAGAAAGTGCGCGCCCGTCTCAAATGCGAGATCGGCGAGCAAGCCGCCGAAAGGCGCGTAGATTCGCTGCCAGACGATGCCAAGCACGACGGGCGAAATAATGGCCGGCATGAAGAAGATGATGCGGAAGACGTTTTGAAAAGGTATGCCCGACGTCAGGATGCTGGCCAGAATGAAACCGAGGAACATCTGCGGGAAGATGGTCAAAAAGGTCCAGTAGATGGAGTTGCGTATCGCCAGCCCGAAGGGGCGGTCATCGGTGAACATGTCGATGTAATTCTGGATGCCGACGTAGATCGCCTCGTTGATGCCGTCCCAGTCGTAGAGGCTGGCGTTGAAGATATAGAAGATGGGATAGAGCACAAAAACGGCAAACAGGATCATGGCCGGCGCCATGAAAAAGAGACCCTGATTTTCGATCAGCCAGTTGCGGGACATGGGGGAAGCCAACCCCTCCCTAAATCCCTCCCCGAAGCATCAGGGAGGGACTTTACCTACACACGCTGGCGGACGCTGTAAATCGGGCCTAACACAAATCTGTAGTACCCGATTCGCGGTTTTCTCCCCCTCCCTGATGCCTCGCGTCGCGTAGACCCAGACCTACGGGAGGGGGGCGGGGGGTGGGGTTTGTTGTAGCTACATGTTGGCGTCTTGCACCAGCTGCATGCCTTCGGCCGGCGTCATCTCCCCCGCGGCGACCGCAGCCAGCGCGTCTTCCAGCGCCTGCTTGACATCCGGGCTCTTCAACTGACGGGCGTACTTCACGCTGGCCAGCCAATCTTCGGTGAAGAGATCCCAGACCGCTTCCTGATTCTCCGAACCGAAAGACTCGGGCCGCAAACCGATGTAAGCGGGCAGGTCGTTGTAGGTGTTGATCAAAGCCTGCGCGCCGGCGCCGCTGATCCAATCGGTGATGACCTTGCAAGCCGCGTCCGGATTGGCCGAGCCACGCGTGACGCCCATCATGACGTCAATGCCGCCCAGCAAGTCTTCCGGCGCGCCCATGCCGGTCACATCGGGGAACTTGAAGGGCGCGTAACCCTGCAGGTTCTCGTCGAGCGGCGGCGGATCGGGATTGCCCGCTTGCTGCTGCCACCAGGCGCCCATCGGGAACATGGCGGCGCGCCCTGCCTGAATCTGTTCAACCGCGGCCGGATAGTGCGTCATGCCCAGCGCGCCCATCTGGAAGATGCCGTCATCGAAGAGGCGCTTCCACCAAGTCATCGCTTCGACGAAGGGCTCGTCGGTGAAGCTGGCCATGCCGTCTTCCGCTTCGTAAATCAAGCCGGGCGCGACATTGTGGATCAACTGCATATAGACATCGCGGCGGATCCAGCCATCGCCCGCGCCGATCATGACCGGGGCGATGCCCTGCGCGTTGAACAAGTCCGCCAGTTCCTTCAGCTCGTCGTAAGTCGTCGGCGGCTCAACGCCGGCTTCTTCAAAGATCGGCACCGTGTACCACATATTGATGGTCTGAACGAGCACGGGCAAGCCATAGATGTTGTCATCGCCCTCGGGGTTGCCCAGGCGCGCTTGCTCAATGCCAACCGGGAAGAACTGATCTTCCCAATCCTCGCCCCAGGTGGAGACGGCGCAATCTTGCAGCGGCATCAGGTGATCACGATATTGCTGGGTCAAGGCGCCTGGCTCCAGCCCGATCAAGTCCGGCAGCGCGCCGCCAGCCGCCATCGTCTGCAAGTCTACGAGGTATTCGGGATAATTGGTGATATCCGGCTCAATCGTGATATCGGGGTTGGCTTCGTTGAACGCCGCGATCATTGCCTCTGTGGTGGCGATCACCGGGCTCCAGGAACGGAAGCGCACGACCACCTCGTCTTGGGCCAATATCGGCGCGCTCACCGCCAGAACGAGCAGGACGCAAACTGCGAAAACGACTTTGCGATACATGTTTCTTCCCCTTCAGCAATTCATTTTCTCAACTTTGATGCAACAACTTCGCTGTGTTTTCTATCGTCTAAACGCCCCCTTTCAGAACTCTACACGGTTCAGATTCGCATCTTAACCGACTAATCGATCATGATACTGCTCGGGAATCTGATGCGGCTCGCCATGTTGCAGCGCCATGTGATAGAGCTGCGCCGAAATCTCGACCATGACCGTGCAGTGAATCGCCTTGCGCAGGCTATCGCCCACCGCCAGCATGCCGTGATTGGCCCAGACCACCGCGCGCCTGTCGCCCATCACATCCAGCATATCGTAACCGAATTGGCGCGAGCCGCTGGGCGCGAAGGGCATCACCGGCACCTCGCCGCCGACATCAATCAGCGTATTGACGTGCAGTGGCGCGATCGGCTTGTGCAAAACGCCGAAGAGATTGGTGTAGATCGGCTCTGCGTGCACGATGCCGAGCACTTCCGGCCGTTTCTCATACACCGCGAGATGCACGGGCGACTCGTGCGACGGCTCGCGAAAGCCCTCGATCACATTGCCATCCAAGTCTTGCACCAAGACGTCGTCAATGGTCATCTGGTCGTAAGCGTAATCATGCGGCGTCATCAGGATATGCCCGCTGTCCGGATCGCGCAGGCTCAGATTGCCCTGCGTCAGCGGCACCAGCCCGATACTGGCGACGAGCGCCGCCCCCTCGACGAGCTCCTGCTTTAGCGCGAGCAGATCTTGACGCGTCCCGATGAGGCTCTCTGACATGAATGCTCCCGTGTTGAAGCCGGCTGCGGCGCCGATGAAGCTGAATTCCCGCCGATTGTACTGTTGTCAATTCAAGCTGTCAAACAAGGCGGAAACTGGTAATCCTCGCGCAATACGGCGGATCATGCTATCGATTGCGCAAATAGGGATCCAGCGCGTCGCGCAGACCATCGCCGAGCAAATTGATGCTCATAACAGTCACGAAGATTGCCGTACCCGGAACGAGCGAAATCCAGGGCGCCGTCTGGAGATAGCGATTGCCGACCGCGACCATGCTGCCCCAGCTGGGATTGGGCGGCTGGATGCCGAGCCCGAGGAAGCTCAGGGTAGCTTCCGCCAGGATGATGCCGCCGACATCCAGCGAAACGGTGACGATAATGGCAGCAGTGATATTGGGAAAAATATGCGCGATCATGATGCGCCAGTTGGATGATCCGAGCGCGCGAGCAGCCGTGACGTAATCTTCTTCGCTGGCGGATAGCGTAAGACCCCGTGTCAGGCGAGCAAGCGGCGCGATACCAACGATGCCAATTGCAACCAGCGCATTTACCAGGCTAGGACCGAGCAGCCCGGCAATGGAGATGATAAGAACAATTCGCGGAAATGCCAGCAGCGCGTCAAGAAAACGCATCATGATTTCGTCCGGCCAGCCTTTCAGCAATCCGGACAATAGTCCTAGCGGGACTCCAACGAAGATCGATATGGATAGCGGGAGGAGCGCGGCCATGAGCGAGACCCGCGCCCCAAACAGGATGCGAGACAGAATGTCTCGTCCGATATCGTCCGTGCCCAATGGATGCGTGGAACTAGGCGCCTGACGGGCGGCGGAAAAATCGGGCTTGATGGGGTCGAAGGGGCTGATCCACGGTGCGAGCAATGCGCCCAGTATGACGAGCATTAGCACGGCGAAAGCGAAACGCGGCAAGGGACGAGCAAACAGACGTCGGGCAAACAAAACGAACACGTGTGGCGCTGAACCGCTGTCCTTCGACGTGGACGCATATCCTGCCACGGAAGCACTGTGCCGTGCGCTATCGACTGGTCTCATTTTAGGTTCCATCAAGAACCGTATCGGATTCGTGGATCGATATATGCGTATGTCAAATCGACCACAACGTTAATGCCCATAAACGCTAAGGTTATCAACAATACGGAAGCCTGAACGATCGGGAAATCACGGCCAAATATGGCGTCCAACATTAACTTGCCCATACCTGGCAAAGAAAAGATGATTTCAATGACGATAGTTCCGCCCAGGATACGCCCGATCTGCAGTCCCACGGTGGTGACAACCGGTATCAGCGCGTTTTTCAAGGCATGGACAAGTACGATTCGCCGCTGCGCCAAGCCCTTGCTTCTCGCCGTGCGCACATAATCTTCGTTTAATACCTCGAGCATGCTGGAACGGGTCAAGCGCATGGTGACCGCCATTAGCGCAGTACTCAATGTGATAACCGGCAAGATCATCCGCTCGATATGCTCGACCGGGTTGTCGGTGATTCGTACAAAACCACCGGCGGGCAACCAGCGCAATTGCACCGCAAACAGGATGATGAGCAATAAGGCAACCCAGAAATTCGGCGCGGAAACACCCATGAGCGCGACGATGTTGCCGATGATATCGCCGATGCCGCCCGGTCGTACAGCCGTATAGACGCCTATCGGCACAGCCACGATTGTTGCGGCCAGCACACTCAGTATTGCCAGTTCCAGCGTAACCGGAAATCGCGCAGCCAGCAGTTCGCCAACGGCACGACGCTTATGAATCGAACGGCCGAAATCGCCCTGCAGGACGTGAAGGAGCCAATCGGCGTATTGCGCGTAGATTGGGCGGTCCAGCCCCAATTCCGAACGCAGCTGATCCATCTCTTCATCGGACAGCTGATTCACCTCTTCTATGGGCACGAGCATCAGAACAGGATCACCTGGGCTCAAGAAGAGCAAGGCGAAAACCAGGAAGGTAACAATTATGAGCGTTGGCAGCATCAAAATGAGGCGGCGCAACAAATAACGTCCCAAGCGCAATCTCCTGGAGCAGGACAGGGCTGCGGCGGATACCACAACCCCAAGGATTCGGATGTAGCTAGCCGTTGGCTACAGTGAAGTTCGTCCAGTCCAGCAAGCCATAGCCGTTTAGAGCGAAGCCTTCGATGATGTCGCCGCGATATACGTAGGGAATCTCCGGATACAAATAGGGCACGACGATCGTATCGCGCCAGGCGACCTCATTCATGAGGCCGATATGCGCCAGCCGTTCGGCGCTGTCAAAGATTCCCGGCAGTTCTGCTTTCAGCGCTTCGTATTCGTCCGTGCAATAGCCCACAATCTTTTGCGGGGCGTTACAGCCGGCGAATATTCTGAGGTAGGCTTCGGGCGCGCTCAATGCTGCGAGGATTTGGACAAAACCGGCTTCGGCAATCGCGGTATCCTCTCGCAAGGCGGCTATATGGCGCGCCCTCTCATTCGCTTGAATGACCAGGCTGATCCCAACTTCGGCAAGACTGGCTTGCATGATCTCCAATACCTGAATGCGAAACGGCTGCGCAACGACCGAAACTTCAAATTCAAAGCCGTCCGGGTTGCCCGCAGCCGCCAATTCCGCCCGAGCGGCGTCAAGATCGCGTCTCAAAGGCGGTGGAGACTCGTCGCTGTATGCAAAGGAATTGGGTGGTGTAATACCGCGCGCGGGCTGCGCCAGGCCGCCGTACACCAAGCTGATGACTGGCTCTACATCGATCGCATACATAACGGCGCGCCGATTATGGATATCATCAAAGGGCGGGCGGTGATGGTTTAACACCAGGAGATTCACGCCACGGGCAACTGCTCCGGAGATGGTCCCTGGAACAGCTTCCAGAAGCGGCAGTTCCGGCGCAGAAATCGAGAACATCGTATGGATGTCGCCACTTTGATAATTCAACGTGGCGGCCGATGCATCAAGGATTATTCTAAAAGAGACCCGATCGGCATTACCGGCGCTTACGCCCCAATAGTCTTCGTTGCGTTCCAGGACCAACTCCACGCCAGGTTCCCAACTGGCCAATTTGAACGGTCCAGTGCCCGACGGATTGAAGGCATATTCGTCCGCTCCCAATGCCTCATAAGCCGCCCGGGACATGATGAGCGCTCGCGTGTCGCTGCCCGCCGCTAGCGCTGACATGATATTCGCGTCGGGCGCCGACATATTGATTTGTACTGTAAGATCATCGAGGGCTTCAACCGATTCTATCCGGCCATAATCCGCCAGCGCGCCATCGCCGAATTCCGGATCACGGGCGCCGTCGATATTCCAAACGACAGTATCGGCATCCAAAGGCGAGCCGTCGTGGAAGGTGACGCCCTCGCGCAAGTTCAGTGTGATCGTAAGCTTGTCATCCGACATGGTCCAATCCGTGGCGAGCGCGGGATTAATTGAGCCATCTGTTCCCAGGCGCAGCAGCGGCTCGTAGATCGCGTAGCTGACCTGCTTATGCGCCAGTGACGGGCTGCGCACGCCCATAT
>WTGC01000026.1 GCA_011523705.1 Chloroflexota bacterium | reverse complement strand
TGGGTGAAGCAGATTTCGAAGAGCGGGTCTTTGTCTACCAGGTTGGCAAGCCGCTCGGTGCCGGCCTCCTGATGGACTTCCAAACCGGCCTTCTCGCCTTCCTCGCGCATGAGCTCTTGAAAGCGAGTGCGAAGCGCCTCAGCCTGCGCGGTTGACAAGACGCTTGGCAGCGGAAGATAACCGTGTGCGTCGAGTTGCCGCTTTTCGTCAGCGCTCAAGGTTGAATCGGTGACGCCGAAGGCGGAGAGCGCCTGCTGCATATTCATGAGGATCGCCTTTTCTCCAATCCGACGCTGATTAGACTACAGTTGCGGCGAAAACGCCAGCGACGCGCGCCGGCTCGGACAGCAGTCGCAATTTTTTTGGAGACTTGGTATACTACGGCGCGATTTGACGCGGAATCGCGGCGAAAGGTCGCGATGATGTGTAGATTCGCATTTGTTCGCAGCGAGGACAGGAGTGTTCCATGAGAGTTAAAGCAGGAATTCTTATATCGATATTGGTCTTGCTGACCGGCGCTTTTGGCGTTTCGGCGCAGGACACCTTCTTCGGCAAGACGGCCGAAGATCTCTTTCCGATTCCCGAAGTCGCCGAGACCCAGTTGGAGCAGACGCTGGCTTTTGAGGCGCTGCTGAATGCCGACATCCCCGACGGCCATGCCCTCGGCGAGGGCAAAACGATCACCTTCGGCGTGCTGGGTCAGGGATCGCGCGGCGGCATCTCCGGCACCATTTACTTCTGGCGCAACGCTTTTGAAGCGGCGACCGGCGCCGAGCTGGAGATCGTTGAGATCCCCTACAATCAGCTGGGCACGACGATCCCGGCCGACTTCTTGACCGGGCAATATACCTACGATGTTTTCATCGGCGCCGCCTGGCAATATGGCGATTGGATCAGCAACGGCTGGATCCAACCAATCGACCAATGGATCGGCGATGAGCGCTTTGCGCACTGGTCGCCGGAAGATACGGCGCCCGCTTTCCGCGCGCTGCTGCAATGGGGCGGCGAGACTTACGGCTCGCAGATGGACGGCGATGCGCAGTTGCTCTATTATCGTCATGATATCCTCAGCGACCCCGAATGGCAGGCCGCCTACGAAGCCGAAGTTGGCTCGCCGATGCCTTATCCCATCGTGACTTGGCAGGACCTGTTGGCGATCACCAGCTTCTTCAATGGCAAGGACTGGAACGGCGATGGCGATCCCGATGATGGCATCAGCCTCCACCTGGCGCCGGGCGGGCAGGGACACTTCCATTTCGCCACACTGGCCGCTTCCTTCGCGGTGACGCCAGGCGATGGCGATGACCCGCGCGCCGTCAGCAAATACGACAACGTCTTCTGGTTCGATCCGGACGATATGACCCCTCTGATCAACGAGCCAGGCCACGTCATGGCGCTGGAATTCTTGCAAGAGCTGGCGGCGACCGGCCAGGAAGCGCAGTTCGGCTGGCAGCTGGGCGAAGCTTGGGATAACTTCCTCGGCGGCAACGCCATCGCCACCTTCAGCTGGGGCGATGTCGGCTCGCTGTCGCAGAACACCGAGCGCTCCGCCATCCGCGGCAGCCTGGGCGCGGACGTCACGCCCTGCTCCAGCGAATGGTACGACCGCGAAATGGGCGAGGTGGTTGTGGATACCGAGAATCCCAACTGCGTCGGCAACACCACCGGTGGCTCCTGGCACCCGACTATGTCGGCATTCACCGAAAATCCCGAGCTGACCTACTTCTACATGGCGCTGATCGCCAACCCGTCCATCAACTTCTACAACGCCACCACCGGCTGGCAAGGCGTCGATCCCTGCTGCACCTACCAACTCTATGCGCCGCGTGGCACTGCCGTCTCCGAAGACTACACCGCTGTCGGCTTTGACGCCGCTGACATGGAACGCTACATCAACGCCTACGGCTCCAACGTCTATGACAAGCCGACTTCGGTGACCTACCTGCGCATTCCGGGCACACTGGAGTACATCCAGGAGACGCTCGACATTCGCTTGTCGGAAGCGATGACCGGGCAGTCGTCGGCGCAGGAAGCGCTGGACAACACGGCCGAAGACTGGGAAGAGGTCACAGACGATCTCGATATCGACAGCCAGTTGGAGATTTACCAGCAGGCTATCGGTTACATGGGCGGGATGTAACCTCCCCGCTGATCTGCAGAATTGTAGGGGCGACCTATCAGGTCGCCCACCTTCCACAGCCTAGCAGTTTCGGGCGACCCAATGGGCCGCCCCTACAGGTTATCCGCGGAGGCGGGCGAAGGCGCAAATCATGACCAACAGCCGCGCCAAATACCTCTTCTTGATGCCGGGCGTCTGCTGGATCCTCGCATTCACGCTCTTTCCATTGGTCTATTCCTTCGGCTTGAGCCTGACCAATTATCGACTGGGCAAGAATCCCAAATACATCGGTTTCGAGAATTATGCCGAGATCCTGGGCATCGGCGATGAGAAAGTCGACAAGAAGGCGGTGAGCACGGCCAGCTTCAGCGCTTTTCTCTTCCTGGGCAGCACGGCGGCCACGCTGATCTTCGGCACCTTTGTCGCCTGGGTTTTCAATCATAATTTGCCATTCTTGCGACAAATGCGGGCGATTATTACCATGCCTTTGTTCGCCGCGCCTATTGCCCTTGGCTGGCTGGGCGTGGTGCTTTTTAATGAGCAGTCGGGACCGATCAACAATGTCCTTGAAGGCATCGGCTTGGGGCGCGTGAATTGGTTCATCGAGCCCATGCCGGCGCGCCTCGCTGTGATGTTCACCGATGTCTGGCAGTGGACGCCCTTTGTCTTCATCGTCGTCCTGGCGGCGATGCAGTCGGTGCCGGATGATTTGTATGAGTCGGCGCGGCTGGATACCAAGTCGAACTGGGAATTGTTTCGTTCGATCACTTTTCCGATGATCGCGCCGGCTTTGGGCACGGTGATGCTGCTGCGCATGGTGGAATCGCTGAAGATTATCGACATCCCTTATAGTTTAACGCGCGGCGGTCCCGGCTCGGTCACACAGACTTATGTCTATTACGCCTATGAAAAGGGGCTGGTTGGCAGCTTCCAATTGGGGGAAGCGGCCGCCCTGGCGTATCTCATGGTGGTGGTGGCGATTGTGGTCTCATCGGTTTATTTCTATCGCGTGCGCGAGCGCTTTGAGTGAGGGCGGTTCCGGACGAATCCTAAATTTGACTGTAGGGGCGACTGACGGGCAGTGTCTACGCGCCCCAGCGAGTCGCCCGCCGTCAGGAAAAATGCAATGGCTGCAGAAACCAATTCTTTGCCGCTGACCGAACCACGAAGCCCGCAGGCGCGCGCATCGCTTGGCGATCGCCTGATCGTTGCGCTGGCGATTATCTGTACCTTCATCGCCTTTTCGCCCTTTGGCTATGCGATTTTGACCTCTTTCAAGTCGCAATGGAAAGAAGGCTCGATCATCCCCTTTGTGCAGTTCGAGCCGAATTTGCAGAATTGGCAGACGGAGTTCGGCTCCGGCGGACCGGAGACGTTCAAGGCGCTGCGCAACAGCACGCTGATTTCGCTGGGCGCGACGCTGGTGGCGACTTCGCTGGGCACGCTGGCCGGTTATGGGCTGGCGCGTTTCAAGTATGGCGTGGGCAATCGCAATCTGGTCTCCTGGTTTCTGTCGCAGCGCTTCTTGCCGCCGGTGGCGACATTGATCCCCTTCGTGCTGATGTTCCGCGATTTGAAGCTGCTCGATACGCTGCCGGGCATGGTCATTGTCAATGCGACTTTCACGCTGCCCTTTGCCGTGCTGATCATGCGCGATTACTTCGCCGACTTGCCGCCGGAAATGCGCGAGGCGGCGCTGGTGGATGGCGCGGGGGAGTTCACGACCTTTTTGCGCATCGCCTTGCCCCTGGCGCGGCCCGCTTTGGTGGCATCGACATTGATCTGTTTCGCCTTCGCTTGGAATGAATTCCTCTTCGCCAGCGTGCTCGCCAACCGCGATTGGAAGCCCTACCCGATGCTGGTGGCTGGCTCGGATACGGTGCGCGGCATCGACTTCGGCTTCGTGACCACGCGCATGCTGATCGCGGTGACGGCGCCGGTGATCTTGTCGCTGATGGTGCAGCGCTTCATCGTGCGCGGGCTGACCTTTGGGGCGGTGAAGGGGTAGGGCTCATATTAAGACCTGCAGGGGCGAGACTTGTCTCGCCCTTTTTGATTCACCACCGAGTACACCGAGGGCACTGAGGAATCACCCCACAATCGTGTGCGACTGCTCGCGCATGTATTGCTGCAAGTAGTACCAGCTGCCGGCCGCTTTATTGCTGCCGGTGCTGCCCTTCCAACCGCCGAAAGACTGATAACCGGGCCAGGCGCCGGTGGTCGCTCCGGTCTCGCGATTGACGTAGAGCACGCCCGCTTCGATATGATCCAGGAACCACTCGACCTCGGCTGGGTCTTCGCTGTAGAAGCCGGCGGTTAAGCCGAGGGCGACGCCATTGGCCAGCCGCATCGCTTCATCGGGACTATCGACGCCGCGGACAGCGACGATGGGCGCGAACATCTCGTGCTGCCAGAGGCGATGCTCATCGGGCAGGTCGGTCACCACCGTTGGCGCGACAAAATAGCCGGGACCAATATCGCGGGTTTCGCCGCCGGCTAAAATTTGGCTGCCGCGCAACTCTTCGACGTAGCGCTGATAAGCTTGGTAGGCTTTCTCGCTGATGATCGGTCCCATGTAGGTATCGACATCGGTGGGATCGCCGACTTTGATCTCTTCCGCCAGGTCGACCAGCTTGTTCAGAAATTCCTCTTTGACCGCGGCATCGACATAGACGCGCGAGCAGGCTGAGCATTTTTGGCCCGTCAAGCCGAAGGCCGAGCGCATGACGCCGAGCGCCGCTTTGTCAAGATCGGCTTTGGCGCTGACGATGGTCGGGTTCTTGCCGCCCATCTCGGCGATAACCGGGCGGTAGTAGCCGGCGGCGGTGGTGAAGCTCTTGATGATGCTCATGCCGACTTCATAGCTGCCGGTGAAGGTGAGGCCGGCGAGATCGGGATTGGCGGTCAGCGCCATGCCGGGTTCGTCCTCGCCAAGCACCATATTGAAGACGCCCGCGGGTACGCCCGCGTCGACGATGCATTGGGCGATCAGGCAGGCGGTGAGCGAGCCTTCGGCCGCTGGTTTCAGCACGACCGTATTGCCGGCGATCAGGGCGGCGCCAGTGGGACCGCCGGTGAGTGCAGCGGGAAAATTGAAGGGACCGATGACGCCCCAGACGCCGTAAGGCTTGAGCACGCTGCGGTTGAAGTGCTGGTCGCTTTCGCTGAGCAGTTGGCGGTCGAAGCCGGCATTGTCTTTCATCGCGTCGACGCAGTAGCGGATAAGGTCGGCCGCTTCTTCGACATCGCCGATGGCTTCCAGGCGGTTCTTGCCGATCTCCATGCTGACGGCGGCGGAGATTTCGAAGAGGCGCTCGCTGATCAAATCGGCAACCCGTTTGACCAGTGCGCAGCGTTCGTTCCAGGGGGTTGCGCGCCAGGCGGGGAAGGCCGCTTTGGCGGCGGCGACTGCTCGGTCGACATGATCGGCCGAGGCGCGCGCGAAGACGCCCAGCAGCCAGTCGGTATTGATGGGCGAGCGATTCTCGAAGGAGCCGTCGCCCTCGACCCATTCGCCATTGATGAGCATCTGGTAGCGTCCCCCCAGGTTGTTCTTCAAGTCGGCGACATCCTCTTCAAAATACTGGTGCAGCAGCGGGTCCGGGCTGCCCAGCGTGGAGTAAGTGACTTTGATATGTTTTCGCTGCTTGGCCATTGCGCCCCCTTATCATGTGTACTCTTCTGACTGGTTGCTTCTATCTTACCCGAAGTGGGGGCATGGGCTCATGCCATTGTGTGTATTGCACAGGCGGGAACCGGCTGATGCCGGCTTGGTGTAGGCGTTGGCAGCTCCATTTCGCGGGCTGAGCTTGACGCGCATGGGTCCGTTCGGGCGCAGGGTGAAGGCGACGCTCTTCGGTCCGCTGGCGCTGCCGGGTTCTGGTTCGAGGCGGAGGCGCTGCGCGATCAAAGCGATGATAATGACCGCTTCCATCAGGGCGAAGCGAATGCCTAGGCAGGTGCGGCCGCCGCCGCCGAAGGGGATGTAGGCGTAGTGGGGTATCGAGGCGGCATTCTCCTTCAGGTGGCGATCGGGGTCGAAACGCAGCGGATCGGGGAAAAAGCGCGGGTCGCGCCCCAAGGTCCAGGGCGAGACCAGCACCATGCTGTTGCGCATCAGGGTCACGCCGGCGATTTCGACCGGCTCGAGGGTCGAGCGAGACAATCCCCAAGCGCTAGGGTAGAGGCGCAGCGCCTCTTTGACGACGCGTTCCGTGTAATCGAAAGCGGGTAGATCTTCCAGCGTCATGGCACGCGATCCAATGGTCTCGTCGACTTCGGCGTAGACCCGGTCCATGACAGCTGGATTCTGCATCATGGCGAGCCAGGTGAAAACGAGCGTGTATGCGGTGGTTTCATAGCCGGCGCCGATGATGGTGATGGCTTCGTTGATCAGCTGTTCATCGCTCATTTTGGGCGCGGGCGCCAGCACCAGATTGAGCAGCGAGGCATCGTTGGCGCGCCCGGCTCGCCATTCGGCGATATAGCGCCTGAGCAGATGCCGGAGCTCGGCGGTCAGCCGTTTGACTTCGCGGTTGTCACGAGTGGGCAGCCAGTTTGGCACGAGCGCGTAGAGCGCCATGCGTTTGTAAGCCAGGTGGAAGAGCCGGGTGAAGACTGCCGTCAGTTCATCGGCGTAGTCGCCCAGGTCGGCGTCAAACATGGTCTTGGCGATGATATTCATCGTGACGCGGATCATCGCCGCTTCCAGATCGACTATGGAATCGGCTTGCCAGCCGCACAGTTCGCGCTCGGCGCAATCCAGCATAATCTGCGCATAGCGATCGACGTGACGCCGGTGAAAGGCGGGCTGCAATGCTTGCCGGCTGCGTTTCCAGGAGGCGCCGTTGCTGGTGAAAATGTTCTCGCCCAGGATATCGTTCAAGGCGCGCTTGACCACGGCCGGCTTGCGGAAAGATTTGCTGCGCGCGGCCAAGACCTGGCAGACATAGTCAGGGTGATTGACGAAGATGCCACCCATAGGACCGAAGCGAATCCGCACGAGGTCGCCGGCGCGGGCGGCGCTCTCGATAAAGCTCAGATTGTCCCGGTTAAAGTCTTTGAGATTGCCCCAGAGCCAGTCGCCTGGCAGGGTTGGGGCGCTTTCGCTGGACATGACCGGCCTCCGAAATAGGATGCGTTAAAATCAGCATAGCGGATTTGTGATAAAATTCACAAATCCTAAGTATAAGTTTTGCTGCGTTTCTTGAATGGTGATAGGTATTGGCGGAAGCCAGATGGGATTTGATGGGTTATGGAGCGTTTTGCGCGTTGCCGGCTTGCGAATTCAGGTCAGTTCGTCGCTGTCCATCGTGCGCTTGTTGATGCGTTCAATGCGCATGATGAGGCGCTCGTCGACATCGGGGCAGGCGGCGACGGTATCGCGGG
>WTGC01000017.1 GCA_011523705.1 Chloroflexota bacterium | reverse complement strand
TGATATGGGGGGACCGAGGGGGGTAGACCCAATCGGGTGCAGATTCACTTTAGTACCGGACAAGCGTTGCGGTTTCGCACTTTTGGGGAGGAGTTGTCGCGGCGGGGAGAGAGGGCGACCTACTAGGTCGCCCCTACAGATTCGTATGAAATGCCTCTAAAATCGCTCGAATGCCAACGCCATTCACCCACTTGCGAATCGCCCAGGACCTCCTGGTTGACGAGCGCTTCGCGTCAATCTATCGCGAGCTGCTGATGCGCCAGACGCCCGCCTTCCAGCTGGGGGGGATTGTCGCCGATGCCCGCGTCGCCAGCGGCGTTGGGCGCGAAGTGACGCATTTCTACGCCTATGGTCGTCCTATCAGCGAGCGTCCCTGGCGCCTGATGCTGCGCGAACACCCCTCGCTTTCCCAGCCCCGTGACGAGGCGCATCTGGCATTCCTGGCTGGCTATGTCGCCCATTTGGCGACCGATGAAGCCTGGGCGCTGAAGATGGTGCGGCCGCAATTCTGGGAACAGGACTGGCTCGGCGTCGAGCGGCGCGACAAATTCCTCGCCCTGCACCTCATCCTGACCGTGATGGACGAGCGCGATGAAGTTGAGCTGGCGTCCTGGCAAGCGGAATCACTGAGTTGCAGCGAACCTGACGGCTGGCTGCCCTTCATGAGCGACGACATCCTGCGTGGCTGGCGTGACTTGGTGGCGCGGCAGATCGTACCCGGCGGCGAAAGCGAAACGCTGGCGATCTTTGGGCGGCGCCTGAAACGCGATCCGGCTGAGATCCGCGCGGTGCTGGACGACCCGGCGCTGATGGAGCGCGCTCTTTGGCGCCACGTACCGCGCGAGGAACTGGCGCAGGTCGAGCGGCAAGCCTACGCCTTCACGCGCGACCAACTGGCGGTTTATCTCACCGAGTTCATGCCGGCATTCGCGTCGGTCTAGCGTCTTTGCCGGACGTCGTTACTTCTTGGCGCCTGTCAGTTATTGGCTTAAGCCAGCGCGCTCCTCAACTTCGGCACCAGGTCCGCTTCCGGCTCGTAGGGAATGGCGACGACCTCGTGATTGAGCGAACTCGCGTAGAGCGCTAGGATCACGTTGAAATCGACCAGCGCGCGTTCCAGATTCAGTGGATGCAGGGCGCTGTCATCTTCCAGCCAGTCAAACATCGCCTCGCACATGCCCGCCTGCCCAAGAACGTCTTCCTCCGGATATTCATGCTCGCCACTCTCGTAGACGCCGTCGATGAACGTCTCCCAACCCCACATCGTCCAGTGCACGTAACCCTTCATGCCGTAGACGGCGATGCGCTTGTGCTGGTAGATGGCGTCGCCTCGCGGCACACGCGGCGCATTTTCGCCGCAGCGCAAAGTGGCTTGCACGCCATTGTCATATTCCACCGCCGCCAAACTTTGATCGGGCGCGTAGTGCTCCTTGACGTTGGGTTGCAAGCCAGCCGCGCCGGAGACCTGCCCGAAGACTGTGGTCGGGTTCGCCGGGTTGAAGGCGCCGATCGCCTGCAGCGAATGGGTGCCCTGATACGCCAGGTTCATGCCCGAGCTGGCCTCGACGAAGCGCAAATCGCCGATGGCGCCATCAGCTACCAGCTGCTGCAAGCGCTGCCGCCGCGGATGGAACTGGAGCTGATGATTGATGGCGACCTTGATCTTGGGCTTGCGCGCGACAAAATCCCGCAGCGCCACATAATCCTCGCCTTGTATCGCCAGCGGCTTCTCCACAATCGCCAGGGGAACGCCAGCCGCCTCGGCCGCTTCGAGGATTTCCAGCCGCACATTCGGCGCTGTGCTGACTTGGACCAGCTCCGGCTTTTCTTTCTCAAACATCTCACGGTAATCGGTATAGCGCGCGGAGATGTCGAACTTGTCGCCGAACTCGTCCATCGGTCCCGGCAGCAAGTCGCAAACCGCCACGACTCGACCGCGCTTGACATACTGGTAGGCATCCGCGTGCCCGTGCGCCCGTCCTCCGCCGACGCCGATGATGACCGATTTATACATCGCTGCCCTCCCAAGGCTGTAAAATCACTTTGCCGCATTGCCCGGAAAGCTGTGTCTCCCAGGCGCTCTGAATATCATCAATCGCAAATCGATGCGTGATCAGCTTATCCAGTTGATCGCCGATCTCGCCGATCATTTGCATCATCCGCGGTGTGTCCGCCATATTGAAATGCCAGGAGCCGATCAAGCGCAGACCCTTGCGAATCATATCGGAGCTGATCTTCAGCGGTGTGTCATCGCTGCACTCGCCAACGAAAGCGACTTGTCCCTTGCGCCGCGCCGCGTCGATGCAGAGGCGATGCGCCGCCACCACGCCGGAGCAGTCGATGGCTTTGTCGACGCCGCGGCCAACGCTCGTCAAGTCGAGAATCTGCTGCAAGGCGTCCTCCTCTAGCGGATTCACCACCGCGGACGCGCCCAGTTCCAAAGCCTTCTCCACGCGATAGTCGATGCTGTCCACGCCGATCACGCGCGCGCCGCGATAGACGCCGTTGACGACGCCGCCCAAGCCGACTGGTCCCAAGCCGGTGATCAGCAGCGTATCGTGGCGGTCGACATCCATCAACTGCATGGCGCCGAAAGTCGGCCCCAAACCGCAGCAAGCCATCGCTGCGTGATCGTAGGACAAGCCCTCGGGGATCGGCACGAGCATCCAATCCTGCTTGAGCAAATATTGCGCCATCGTGCCCAAGCCATCGGCGCTGCCATGGAGCGCAGCAAAGTCATGCCCGTCTTGGCAATGAATATAGTCCCCGTCCAGGCAGAGCGCGCAGCAGCCGCAGGCGTTCATTGGCATGACCACCACGCGGTCGCCCAGTTTCACCCGGCCAGGCTGCGCCACTTCGACCACTTCGCCCGCCGCTTCATGCCCCCAAAGCGGGTGACTCGTGCCAGCGGCAAAAGCCTTGTATTCCGTGCACATCGGCGCGGCATGCACTTTGACGACGACCCAGTCGCCAGTCGCCCGTGGCGTGCCCGCAATTGTGACATCCGCTTGCTCTTTACCGATTACCGCGACCTGTTTCATGCCCGCTCCCTCATGCCGCCGATTCAGCCTCTCGCTAACGGCAAGCAATCGGTTTTCTGGCGACGGCTAGGACTATAACATACGTGGTAAGGCGCCGCAAATTTATTCACCACAGAGAAATTGAGGAAACACAGTGAGCGCAGAGAGGTTTTATCAGTAGATCCAAGTTAATCATTTAGAAGAACTTTGCTAGGAAAACTCCCATTCCTTTGCTTGCTGGGGAAGGGGCCGGGGGATGGGGTAGAATAATGGCGAATTACAATTCTCATTACTTACTCGGAACTACTTCTGCGCCCTCTGTGTTGAAAAAAGCGAAGCGCTTGTCTTCGCCGCCGCCGCGCCAAAATTGACGAACCCGCGCCGATGCGATACCATTCGACAAATCGGTTGCGCAACAGGTTAAACAACGAGGATAAGAGGCGGATGAGACGCATCACGATGGCTGATGTCGCCGGGCGCGCCGGCGTCTCCAAGGCGACGGTCTCGCACGTGATTAACGAGACGCGCTTCGTCGAAGAGGCGACCAAAGAACGTGTGCGCGAGGCAATTCGCGCGCTCGGCTACCGCCCCAATACCGCCGCCCGCAGCCTAACCACACAGCGCACCCGCATCATCGGCTTGATCGTCTCCGATGTCACCAACACCTTCTTCGCCGAGATCATGCGCGGCATTGAAGATGTGCTCGTCGCCAACAACTACAGCCTGATGCTCTGCAACACCAACGAAGTCCTCGAGCGGGAAGAGTATTACATCGATATTTTGCTGCGCCAGGGCGTGGATGGGATCATCGCCGCCGCCACCAGCCAAGACTGGGACGCCCTCAACGAAGCAGCCAAGCTCCAAATCCCCATCGTCATGCTTGATCGCACCTTCGACTACGCCGAATCGCCCTACGTCGGCGTCAACAACAGTCATGGCGCCTACCTGGGAACGCGCCATCTGATTGGGAAAGGCTATCGCGATATCGGCATCTTGTCCGGCTTTCAGCGCCTGTCGACGATGCGCGAACGGCAGGCCGGCTTCGAGCAGGCGATGAGCGAGGCGGGCTTGCCATTGCGCGAGCACTGGTGCATCGACAGTCCGCTGACGATTGAAGACGGCAAGCGCGCCATGCAGCAGTTGATGTCCCAAACCGAGCGGCCCCGCGCCGTTTTCATCTCCAACAATCTTTTGAGCCTGGGCGCCTTGATGGGCTTGCGCGAGCTTGAGCTGGCTTGCCCTGACGATGTCGCCATCGTCAGCTTCGACGACCATCCCTGGGCGCAGGTCTCAGATCCGCCGTTGACGGTCGTGCGCCAGCCGACCTACGCCATCGGAGAGACCGCCGCCCGCAAGGTGCTGAAAGCGCTCAATGACGGCGACGCCATCATCCCGTCGGCGCTTTTCGGTTGCCAGCTTGTCGTGCGCCAGTCGTGCTGAGGCGTCGTGACGGTGGTATCGGATCAGCCACCGGCTGAAAATTAACTTTAGGTTGGAGTGATCTGCGGCCTGTCCGCTAATGGGTCCTGTTGTCGCGCTTTTTCTACCCCATCCCCCTGCCCCTTCCCGTAGTGCAGTGTCTACGCGCACCAGCGAGCTAAGGAAGGGTAGTGCTCTTGGCGAGGTTGCTTCAACGGCAAAAATGGCATGGCTGAGACTTACAGATGAGATTGCAAAGGGAGTGACTTAAATGACCAAACAGTACGAACCAACCTGGTCCTCGCTGAAGACCCATCCCACTGCCGAGTGGATGCGCGCCGCCAAGTTCGGAATCTACACCCATTGGGGCATCTACTGCGTGCCTGCGACCGGACCCAACGTCACCTGGTATCCCTACAATATGTACCGCGAAGGGACTCCCCAATTCGAGTACCACTGCAAGACCTACGGTCATCCCTCGCAGTTCGGTTACAAAGACTTCATCCCGATGTTCACCGCTGAGAACTTCGACCCCGATGAATGGGCTGAGCTCTTCCAGCGCGCCGGCGCCAAATTCGCCGGACCAGTTGCCGAGCATCACGACGGCTTCCCCATGTGGGATTGCAGCGACACCGAATGGTGCGCCGGCAAAATGGGACCGAAGCGCGATGTCGTTGGCGAGCTGGAGCGGGCGATTCGCGCCCAGGGCATGCGCTTCATGGTCGCCATGCATCACGCCGAAAATTGGTGGTTCTTCCCCCATTGGAAGAAAGAATACGACACCTCAGATCCGCGTTACGCCGGGCTCTATGGCGAGCCGCACAATCTCGATTTTGACTTTGACGCCGACGGTCAAGGGCACAATCACGCCGAATGGCTGGCGCAGGACAAGCCGAGCAAAGCCTTCCTCTGCCGCTGGTACAATCGCCTGGTCGAAGTGGTCGAGCGTTATGAGCCCGATTACATCTGGTTCGATTTTGGTTTGCGCTTCGTGCATGATCAATACAAGCAAGACTTCCTCGCCTACTACTACAACAAAGAAGCCGAGTGGGGGCGGCAGGTGGTCGCGACCTACAAATGGCACGATATTCCGCCGGGCGCCGCGCTGCTGGATTTCGAGCTGGGCAAAACCGCCGAACTGACCCACTACGAGTGGATCACCGACACCACCGTCGATGACGGACAAGGCTGGGGCTATATCAAGGAGACCGAATACAAATCGGTGACTGAGATGGTGCAGTACCTGGCCGACAACGTTAGCAAGAATGGATTCATGCTGCTCAATGTCGGTCCCAAGCCGGATGGCACGATCCCCGCCGAGTCCAAAGCCATCCTCGAGGGCATGGGCGATTGGCTGCGGGTCAATGGCGAGGCGATCTATGACACTGTGCCCTGGAATACCTACGGCGAGGGACCGACGCGGATGGCTCATGTCGGCGCTTTCAGCGACACCAAAGAGAAGCTCGAGTACACGGCGCGGGACATTCGCTTCACCGTGCGCGATAATGCTCTCTACGCCATGACCTTCGATTGGCCCGAGAAGGAATTTGTCATCGAGTCGACGCGCGCGCTCTATCCCGGCGAAGTGCGCTCGGTTGAATTGCTCGGCGCAAAGGGCGAGCTGCAATGGGAGATGACGCCTGACGGCATCAAGATTGAGCGGCCCGATCGGAAGCCCTGCGACCATGTTTACGCCTTCAAGATCACGCGCAACAAGAGTTTGTGACTGTAGTCGTCAAAAACGTCTTATGCCGGAGACATTTTATTCACCACAGAGGAATCGAGGACACACAGAGGACGCAGAGATCGCAGAGCGTTTGTAGGGGCGACCTATCAGGCCGCCCGCTTAAACCGTGCTTGCGCTAAAATCGCTACATAATTCACGCATAGACAGGAACATCCGATGACCGCACGGATAGACTCGCATCAACATTTCTGGCTTTACAACGCCGAAGACTACGGCTGGATGGCGGGGGATCGCAGCCCGCTGCAGGTCGATTATATGCCGCCCGACATTCGGCCACTGCTGGAAGCCAGCGGCATCGACGGCACCGTCGCGGTGCAGGCGCGACAAGTCCTGAGCGAGACCGAATTCTTGCTCGAACTCGCCGATCAGTACGACTTGATTCGCGGCGTGGTCGGCTGGCTGGATCTGCGCGCCGAGGACGTCGAAGCCCAACTCGAGCGCTTCGCCCCGCATCCGCGCCTGGTCGGCTTGCGCCATATCGTGCACGACGAAGCGGACGACCGCTTCATGCTCGGCGGCAACTTCCTGCGCGGCTTGGCGGCGCTCAAAGCCTACGACCTGCGTTATGATTTGCTGCTCTACCCCAAGCATATTCCCATCGCCATCGATGTCGTCAAGCGATCCCCCGAGCAGCCATTCGTGCTCGATCACATCGCCAAGCCCTTCATCAAGGACGGCATCATCGGCGCTTGGGAAGACGATATCCGCGCGTTGGCTTCCTACGACAACGTTTGGTGTAAAGTCTCCGGCATGGCCACGGAAGCGGCTTGGGGCGCTTGGACGCAAGACGACTTCGCGCCTTACCTCGAAATAGTCTTCGACTGTTTTGGCGTCGACCGGCTGATGTTCGGCAGCGATTGGCCCGTCTGCACTCTGTCCGGCAGCTACGGCGAGGTGGTCGGCATCGTGGAAAATTACATCTCGGCGCTTTCGTCGGATGAACAGGCGGCGGTCATGGGCGGCAATGCGGCAGAGTTCTACGGGCTTGCCTGAATCATATTGGAGCGCAGAGCATGAAAGCGATAGTCCTGGAACAGCCGGGCAAGCTGGAATTGCGCGATGTCGAGCCGCCCGGCGCGCCGGGACCCGACCAAGCGCTAGTGCGCGTCAAGCAGGTCGGCATCTGTGGCACCGATCTGCATGCTTTTGGCGGCAACCAGAACTTCTTCAGCTATCCGCGCATCATGGGGCATGAATTGGCGGTCGAGGTCATCGACATCGGCGCGACCGATTCCCAGCTGGAATATGCCATCGGCGATCTTTGCTGCGTCATCCCTTACCTGAATTGCGGCGCCTGCATCGCCTGCCGCCGCGGCAAGAGCAATTGCTGCACAGAGATGCAGGTGCTGGGCGTGCATATCGATGGCGGCATGCGCGAGCAATTCAGCGTG
>WTGC01000139.1 GCA_011523705.1 Chloroflexota bacterium | reverse complement strand
GTTCGCAAGTCAACTTCTCGGCCGATAATCCGGCTCAAGTCAACCATGTGTTGGAAGAACTCCAAGCCAACTTGTGCCTCCGCCTTGTACTCCACTAACAGGTCCACGTCGCTATGGGAACGCATATCCCCATGCAGCGCCGAACCAAAAACGGACAGACGCCGAATCGGCTGGCTCGCGCAGCATTCGCGGATGGCGGCCAGCGGCAAATCTAGAGTCGTTTGCTGAATCAAGGCGCACCCCATTTGACTTGTTGTTCACAGTATAACGCAGTTATTCCCTAAATATGCAGCTGATGCACGTGCCGGATGAAATCCTGCGCCCGCAGCGCCGTCATCACCGACTCCGGCAGCGCCTCATCAAAGTTGAGCACGGTCAGCGTGTTGCCGCCCGGCGCCGCCCGCCCGGTATGCCAGCTGGCGATGTTGATCCCATTCTCCGCCATCAGCGTGCCGACCCGCCCGATCACACCCGGCTGGTCGTAGCTGCCCATGATGAGCAAATGCCCGCGCGGCTCGAAGTGAATGCGATAATCGTTGATCTGCAAGATATAGGGCTTCTGCCGGTCGAGCAGGGCGCCGGCGATGCTGATCTCTTCGCCATCTTCCAGCGTGATCTGACAGGTGATGACATTGCGATATTCGCTGATCTTGATGCCCTTGGCTTGCGTGATCCGCCAGCCGCGCTCGGCCGCTCGCAAGGGCGCGTTGACGAAGCTGACGCCCTCGCCCAGGATCGGGCTCAGCAATCCTTTGAGGATGCCCACCGTCATCGGTTTGATCAGCCCGTTCATATCTTCGCCGATAATCTCGATAGCGATGCGCTGTATCGGACTGCGCGCCAGCACGTGTTGGAGCGCGCCGATGCTCTCAGCCAGTTGCATGTATGGGCGAATCTGCTCATACGAGACGCCCGGCAGCAGCGGCATATTGACGACATTGCGATAATCGCGGTCGTTCAGCGCGTCGATGACTTGCTCCACAACTTGCAGCGACAAGTCCTGCCGTGCTTCAGCCGTATTGTCGCCGATATGCGGACTGTGAATGACCTTGTCCATACCAATCAGCGGGCTGTTGAAGGGCGGCTCCTCATTCCAGACATCCAGCGCGACCCCGCCCAGATGTCCCTCCAGCAGCGCTTCCGCCAGCAGCGCTTCCTTGACGATGCCGCCATGCGCAGTATTGATGAAGCGAGCGCCGCGTTTCATCTGACGCAGCATGTCGACATTGAAGAAGTCCTGCGTTTCCTTCGTCGCTGGCACGTGCATGCTGACATAATCGGAAGTGCCGAGTAGCTCGCGCAGGCTGACCAACTGCACCCGCGCCTCATTGACCCCTTCCTCGCCAATGTACGGGTCGTGAGCAAGCACGGTCATGCCCAGCGCCAGGCAAAGATGCGCCACCCGCTGCCCCACGCGACCGAGCCCGATGATGCCGATCGTCTTGCCATGCAGCTGAACGCCGACCTGCTGCGTACGATCAAAGAGCCACCAGCCTTCGCGCAAGCTCTCATGCACAGCCGGCAAGTTGCGATTCAGCGCCAGCATCAGCAACAGCGTGTGCTCAGCGGCGGAAACCGCGCTGACGCCCGGCGTGTTCATCACCAGGATGCCGCGCTCGGTGGCGCAATCAATGTCGATGCCGGTCAGCCCGGCCGACATGCGCGCGATCAGGCGCAGCTTCGGCGCGTGTTCCAAAAGAGGCGCGTCCAGCACAAAGTCCGAGCGAGTGATGATCGCGGTCGCCGCTTTCAGCGCGGCGCGCACGTGCGCCGTCTTCGGCGGCACACACGTGACATGGAAGCCGTCCGTCGATTCCAGCAGCGCGACGCTCTGAGGCGTGAGATCCGTGGCCACGATGACCGTTTGCTGGCTCAAGCAAATAGCCTTTCCCGTCTGACTTTGTCCAATACGTCGTGCAGATTGCGATACACGTTTTCGTTTATCCCTGCGAAATCGGCAATGTTGGAATGCGAACGATCGGGCACGGTGTAGCAGGTCATGCCGGCCGCCAGCGCGGCCATGGTGCCGAAGCGGCTGTCTTCCAGCGCCAGGCAGGTCTCGGGCGCGCAGCCCAGTTGCTGGGCCGCGTGAAGGTAGATATCAGGCGCCGGCTTGCCACGCGCCATGTATTCCGCCGAGTAGCGCTGCGGGATCAAATCTTCCCAGCCCATCAGCCCGACAAAATGCTCAATGATCGCTTGGGAAGAACTGGAGGCGATGGCGCGCCGGATACCGCGCGCGGCGGCATAGCGAACTAGCTCTTCGGCGCCTGGCATGGCTTTGATTCTGCCGGCTGGCAAATTTAACATGCCTTTGGTAATGGCGGCTTCAATCGCCGCTGGCGAGTCGCCCAGTTTGGGATAGTGGCGCTGCAGAATGGCGGCGAATTCATCCACCCGCATGCCGACGCTCACATCGCGTATTTCGTCCAAATAGGTGTAACCGCAAGATTCGATCAATTCGACTTCGACCTCATGCCAAACCGGCTCGGAATCGACCAGGGTGCCGTCCATATCAAAGATGATCGCTTGGAATTTCATGCTCAAATGACGTCCTCAAATTCGCGAATGAATTGTTCTTGAAGCGACCGGTCGCGAAAAGTCAGCGACCCGGATTCCCTTGCCGCCAGGATGCCCTTGCGGTACACGGCTTCATGCGCCGTGCCGCGCAGCGATTCCCAGCCGCGGCGCCCGGCGGCCAGCGGCAGAATCGCCGCCAGCGACGGGCAGCGCAGGAATACATCGGACCCCGTCCTTACCGCCTCGCGCGCAACGACGCCGCCATAGCCGACAAATAGGTCAACATCACTCATGGTCGCCAGATCCGATGAACCATCGCCGATCATCAGGCGCCGCCCGGGCAGCGTGCCCGCCAGCTCAGCGATGACGGCTGATTTGCCGCTGGAAACCGTCAGCGGACCCTCATCGTAGTCGAGGTAAGTTTGCGCTTGCTGCGCGCGCGGCTCGGCATAATCCCACCAGCGCCCGGAGAGTTCGTTGTATTCCAGTTCAACCGCGCGAATCTTGGCCGGGTCGACGCCCAGCCGCCGTCCGAAGCCCTTGACGGCGTCGATCAAGCCGCCGCTAATTATGAATACATGCTTTCCCAGCGCCTGGAGCGCGGCGATGACCGCCGGCGCGTCTTCCACGGTCGTTTCCCAGTAGCGCTCTTCAACGGCCTTTAGCTGCGCGCGCGTTGGTTTGATGGCGCGCAAGCGTTTGCCGTAGACCTCGGCCAGGTCGAGCTCGCCGTCCATCGCCTTGTTGGTCAATAGACCGACTCGCCCTTCTTTGCCTTTCAAACGGGCGAGCTCGTCAATGCCCTCGATGGTCGAGAGGGTGCTGTCGCAATCGAAGAATATGAGGTCGAAACTTGACCAGCGCGGACTAACCATCGATCTTGAGCCTGATTCAAGCGAGATTGAAGCGCGCGGTCATTATAGAGGCTTCAAGGCAGATTAGTAGCGCTGTCTGTGCATCGACGGGATCGGTCAAATTGCAAGCTTTGAGATTCTGGCGATCCCGCCCTTTGCTGGCTTGAAACCTCTATGGCGGTCATCTACAATCGAATCCTGTTTCGATTCGGCCCGATGTGGAGAAGGAGCGACGATTTGGCGCGCAAACCAGCAGATCAGACGGTCGACCGCGAAGACATTCTGTGGGCGGCCGCCGAAGTGCTTCACCGCAACGGCTATGAAGCGACCACGATGAAAGACATCGCGGCGCAGGTGAATCTGACGGCCGCCAGCCTGTATCATCATTTCCGGAACAAAGACTTTCTATTGTTGAATGTGTTGGAAGTTGGCATTGATTATACGATCGCCAAGCTGGAGGCTGTCGCAGCCTCAGATATGAGCAATGCGGACAAGCTGGCCGGCATGATCCGCTCGCATGTGGTCAGCGTCACCGGCAACGTGGCGGTCGGCGCCGCCATGGTTTTTGAGATCCGCGCCCTGTTGAATGTGAGCGGCAAAAACGGCGACGACGAGTACATGGCCGAGTTCGTCGCGCGGCGGGATCGCTTCTTCTCGCGGCGCGATTATTTCGAGAGTCTCTTCCGCAATGTGCTGCTGGCCGGCATTGAAGTGGGCGAGTTTCGCGCCGTAGACGCCGATATCGTCACCAAAGCCATCCTGGGCGCGCATAACTGGGTCGCCGTCTGGTTCCGCGCTGGCGGGCGGCTGAGCGGCGAGGAAGTGGCCGACGTGTTGGTTGATACTTGGCTGGCGGCGCTGAAGAAGGAACGGTAATTGAAATCGGCGAAGGAGAGACAAATGAGCGAACGAAGGTCGCTTACGGGATTTGTTCCACCTTATGCATGCGCGAGAAGATATATTGAAATACTAAACGGCGAGAGCGTGTCTCAGTTTCGCGTTATGCGTAAGGACATTGATCGGTGTCGGGGTTCACAAAAGAAACCTACGAATTGGAAGAAACCGGATCAATGGATTCCGAAACGACTCGAAGGAGACAGTAGAAGACTCGCCTTGAAGATCTGGATAAAATCCAATGGCGCGATAAATCCTGCACACCTCAAAGGCTACATTTCCATATGTCATTGTCACTCACTGTTAAAACGAGAAGAAGGCACGCTAACTTTGACTCAGAACGGTAGGCTATTCTTGGAAGCGAATGTTGAGTTCATGATGCAGATGGATAGATATGAAGGAATGTTTCTAATCCTTAATGATTTGTTGGAAAAAGGGCCCGGACAGAGTCTTGATATTCTGGACAGACATAGACGCTATTGTCTCAAATGCACTGGCTGGCAGTCCGAAAAATCTATTAGTACAAGTCATGTGCAGAGGCTTCAGAATCTGGCTCATCGTGGATATATCGCCATTGACGGATATACATACTGGATTACTGCGGCCGGTAGGCGATACCTTAGGAGTGCTAGTCAAACTCGTTCCATTGAACCGCCAGGATATTTACGTGGATAAACAGCGAATCCTCATCACAGGCGCCAACCGCGGCATCGGCTTTGAGCTGACACGCCAATTCCTGAAAGACAACTCTCAAATCTTCGCCACCTGCCGCAATCCTGAGCGCGCTGACGTCCTCAATGAACTGGCGCGAAAGCATCCGGATCGCGTCACCGTGCTGCAGATGGACGTCAACGACGAGGCTTCGATTATCGCGGCGGCGAAGGCAGTTACGGGCAAAATCGACTCCCTCGACCTGCTCATCAATAACGCCGGCATCGGCGGCGATGAGGCGGGCCACATTTTGGGGCAGCTGACGGCAGGCGAGGTCAGCCATGTCATAGAGACGAATGCCGTCGCGCCGCTCATCGTTACGCAGGCGTTTCGCGATCTGCTGAAGCGAGGCAACAACCCGCGTGTAGTCATGATTTCGTCTGGCATGGGCTCGCTGCAGCGGGCCGGCGGCAGTTCTTACGCTTATCGCATGAGCAAGGCGGCGATGAATATGGCGGCGCGCGTCCTCGCATTTGACAGCGCCATGAACGGCATCACAACGGTCACCATGAATCCCGGCTGGGTGCAGACCGACATGGGCGGACCGAGCGCCTCGCTCAAGCCGGAAGAGTCGGGGGATGCTTTGCGCGCGCTCATCAACCGCTTGTCGCCAGCCGACAATGGCATGTTCTTCCAATATGACGGCAGCGAGCTCCCTTGGTGAGAAACGCTGTGTCATAGCAAATCGGGTTATCAACCGTGAAAGGCGAAGGCATCAATGGGATTAGCGATCAAGAAGGCGGCGGTGATTGGTTCGGGCACTATGGGTGGCGGCATTGCGGCGTTGCTGGCCGGCGTCGGCATCAAAACGCTGCTGCTCGATATTCCGCCTGCGGATTCTTCGCCGGCCGATGGTCCCGCCAGGCGCAACGCAATCGTCGCCGGCAATCTCAAGGCGCTGATCAGGATGCGTCCGCCGCCGCTCTACAGCCCCGATGACCTCGCCAATATCAGCATCGGCAATATTGAAGATGACCTTGATCAGGTCGGCGATGCCGATTGGGTCATTGAAGTCATCGTCGAGAATCTTGAAGTCAAGCGCGGACTCATGAAGCGACTCGTTGAGTTCGTGCGTGAAGACGCGATTGTGACGACCAACACCTCAGGCATTCCCATCAGCAGCATCGCCGCCGAGCTGCCCGAGAGATTTACGCGCCGATTCCTGGGCACGCATTTCTTCAATCCGCCGCGCTATCTGCGCCTGCTTGAGATCATCCCCCACGCCGGCACCGAACCTGAAATCACGGACTTCATGCTTCGCTTTGGCGCCGAGACGCTGGGCAAGGGTACGGTCTTTTGCAAGGATACGCCCAACTTCATCGGCAATCGCTTCATGTCGATGTCTGGCATGCAGGCGACCAATTACGCCCTCGATCAAGGCTACACGGTGGAGGAAGTCGATGCCTTGACCGGTCCGTTGATCGGTCGTCCAAAGACGGCGACATTCAGCCTGAATGATCTGGTGGGCTTCGACATCGCGGTTGGCGTCGCGCGCAACCTGTATCACGCTATCCCTGACGACCCCGCCCGCGATCTGCTGATGCACGAGAAAAACGCCGAGCTATCGGACGAGTTGATCAAGCGTGGCTGGCTGGGGCGCAAAACCGCGCGCGGCTTCTATCACATGCGGCGCGACGGCGGTAAGAAAGAATTATGGGCGCTGAATCTGGACACGCTCGAATATCAGCCGCCGAGCAAGCCGCGCTTCGACAGCGTCGGTCAGTATCGCAGAGTTGAGCCGCTTGGCGAGCGCATCCGCCTGCTCATCAACGCCGACGACCGCGCCGGGCAATACCTCTATCACTTGCATGCCTTCCTGCTCGCCTACGCCTCGAATCGCGTGCCCGAAATCACGGACAGCATCGTCAATGTCGACAACGCGCAGAAATGGGGCTTCGCGCACCAGCTGGGTCCCTTCGAAATCTGGGATGCCATCGGCGTCGCTGAGACCATCAATCGCTTTGAAGGCGATGGCTACCCGGTGGCCGACTGGGTCAAAGCGATGGTCGCCGACGGGAATTCCACATTCTACCAGCGCGCTGCGGGCGGCAAAGTCATCGGCTTCTACAGTCCGCAAGAGCGCGCTTACTTGCCGCTGGACAAGGACCCGCGCGAAATCACCATTGCTGATCTGCGCGCGTCCGGCGCCGAAATATTCAGCAACGGCGACGGCAGAGTCTACGATATGGGCGACGACGCCTTGCTATGGGAATTCAATACCAAGCACAACAGCATCACTTCGGGCTTGATCGAGTCGGGCTGGAAAGCGCTGAAGCTTCTAGGCGGAGACGACTTCAAAGCGTTGGTCATTGGAAATGACGGCGAGCGTTTCTCCATCGGCGCCAATCTGGATCCATCAGCATTGATGGCGGGCTTGGAAGGCATCGAGAAGACTTTGGTTGCGTTGCAAGACCTGACGCAGGCGCTGCGCCATGCGCCTAAGCCGGTGATTGTCGCCGCGCATAACATGGCGCTCGGCGGTGGCGCGGAATTGGTCATGTCAGGCGCGGCCGTCGTCGCTCATGCCGAGCTCTACATGGGCTTGGTGGAGGTCGGCGTTGGATTGGTGCCGGCCGGCGGCGGCTGCAAGGAGATGCTGAGGCGGCTGGTCAATCCCTTGGCGCGCGCTGGCGCGGCTGATGTGCTGCCCGGTTTGCAGAAGGCTTTCGAGAACATCGCCACAGCCAAGGTCAGCGGCAGCGCGGTGGAAGCCCAATCGCTCGGTTTTCTGGCGCCGACGGACAAGATCGTCATGAATCGCGCCCACTTGCTCGGCGAAGCCAAGACGCTGGCGCTGGCATTGAGCGAGACTTACGAGGCGCGCCAGCCCGAGGGGGTCTTCGCCGCGGGCCGCGATGCATACTCCGCGCTGATGCTGGGCGTCGCTGGCTTCCGCGAGGCCGGATACGCCAGCGAGCACGACGCCCTGATCTCCAAGAAGCTGGCATATATCTTGACCGGCGCCGGCCTGGCCGAGCCGCAATGGGTCGATCAGCAGTACCTGCTCAACCTGGAGCGCGAAGCCTTCCTGAGCCTGATCATGGAGACGAAGACGCAGGAGCGCATCATGCACATGCTGCAGACGAATAAGCCGCTGCGGAATTAAGAGACTGCCGAGCTCTGGCAATGCCGGGAAAGTCAGCCAAGAAAGGAATTGAACATCATGCGCCAAGCAGTCATCGTAGCGACCTCGCGCACGGCCGTGGGCAAAGCCTCGCGCGGGCTGACCAAAAACGCCCGCTCCGACGATATGGCGGCGGCGGTCATCAGCGATCTCATGCAAAAGACGGACGGCAGTTTGGACCCGGCGCGAGTCGATGATGTCATCATGGGCTGCGCCATGCCCGAGGGCTCACAAGGCATGAACTTCGCCCGCGTCATCGCCCTCCGCGCCGGGTTGCCAGTGGATACGCCGGGCCAGACGGTCAATCGATTCTGCTCCAGCGGCTTGCAGACGATCGCGCTGGCAGCCAACAGCATCATCGCCGATCAAGCCGATGTCGTGATCGCCGGCGGCGCCGAGTCAATGTCCTCCGTGCCAATGACGGGCCACCATCTCAGCCCCAATCCGCACATGGCGGAGAACGATCCCAACGTTTATATGAGCATGGGCTTAACCGCCGAGCGCGTGGTTTCTGAATTCTGCATCAGCCGCGAAGATATGGACGCATTCGCCTACAGCAGTCATCAGAAAGCCGCTGCCGCCACCGACGCCGGCTTCTTTTCGAGTGAGATCCTTCCCTATGAATGGGAAGAGACGATCGTCGGCGACGATGGCATGCCGAAAGTCGTCTCGAAGATGCTCGATCACGATGAGCATCTCCGGCGCGAAACCACGCTCGAGGCGCTCGCCAGTCTCAAGCCTGTCTTCAAGCCCAACGGCACGGTGACCGCCGGCAATTCCAGCCCCTTGAGCGACGGGGCGGCCGCGGTCATCGTCATGGAACGCGAGGCAGCCGAAGACCTGGGCTTGACCCCGCTGGCGCGCTTTGTCGGCTTCGCGGTCGCCGGCGTCCGGCCTGAGATCATGGGCGTCGGTCCCATCAAAGCGGTGCCGAAAGCGCTAAACCGCTGCGGACTGACCCTCGACGATATTGACATCATCGAATTGAACGAAGCCTTCGCCTCGCAATCGCTGGCGGTCCTGCGCGAGTTGGAATTGAATCCGGAAATTGTCAATGTCAATGGCGGCGCGATTGCCCTCGGACATCCTCTAGGCTGTACCGGCGCCAAACTCACGGTGCAGATCATCAATGAGATGAAACGGCGCGGCAGCAACTATGGCATGGTGACGATGTGCATCGGCGGCGGCATGGGCGCGGCCGGCATCTTCCAGAATCTGAATTAGACGGAACTCCGGTCGCTGTTCTTGTCCACGGGCAACTGAAACCGTACCGTCGTTCCGCAACCGAGCCCGTCGCTATGGACGGCGATGCTGCCGCCGTGCGCTTCGATGATCGTGCGGGCGATGTCCAGCCCCAATCCGCGGCCAGGGCTGTCGCTCTCCACCGCGCGGTAAAAGCGATGGAAAACATGCGGCAAATCAGCCGGATCGATACCCGCGCCGTCATCCTCCACCGAAATCTGGACGCTTTCGCCGTCATCCAGCGCCGCCGAGACGATCACCTGGCCTTGGTCCGTGTGTTGCAACGCATTGTGTATCAGATTCCCCAAAGCTTGACCTATTCGCCCCGCGTCAAGCCGGAGCGCTGGCAGTTGAGGCAGGGGCGCTAGCGACAGACTAGTGTCACGCGCGTCCGCCTGTGCGCCCCAACGCTCGACCTCGCTGGTCAATAGCGTGCCGATGTCGCAGGTTTCGAGCTTGAGCGTAAACTCGCCGGAATCGGTTTCCCCCAGCCAAGTCAGGTCGTTTACCAAATTGCGCAGCATATTCACTTCCTCGACGATGTGCCGCGCCGCCCGGTCCGGCGCCTGCAGCCCATCCAGCAGCCCCTTGGCTTCCAACTGAATGACGGTCAAAGGCGTATTCAGCTCATGCGAAACATCACTGATCAGGCCTTTGCGCAGATCACGCTGCCTTTGCAGAGCCTTTGTCATATGGTTGAAGGCCGCGCTCATCTGGCCGAGCTCATCAATCGACATTACCGGCAGAAGGGTTGTGTCTTCGCGTCTCGCGATAGCTTGCGCGGCTTTGGTCAGGGCCGATATCGGCGCGGTGATGCGTCTCGACAAAGAAGTTGCTAGCAACAGAGCAACAATTAAAATGAACAAGCCGCTGGCGCTAGAGCTGAGTAGCAGCTCACCCAGAAAACTGATCGACTCTGTCTCCAGAAAGTTCTGGTCGACATCCAGATACACGAAACCTACCGACTGACCGGTCCCCAAATCCAGGATCTCGCGGCGCTGGCCCGTCAGGGCGCGCGTCATCTCGCCGGCTTCGAGCTCAGCAAAATTGTCGCGGATGCTCCGTCCCGCTAAATCAACAATGACGACGCGGAGCCGGTCAATGTGAAAGCCTTCATCGCCTTCGGCATCGGCGCTACCTTCAGCTCCCTCTGTGTGTTCGGTATCGTCTTCGTACAAATAACCCGAAGCCGACAATGCCGCATCGACCGAGTGCCAGCCCTTTGCTGCTGTATAGGCTCGGCTCAATTGCCGCGCGAGTTCGCTCGCCTCTCGTTGGCTCAATTCGCTCACGAAAGCATCAAGCTGCCGCTGCGTGACGTAATAGCTCGCTGCCAGATTCCAGGCGACCGTCAAGATGATAACGAAAACCAGTACGCTCAAGATGCGCCAGCGCAGGGACATCAGGCTTCCTCCGCGATGAGCTTGTAACCGGCGCCATAAACCGTTTTGATCGGCGCCCCGGGTCCAAGCTGTTTGCGTAAACGCAGAATATGATTGTCGATCGCGCGGTCGAAGCCATCAAAATCGTTGTTGAACGCCAACGAAATGAGTTGATCGCGCGTGAGCACCTGATTGGGATGCCGCATAAACGCGGACAGCAGGGCATATTGCGCCTGGCTCAAGGAGACAGGCCGCTCGTTGACCGTCACGCTCTGCGTCGTTGCGTTGACGCTGATGGCGCCGCAAGTCAAGACCTGCTGCACTTCTTTGTGCGCGCGGCGCAGCACCGCCCGGGCGCGGGCGACGACCTCGTCCGGGTCAAAGGGCTTGACGATATAGTCGTCGGCGCCGCAATCCAGCCCCTTGATGCGATCGCTATGCGTCTCTTTCGCCGTTAGCATAATGATAGGAACATCGCTTTCGCGGCGCAGAATGTTACAGACTTCGATACCGCTGATTCGCGGCAGCATCAAATCCAGGATGATCAGATCAGGCGCGAGGCTGCGCGCAGCCGCCAGCCCGGCTTGGCCATGATAAGCGACCACAGCGCTGAAGCCCGCTCGTTCAAAATATACTTTGACCCAGTTTGCGATTCGGCGGTCGTCTTCAATGATAAGAATGTTTTGGCTCATAGTGCCTTCTCAAAAGTTATAGCTCAGGCGCGCCATCTTTATTGTACAGCGCGCCCGAGCATCGGACTTGCGGGGACCGCTACTCGCTAGATGCAGTCCCTGATTCACCTCGCGTGCTTAGCCGCTGCCGCCCTCGCTGCGTCCGCCATGTTCGCTGCGGCCTTCACGTCCGCCGTGCTCGCCAGCGCCATCACCGCCGCTGCCTTCGCCGCCAGCTTCGCCCAGGCCGAACTCCGCATGGGGCGCCCAGCTGTCGATGGGCTGATCAGTCGCGGGCAGGATGACCGACAGTTGATATCCAGGCGGAATGTCAGTCGGGTTTGTCCGCCCCAGCTCGACGCCGTTGGACAGATGGATCTCGACCCGCGCCCGCGTCAGCGTCGCGTTGGTCATGTTGACCACCTTGCCCATGAAGCGATTGTTGGCTGCATCGTAGCGCATGACCGTACGCGCGCCATTGCGGGTCACATCGTAGATCTGGTTCAGCGCCCGGGCATTGGCGCCGCTGCCTTCACCCGCATCGCTGCCGGCACCCTCTGGGCCTTGTCCGCCATGCTCGCCCGCGCCTTCGCCACTGCTTTCACCGGCGCCTTCCGTGTTGACCGGTCCCGGCCCGCCACAGTCGAAGACTTCGGGGTGAATCTCCCAGGCATCAAAGGCAACGCCGGCCGCCAAGGGCTCATCCGCGACCAGCAACTCGACCGGCGCGCGTTCGCCCGGCGCCAGGTCGCCAACCGGCTGCGGCCCCAACTCGACCACCGTCTGCGTGCCACCCTTCAGATTCAACTCGATCTGAACGAAGCAGATGGTCGTGTTGCCGGGGTTCTCGACGAAGCCGCTGAACGCGCCCCGCGCCGGGTCGTAGGACATCGAGCTTCTCACGCCGTTGACCACACCGTCCCAGCTTTCATCCAAGCCCAGGATCGGGCTCGAGGGATCGCCGCTCTCGTCGCTGCCCTCCGCGCTGCCGCCCCCTTCAAAGCCTTCGCGACCTTGTCCGCCGTGCTCGCCCGCGCCTTCACCGCTGCCGCCCGCGCCTTCGCTCATGCCAACCTCGGCATGGGGCGTCCAGCTGTCAAAGGGCTGCGCGCCCGCATCCAGGACGATATCCAGCACATCGCCCGCCGCCATATCGGTCGGGGTCGTCGGACCCAATTCGACGCCGTTGCTCAGGTGAATCTCCACCCGCACCCGCGTCAGGATCGCGTTGGTCGTGTTCTCAACCGCCCCGATGAACTGATTGTTCGCCGCATCGTAGCGCAGGATCAAGCGCGCGCCGTTGCGGGTGACATCGTAGGTCTCGTTCAGCGCCAGGGCATTCGCTCCCGCGCGCTCAGCCGCGTCCCCACCGCTGCCGTCTTCCGAACCCTCGCCGCCGCCTTCGCTTCCTTCATTGCCGCTGCCGCCGTGCTCGCCGGCGCCCTCGCTGGATGCGGTCTGATGTTCGCCCGCTCCTTCGGACGATCGGGACTCCTGCCCCAGCACTAACCCGAACATGCTATAGGCGCTGGTCACGATGATGATGACGCTCATCATGATGCTCGCGCTCCAGAACTTGCTCCGTTTCATGTCTACACCTCTTTCTGAGTTTCGCTGTTTGGCTGAGGGAAATTCCTCATTACCGGCAGATTAGTCCTGAATTGTCGTCCAATTATCTCAGGTCGAGACCAATGCGAAATCACTTGCCGCGCATCTCTGTTTCGTGATTTCGCCTCTCCAACTACACTGGTTGGCAGCGCGCCTTGAATATGACGTGACTGCATAAGAGCAATTCACAAGGGGAGATTGTGGCGGCTTTCTATTCAACGGTGGCGCGCTTCTATGACGCTGAAAATCATGACAAAACCGACGACCTGGCCATGTACAGCCGGCTCGCGGCCGAAAACAGGGGCGACATTCTTGATGTTGGCTGCGGCACCGGGCGCGTCCTGATCCATCTGGCGCAAGAAGGCCATCGCGTCTTCGGCATCGACAACAATCCCCGCATGCTCGCTAAACTGGAACGCAATCTTGAGCAAGTGCCGTCGCTGCGGGACAAGATCACTACCGTTGACGCGGATGTGCTGCGCTACGAATATGAACGCAGGTTCGGCTTGATTTTGCTAACATACAACGCATTGATGCACTTTAGAGAGCAGGAGCAGCAGATCGCGCTGTTGAGAAGGCTGCGCAACTGGCTCGCCGCCGATGGCAGACTCGTGATTGACCTGCCGCACGCCGGTCCGGTCTTCGCCTCGGAAGACACCGATTCCTTGACGCTGGAGCGCGTATTCCTCGACGACGAGAGCGGGCACATGATCATGCTGCAATCCGTCAGCGCGCTCGACCGCGCGGCGCAACTGCTGCATGTCGACTGGATCTACGACGAAATCGATGGCGACGGCGCGGTCAAACGCCACCTGGCGCCCCATACACTGCGCTATTTCTTTCTGCCGGAGTTGCGGCTCTTGCTGGAGCGATGTGGCTTCGTGCTTGACGAGGTCTATGGCGATACGCAGGGCGGCGCCTACGCTGCGGATAGCGAACGGATGATCGTCTATGCCAGCGGGACCTGACCCCTTTGAGCCTCGTCTGCGTTCACGACTAAGTATGTTCTGGCGCAGTCGCTGCTTCCTTATTTTGTTGTTCGCCTTAGCGCTGAGCATGCTCGCCGGCTGCGGCTTGTCGCCCGATTGGCCGCAGATGTCTATAGCGACCGCGACTGCTGTGTCGATAAGCGTACCGCCGAACAAGGCCTTCATTCCCAGTGCCGAAGCCCAATATACCGATAACATGCGCCACAGCGGCGTGACGAGCTACAGCCTTGCCTCGCTGCCAGCGGGCGCGATTCTGCCGCCGGCGCCGTCGGGCGCTTCGGAGCGCGGCGTTACGCTTTTGCTGGATGCGAGGACGACGATCCCGGGCGAGCTTTACCGGCGCGGCAGCCAGCCACAACCCGCTATCCTGATGTTGGGCGCCAATGTCTCGGCCTGGGGCGCGCTGCCGCAGCAGTTGTCGCAAGCCGGGTTTGTCGTCTTGGCGCTGCAAGTCGAGTCCACAACGCCGGCGAGCCAAGTCGACCTGATGTTGCAATCGCTGATTGCGATTCCGGGCGTGAACGCCGGCGCCATTGGCATCGCGGGCGAGGCGCGTTCCGCCGATCTGGCGATGCTCGCTTGCAGCGTGAATACGCTTTGCGACGCATTGGCGCTGTTCAGCCCGACGTCTCGTGCTACCTTGTTGAACATGATGCCCTCATTTGGCGCACGCCCCCTGTGGTTGGCCTCGAGCAGGAACGACAGCGAATCCTACGCCGCCGCCATGGCGCTGTCGCAAGCGGCGAGCGGGCCAGCGCAATTTATCGAGGGGGCGGGCGGGCGCGGCGCCGCCATGCTAAATGCACAGACCGACCTGGCCGATCAGCTGGTCGCCTTTTTCGCGCTGCATTTGAAAGACGGGTAGCTGCGCAGTCAAGAAAGGATTACCGCGATTTGACTAAACTCTTGGATGCATTCAAGAAGCGCCAAAGCGCAATGCTCGATTTGCTGACGGCGTTGGTGGAGCGCGAGTCCTTCACGCGCGAGAAAGACAGCGTCGACCGGCTGGTTGACTTTCTGGAGGCGCGCTTCCACTCGCTGAGCCCAAGCTCGGTGCAGCGATTTCCCCAAAGCGACGTCGGCGATTTTCTGCTGGCGAAGTGGAATGAGACGGCGCCGGGAAATCCATTTCTAATCCTGGCGCATGGGGACACGGTGCATCCGACGGGCGCATTGTCGAGCATGCCTATCAGGATCGAGGATGGACGATTCTATGGACCCGGCGCCCTGGATATGAAAGCGGGGATCGTGATCGCCCTGGAAGCGATTCGAGCGCTGCAGCAAAGCGGTCAATTGCCACCGCGTCCGATCCACTTCCTGCTAAACACGGATGAAGAGATCGGCAGCCCTCACAGCGAAGCGCTGATCAAGGACCTGGCGGCTGATTGCGAGTTGGCGCTGGTGATGGAGCCGGCCACCAAAGAAGGCGCGATCAAGACCTGGCGTAAAGGCGGCGGCAAATACACCCTTACCATTGATGGGCGCGCCGCCCACGCCGGCATCGCGCCGCAAGAGGGCATCAACGCTATCATCGAATTCGCCCAGCAGGCGCTGGAAATCAATAAGCTGAACGATCTGAAATACGGCACATCGGTCTCGATTACTTTGGTCGAAGGCGGCTCAGCCGGTAATGTGATTCCCGCTCAGGTGCGCGCTCACATCGACACTCGCGTCATGACGATGTCCGCTATGGAAGATTTACAGGCCGCCTTGACCAATCTCTATCCAAAGATGCCCGGCGCCAAAGTCTGCTGCGTCCGCGGGCACCAGCGACCGCCGATGGAACGGCGGCCGGGCCTCTTCGAAAAGGTGGCTGAGATTGGCGAGCGGCAGGGCCTCACCCTATATGAAGGCGGCACTGGCGGCGGCTCTGACGGCAACTTCACCGCGGCGATGGGCATCCCCACCTTGGACGGTCTCGGCGCGCACGGCGATGGCGCCCATGCCCCGCACGAGCACGTCATCATCGACAGCTTGCCGCGCCAGGCAACACTTATCGCGGCAATCTTGCGGGAATGGGCACTGGGGGATTAGCGAGCTCAGCGGGGCCCAGCCTTTGTCAGTTTCAAACAAGCTCCGTTCGACGGACTTTGCATATATGTCCCATTTCTCCGCGAATCGGAACTGATACCATAGTTTCATCTTCAGTTCGAGCGGTCGCTTTGCGAGATGGACGTACTTTTCTTTACCGCATTTGTCATGGCGATCAGTTTTGCCCTTCAGCCTGGTCCCATCGGCTTCGAGGCATTGCGCCGTGGAATCGCACATGGATGGGGCGCTGCGCTGCGCGTCGAATTGGGGTCATTGGTGGGTGACGGGGTCTGGGCGCTGATCGCGTTGGTTGGCGCCGCCATCTTGTTTCAGAATCCGTTTGTGACACTCTTGCTGGGATTTTTCGGTAGCGGCTTGCTTCTGCGCTTTGGTTGGCAGGCCTGGCGGGCGTCTCGCTCGGATGTCGTAATTGCTGCTGCGGATAACAGACCTGGCAATCATTTTGTCGCTGGCGCAATGCTCTCACTGTCCAATCCGCAGAACATCACCGCGTGGCTGGGCATGAGCGGCGTCATCGTTGGTTTAGGTTTTCTTGATCCGCAACCTGTTCATATCTTAGTCTTCTTCAGCGGTTTCATGATTGCGCAGATTTGCTGGTGTTTTTTCTTCGCGACGGTCGTGGAATTTGGGCGCCGCTTGCTCAACCAGCGTCTCTTCCGCTGGATCAATCTGGCCTGCGCCGCATTCCTCACCTATTTGGGTGTGACGCTGCTGCTGCAGACGGCGCGGCTTTCTCTCGGCATGCTGTAGAGAAGCGACCCCCTTTTTGATCACTCGGGCCTTTGCCGTTTCCACTTGCCTGCACACCTGACGCGGCACATCATACCTCCGGCCGTCGCGATGCGATAAGACGCCGAGCCAGCCGTTGCGATACATGTAGACGACGGTGTAGATGCCACGTTCGGCGTCGCGGTAGGGCATTGTCAAGCGCACAATCTGTCCCCGCCGCAGATCATCGGTGGAAAGCATCTCTCGCTCCCGGCGTTGACCGATTCCCAGCAAGTCGGCAGTCGCCGCCAAGGCATCACCCGGCGACGGTCGACTAGGCACTCATAGCATAGAACATGCGAGCTAACTTTGTCAAGCGCGTGACAATGCCGCCGCACACTCAAAATACCTTGCATCCCGCGATGTTTAGCTCCCCCTCCCTGATGCTTCGGGGAGGGGACCGGGGGAGGGGTTGGCTGCCCGCCATGCAAACAGGAGCGTTTTCGATTGGATGAAGCGACGCTAAATCTCGACGTAGCGCTTCCATATCTCAGGACCCGAACCGAGCGCGATGACCAGGTAGCTGGTTCGCGGCGTCTTGGGCTCCCAGAGCAGGCGCATGCCGGCGACATTGTGCAGCCGGTTGCCCTTGCGGTGATTGCATTTGGCGCAGGCGCAGGCGGTGTTCGACCAGGTGTCTTTGCCGCCTTGGCAGCGTGGGATGATATGGTCGATGGTGAAATCGCGCTTGCTGAGGACCTTGCCCTTCACTTGGGCGCCGAGCTTGATCCCGCAATAGACGCAGGTATAGTCGTCGCGCACCAGCACGCCCTTGCGGCTCCAATGCGATTTGCGGCGCGGCACATTGACGTAGGACTTCAGCGCGACCACGGAAGGGACTTCAAACCGAGTCCGCACGGTATGCAGGTATTGACCCGTCATTTCGACGGCGATGGCTTTGCCCCCAAGCAGCAGATTGATCGCGCGCTGAACCGTAATCACCGATAGCGGTTCCCACGTGCTGCCATTGAGGAGCAAGACGCGGCTCTGTAGTACGCTCACCCTCGACACCTTGCCTCGCGCCTTTCGACTCCGTCGATAGCGCGGCCAAAATTCTTGCGCTTATTATATACCACGAATTCCCGCATTTGCCGATATGAGGCGAATGCCTAAGACTGGTCGTTACATTCACGCGCGCTAGGGGTGGCTGTTGGGCTATCGCCTCCTCGCGCTCGACAGGTATGATTAGCCAGCGCTGCTATTTTGGAGCGAAAAATACCGGAGGGCACATGCTCGAACGACCGACGCTGGCGGATGAACCCATCATCGAGCAGTTGCGCGCCAGCTACGATCTCAGCACGCGTTCGCTTGAGTTTTTGCCAATCGGTAATGACGCGCGCGCCTGGTCCTTCCGCGTCGAGGCGGCGTCGGGCGAATACTTTCTAAAGCTGCGAGTGGGTCCAGTGAACCGGGCATCCTTGCTAGTCCCGCGTTTTCTGAAGAATCGCGGCATTGAAAATGTAGTCGCGCCGATCCCAGATAAGTCGGGGCGATTATGCGCGCGCATTAATGCCAATAAGGACTTCGCGCTGATGCTATATCCCTGTATTGAAGGCGAATCCGACTGGAATATGTCTCTGACGGCGGCGCAATGGCGCGACTGGGGAAGCATCATGCGCTCGATTCATGACACGGCTATTCCGCTGGAGCTCGCCGACCAAGTCCCGCATGAAGTCTTCGCCGTAAAGTGGCTAGATACAACTGAGCGCGTCGAGGCAGTTCTGAGTCGCGGCGCATTTGAGGGCGCGGTAGCGGAAACGGTCGCTCAAATCTGGCGCAACAATGCCGATGTCATCGACTTATGTCGCGGACGCTATCTCGCTTTGGGCGCGCGGCTGGAAGATCAGCCGCCCGCATTCGTCCTCTGCCACGCCGATATTCACCCGGCGAATATTATCATTGACCGCGCCGGCGAGATTCACATTGTCGATTGGGACGAGGCGCTGCTGGCGCCAAGGGAACGCGACCTGATGTTCTTCATCGACGATGGACGCTCAGCCGATACTACTCACGCCTTCCTCGCTTGTTACGGCGATCACACGGTCAATCCGCTTGCCCTGGCTTACTACAAATACGATTGGGTCATTCAGGAGCTCGGCGACTATGGCGAACGCGTCTTTCTGGCGGATGATCTGAGCCGAGACGATCTCAGGCTTGCGCAGCGAGAATTCGCCCGCCTGTTCGCGCTTGACGATGTGATCGATCGCGCCCACCGCGCTTATGCAAAGCTCCTTTCGAGCGAAGCCGAAACCGACGCGGAAACAGGTTAATCGCTGGCTGGCGTAGGGAAATCTTCGGGCGGCCGCCTCCTATAATGAGAGGAAACGTCGCTTGAATTGGAGGACTTTCCGATGCGCCAGCTATGTTTCTTGTTACGCGTTCTTTTGCCGGTGCTGATCTGGTCCGGCTCGCTGCAAAATCTCGCGCAGAGCGAGCGGGCCGTGTCGCTGGAAGTGATTGACGCGCAGCCATCGCCCGCCGGCCGGCTTGCTCTCGACGAAGCGATCACCTTCACGTTCAATCGCCGCGTCAATTGTGCCGAGGCAGAAAAGGCGCTAACCTGGCAGCCCGTCATTCGCGGCCGCCTGCATTGCGACGAATACTCGCTTGCCTTCGAGCCAATCGAGCGATACCAGCGCGATGCAGAATACACTTTTAGCTTTACGCCGCCATTGCAGGCAAAAGACGGCGCGCCGCTGCTCTACCCATTTGACGCCACCTTCTCCACGGCCGGCTACTTGCAGATCGCGGAAGTCTTTCCGCAGCCCGATAGCGCGTCTGTCCCGGTCGATTCCGCCATCACCGTCGTTTTTGACCGTCCGGTCGTCCCGCTAGCTGCATCCATTAGTGAGGACGAATTGCCGCATCCGCTCGTTTTGTCTCCCGCGACTGGCGGAAGCGGCGAATGGGTCAACAGCGCCGTCTATGTCTTCACGCCGTCGGAACCCTTGAAAAGCGTTACCGAGTACCGCGCCTCGGTAGCGGCAGATCTGGAAGCGGCTGATGGTTCGTTCGTAAGCGATCCCGTTTGGTGGTCATTCACCACAATGGCGCCCTCGATTGTTTCCATCCATCCGCGGCCTACGAGTCGCTATTGGCGGTACCGCTGGGATGACTTGACACTTGAACCGAGGATTCAGGTGCGCTTCGACCAAGCCGTCGACCGCGGCGCTGTGGAGCGCGCCTTCTTCTTCCGCGCTGGATCGGAGAGCGATGCAATTGATATCGCCGGCGGATTCGAATGGGCGGAGGATGGCAAGAGCTTCACCTTTGTCCCCGCTGCCCGGCTCTGGTACGACAGCGAATATGTAGCGGGATTCCCGGCTGGGCTGCCCTTCAGCCTAGCCGGTAAATACTGGAGCTACCGGACGATCCCCCGCCCCACCATAAGACGGACGAGCCCAGCAGACGGCGCGACCGGAATCCGTGGCGGCGGCTTTAGCTTGACCTTCGCCTCGCGCATGAACATTGACACCCTGCGCGAGCGCATCCACATCGAGCCGAAGCCTGATGAATGGACGCGCGTCTACTACAGCTATATGAATGAACGCTACGACATCCACTTCAAAGCGCAGCCGTCCACCGAATACACCGTCCGGATTGATCCGGGCATGGAAGATATCTACGGCAACGCCATCACTGATTCGCTGACCTTCAGCTTCACCACCGGTCCCTTGCCACCGACGATGGGATTGCGCGCGCCTGGTTCGGTCGGCTTCTATAACGCAAACAGACAACCGACCCAGTTATTCCTCACCCATCGCGGCGTAAAAAAAGTCGATCTCGAGCTTCATCGCCTCACGGCAAAAGATTTCGTCGCCGATCTTTACGGCGGCTCGAGCCGGACCACATCCGACTATCTTGACTCGAGACGCGTGCCCCTGCGCCGTTGGACGATTAGCGGCAAGGTAGCGGAAAACCTGACGCAGTATGACTTGCTGCAGCTGGGAAACAGCGGACCGCTCTCGTCGGCTGAGGACGAGCCGCTCTCGCCCGGCGCTTATTTCCTCAATGCATTTGCGCCGGAATTGAATGAATGGAGTCGGCTGGACAGCCATTATCTGAATGTATCGAATGCGGTGCTGACACTTAAGCACACTGCTGATCGCCTGACAGTCTGGGCGGTTGAAGTCAATTCCGGCGCGCCGATCGTCGGCGAGCGCATCAGCGTATACAACCAGTTGGGCGATTATCAAGGCGGCGCTCTCACTGATGAACGAGGCATCGCAAATCTACATAGCTGGTACACGCCGGAAATTTGGGCAACCGGTTTGCTTGCCGTGCTGGACAGGGACGAGCATTTCGGCATCGGCTATTCCAAGTGGGCAGTCGGTATGGAGCACGGAGACAGTTATATCCGCGCTTCCTATTACCCGGACGCTATTCAAGCCTATCTCTATACCGATCGCCCGGTCTACCGCCCGGGGCAGCCGGTCTACTTCCGCGGCATCGCGCGCAGCAAAGACGATGTCGTCTACATGCCGGCGCCGCATGAGACGGTCGAGGCAAGGCTCCGCAGCCGCGAAACCGGCAAAGTCGTCGAAAGACGCGTCCTGGAAGTCGGCGATTTCGGTACCTTCAGCGGCAAATTCGATATCGCGCCCGACACCTCTCTCGGACGATATTATGTTTCAATCGCCTTCCCCAACAGCCGCGGCGAATATCGTCGTGACGACGACTACGTCATGTTCCAGGTCGCGGAATACCGTTTGCCGGAGTACCAGGTGACGCTTTCCACTGACGAGCCGAATATCCTGCATGGCGACAAGGCAAGCTTCGAGCTGGAAGGCCGGTACTATTTTGGCGGCCCCGTATCCGATGCCGCCGCCGAATACAGCGCCTATCCCGCGCCTTATCATTTCAACTACGCCGGCGACGGCCGCTATCGCTTCAGCGAGGGGCGCGCGTACTGGGACGGCTACGGCAGAAATAAGGAGAAGCGCATTGTCGCCGAGGGTTCGCTGCAAACCGACGACGACGGCGTCGCCCGCTTCGACCTCGTCGGCGACTTGGGCGACGAGCCCGGCAGCCAGCGCTGGCGCGTCGAAGCGTCAATCCGCGACGAAGCCGGGCAGACCATCACTGCGGATTCAGACCTCATCGTGCACCAGGGGCTGCTCTATCTCGGCGCCCAGCCCGAGAAGTACGTCACGCGCGTCGGCGAAGACAGCGTCTTCAACATCATCGCCGTCGATTGGGACAGCGAGCCCATCGCCGACCAAGACATTAACGTGCGGGTGGTGGAGCGCCATTGGACGCGAACGCAAGGGCAGGATCTCGCAACCGGCCGCGTCAAATCGAGTTGGGAGGTCGAAGAGATTCCCGTGACCAGCGGGGCGGTCCGGACCGGCGCCAACGGCGAGGCGCGCTTTAGTTTTCAGCCGCCAAAAGGGGGCATCTTCAATATGAATGTCTCCACGGAAGACAAGTTGGGACATCAAGTTAGCGCGACTGCGCGTACCTGGGTATCAAGCCGGTCTCCTGTTCGCTGGGGACGGGACGACGACAAGACTATCGATTTGGTTCCCGCGCGCAATGAATACCGCGTCGGCGAAAAAGCGCAGGTGCTGATCGCCTCGCCCTTTCAAGACGCGACTCAGGCCTTGATCAGCATTGAACGCGGCGATGTGCTCAGCACCGATGTCGTCACGCTGACGAGCAATTCGCATATCCACGAATTCGAAATCATGCCCGAACACGCGCCCAATATCTACGTCAGCGTTTTCCTGCTGAATCCGGCTGGCGAGGACAGACCATTCGCCGATTGGCGTATTGGCACGACTCAGTTGCAAGTGGATCCCGAGCGATACGCGCTCAATATCGAGATCAGCGCCGAGCCCGATCAAGCCGCGCCACAAGATGAGGTCACGTTTCGTCTGAAGGTCACCGACTGGAAGGGCGATCCGGTGATCGCGGAGGTCGGCGTTGCTCTGACCGACCTGGCGGCGCTGTCGCTGGGCGAGCGCAACAGCGAAAAACTGCTTGAGTCCTTCTTTAGTCCGCAGCCTCTTGGCGTTCATACCTCCAGTTCGCTGGTGAATAATGGCGACGAATTCACGGCCAACTTGGTCGAAACTATGGGGACTTTGGATCCAATGGACGATATGTTCGACTGCTGCTTCGGCGGCGGTGGCGGCGCCTACGACGCTCCGCCTCCGCTTCCCGAGCCGCGAAGCGAATTCGTTGAGACGCCTTATTGGAATCCGTCGCTGGTATCTGATGAGCGGGGCGAAGCTACATTCGAGGTAAAGCTGCCCGACAATTTGACCACCTGGCGCCTTGATGCCCGCGCGCTGACCAAGGGTATCGACGGGCGTTTGCTCGTCGGCGAGAATACCTTCGATCTGATCAGCTCGCGTCCGCTGCTGATCCGCCCGGTGACGCCGCGCTTCTTCACTGTGGGAGACAGCGTCCAGCTTTCGGCTGTCGTCAACAACAACACCGGCGCCGGCGTTGAAGCGAGCGTATCACTTTTGAATACAGCCGGGCTGGAATTCGCTAACCCGAGCCGCATCGCGCAAAGAATTGAGATCCCCGCCGGCGGACGCGCGCGCGCAACCTGGACCGTGACAATTAAGGATGTCGAGTCAGTGGCGCCGCAGTTCGCTGTCGTCAGCGTGGATGGAAAATATAGCGACGCGAGCATTTCCTCCGTCAGCCAAGACGAAGACGGCACTCTGCCGGTCTACCGCTACGAAGCGCCGGAGACGGTCGGCACGGTCGGCGCGCTGCTGCAAGGCGGCGCCCGCGTCGAGGCGGTCCTGCTGCCGCGCGATACCGAAGTCCGCTCCGGCTCGCTCGACATCCGCATCGACAAGTCGCTGGCTGGCGTCACCAATGAGGCGCTGGCCTACCTCGAGCGGACCACCGGGCGGAATAAGGAATGCGCGACCGCGATCGTCAGCCGCTTCCTGCCCAATATCGCAGCCTACCGCGCGCTAGAAGAGCTGGGCTTGGCGAAGCCGGAATTAAAATTGAAAACTGGCATGTTGGTTGCGCAGGGCATCGACGATCTCTATGCCCGTCAAGCGCCGGAAGGCGGCTGGAGTTGGTGCTCGTATCCCAAGGCGCATGCGCTGACAACCGCTTATGCCTTGATCGGTTTGGCCGAAGCGAAAAGCCTGGGATATCCCTTGCGCGACAGCGTCATTAGCCGGTCTCTCGGTCTGCTCCGTACCCATTTGGTTACGCCTTCGCTTGCCCAACCGAACTGGCAACTGAATCGGCAAGCTTTCCTGCTTTATGCGCTGGCTCTTGCCGGCTCGCCCGACAGCGCCCGCAATACAGAGCTTTACTTGCAGCGCGCGCGCCTGAATCTCGATGCAATCGCCTTCCAGGCGCTGACGCTGCACCGCGTCAATCCGGATGATCAACGCCTGGAAACGCTGGCGCAGATGATGCTGAATCGAGCGGTGACGCGCGCCAGCGGGGTCTTCTTTGAAGAGACGTACAAAGACAGCTGGAACTGGTCGTCGGATGTCCGCTCGACGGCGCTGGTGCTGAATGCCCTGCTCAAAATCCGACCCGAAAGCGAGCTGCTGCCCAATATCGCGCGCCATCTGGTTTCTGTGCGCCAGGGCCGGGGCTTTTGGTCCTCGCGCCTGGAAAATGTCTGGTCGATCATCGCGCTCACCAACTGGATGCACGCCAGCGGCGAGCTGAACCCGAACTATGCCTGGTCCGTCTCTCTGAATGAAAGCGTGGTCTCAACTGGCATCGCGACCTCAGACAACGTTTTGGAGACGGATGAGACTCGAATTGATGTGGCCGATATGATCTCACTAGAGACCAACCTGATCGAATTTGAGCGAGACGCTGGCGATGGCGCGCTCTATTACAGCGCGCATCTGAATCTCGCTTTGCCGATCGAAGACATCGCGCCATTCAGCCGCGGCCTCGAAATCTCGCGAAGCTACACCATGCTCGACGACGGAAAGAAAACGCCAATCTCGCGCGCCGCCATTGGCGACGTGGTGCAAGTCCGCCTGCGCATCGTCGCGCCGAATACCCTGCGTTACGTCGTCATCGAAGACTTCTTCCCGGCCGGCGCCGAAGCGATCAATCCGAACCTGGCGACCAGCGCGCAACTAGGAACCATGCCACGCGGCGGTCGAATTGACGCGCGCCGGGGATGGGGCTGGTGGTATTTCGACCACGTACAATTCTATGACGAAAAAGCGGTGATCTACGCCAGCACCCTGCCGCGCGGCGTCTACGAATTCGTATACAGCATCCGCCTGACCATAGCCGGTAAATTCAACGTCATCCCGCCAATTGCGCAGGAGATGTATTTCCCGGAGGTCTATGGCCGCGGCGCGGGGGCGCGGTTTACCATTACGGAAGAGAGGTAATCGACTAGGATTCGACCATTACGATGGCGGGCTCGCCTTCAGTGGTGAAGACGCCGCAGGGTCCGCCTTCTGCGCTATCCAGCAGATCGAGTTCTTCGCCGGCGAAGGTCAGCACCGGGTGATAAAACTCATTCACCTTCTCGGCTTCGCCGACGATGTAATGGGCGATCAAGGAGCGGCGGAAACGCGTCTCGCTGCGATTGGGGAAGCTGCCGTGGATGACATAGCCATTGAAAAAGACGACATCGCCCGCCTTCATGAGGACCGGCTCGGCCTGGCTTCCCGGCGGGATCGGCACGGTACTGCCGCTGAAACTCTGCGTCATATCGGCTTCAATCGGGCAGAGCATGGGCAAGTTATGCGTGCGCGGCACTATCTGCAGGCAGCCATTTTCCTCATCGCAATCATCAACCGCCATCCAGGCGGCCAGGCAAGTGCCGGGCTGGACGCGCAAGGGCTTCTGATCCTGGTGCAGCGCCTGCCCGCGCGCACCGGGCGGCTTGAAATAAAACATCGTCTGCGCCGCATACGGCTCCGTTCCCAAGACGGCGGTCGTCCAATGGCGCATGCGGTCGTCAAGCAGCCAATCCAGCGAGAGCTTGTCCCAACGGTGCGAATGAATGATGCGCGGATAGACTTTCAGCGGATCGTCGTCAGGCAACAAGTGGGGCTTATCGACATCAAGGCCGTGCCCGGCCGCGTCATTCAAAGCCATGAAATGCGCTTTGATACAGCCGACCTCTTCCGTCGAAAACAGCCCGGGTACGACGACGAAACCTTCGGTCTTGAATTGCTCAACCAGCGCGCTATCGATCATATCCGCTCTCCTCACATCAGAATGCGCCGAGAATTTTCGGTGCCGCTTGCTGGTAAAGGTAATACATAGTCGGATGGGATGCAAAATCCCAGGCGCCAATATGCCGCGTCAACTCACCGCGGAAGCCGCGCTTGAATTGATACACGCCCCAAAGACTGTCGCTCTCGTCAAAGGTATCGGGCGCGCCCCACATATCGTAGACGGCGTAACGCTGCGCCTTCGCCCACTTGATCGCCTCCCATTGCAGCAGGTAATTTGGCATGCGGGCCCGCTCTTTATTACCCGACGCGCCATAGAAATACCAACACTTCTGCCCGAAATGGAAGAGGATCACATGGGCGATCGCTACCCCTTCATATTCGGCGATCAATGCCTGCGCCAGCCCCGCCAGCATAAATTGTTCCCAGGCGCGGCGATAATAGTCGAATGGCCGGATCAGAAACTGGTCGCGCTCGCCGGTGATTTGGTAGAGACGATAGAGCAGGGGGAGGTCATCGACCGAAGCCTGCCTGATGACGACGCCCTTCTTCCCAGCGACGCGGATTTTGCGCCGTGTATTCCCGCTCATCGCGGCCAGGATCTCGTCTTCGCTCTGTTTCAGGTCGATCGTCAGCGTATTACGGAATTGCACCTGCGCCTCGGAGAAGCGCCAGCCGCGTTTCCGCAGCATCCCCATGATCGCGCGAGCGGTTTCGTTTGGCTGATCGTTGGGGCTGTTGGGCATGCCCGTCGCGGCGACCACATCGGGGTCGATCTTCAGCCAGACGACGCCGAAGCGATTCGCGTGCCGCTCCAATTCGCCGAGCGCTTGCTCAGCCAGATCAATGTCGCGGTAATCCAATATGGGACCCTTGCTGACGTAGATCACCCGTAGCGGTCCCATCTTTCGCGTGAGTAGGCTCGCCATCGCGATGACCTGTCCCCGCCGCTGAAATGCCAGCCGCAGCGGCTCCCAGCGACCGGTCTCACGCTTGAATTCGCCCCACTCCCAAGTCTGCAACACGTGCGCGTAGGGCAGGTCACGCAAGCGAGCGTTCCAGTTTTCCCGCTCGTCGATCTCGCGAATCGTCAGAATGGCGGGCGTCCTCTCGCTTATCCCTTGAGTCTAATCGCGGCGCGATAGGCGGCGTAAACGAGCGGATTCAGCGCCTTGTCCCAAGCGCCAAGAGACCGCCTGACTTCGCCGCCCCAGCCCCGCTTGAAGCCATAGACGCCCCAAAGGCCATCGCCGCGCTCTTTGAATTGCGCCTCGAGCGTCGCCTCGTCATGATCCGGCACACCCCAGAGATCATAATAACGGCAGCCGCGTTGCTTCGCCCACTGTATCGCCGCCCACTGAATGCCATAGGTGGCGTAGAGATTGCTCTTGACACGCGACGAAGCGCCGTACAAATACCAGGCGGTTTCGCCCAGGGCGAAGACCGTGATTGCCGCCAGCAAATCGCCCTCATGCCTGGCGAGCAGCAGCGTCCCGTACTCTGGCAGAAGCAATTCGTAGACCCTTTCGAAGTACGTTTCGCTGTGCACGCCGAATGCGTTGCGCTCGCCGGTCCGCGTCATCAGGCGGCTGAAGGCTTTGATGTCAGCTGGCGCGCCTTCCACAATTTCGATGTCGCTTTTCAAACTCTTGCGGATTTTGCGGCGCGTGCCCTGATTCATGCGCCCCAAGATTGCCTCGTCGGCGTCCGCGATGTCGATGACGATCGTGCGCGGCGGTTGGATCGTCTGCGGGCTCTTTTGAAATCCCATGCGCGCCAAGTCCGGCGCTGTGCCCGGCGAATACTGACCCGGCTCCAGCTTGATGAAAGTGGCGCCCGTCTCTCGCCCGACCGCATCCCAGAGCAACGGATAATATGACGGGTCAGTCGTGTAGCCGCCCATCGGCACATAAGCCATCTTGCCCAAGCCCAGCGGCAAGCGTTTCAGCAATACCAAGGCCCCCGCCTGTATCGCCTCTCCCGTTCCCAGCGCCACGATCTGCGCGCCCCAGCCGAATTGCGATTTCAGCGCGCCCCATGCCGACAGCTGCAGCAGGTGAGCCCGCGGCTGCGCACGGACAAAACGGTCCCATTCCGCAGCGCTAGGCTGGATAAGCGCAGTTTCGGAGATCTGCTCGGAGATTGGAAGGGACATGAATTCAATCCAGGAACGTGTTCAGCCAAATCATAGTACAAGTTTACTCGCCTCGAACACGCAGGAAAATTATCAGCGGGGAAGCTTGCTGTCGGATTTCGCCACGTTTTAGACGCGCCCAGGGTAAGTGAAAGCCAAGTCCAAAAGTCCGTTGCATAAGCCAAATCGTCCTGCTATACTATTTCCGTTTGTGATAAATGGCGCAAACTCTGGCGCAGCGACGCGAACTTGTCGCGCCAGTCACGGGTCTGTAGGGCTTGGAGCAGGGCGGTTTCCAGGGTGCCAAACGCATGAATGTATTGAACGAATGGGCTTTTATCGGTCTGTTTGCCGTGATGGCGCCGGTCTTCCCCGCCTTGCCGATCGTCATTGCTTGGCTCTTTCGGCCGCGCAAACCGAACGTGCTCAAAAGCTCCACTTACGAATGCGGCGTCGAAACCATTGGCGATACCTGGGTTCAGTTCCGCGTTCAATATTATATCTACGGTCTCATATTTCTCGTGTTTGATGTCGAAATGGTGTTCTTGTTTCCCTGGGCGGTCGCCTATAACGAGATGAGCCTCTTCGGCTTTGTGGCCGGTTTCCTGTTCATCTTCTTGCTGACTGACGCGCTCTTTTACGCCTGGAAGAAGAACGCGCTCGATTGGAAATGAGCGCCAGCTGAGGCAACGGCGATGGAAGAACTTTGTACAGGCTTGTGCAGCATCTTGGTCGAAGCCGGCGCCGATGCCGGTTTGGCGCTTTTCCTGTCTTTGCTCGTCGGCGTCCTGCTGGTGAGCGGCGTTCCCCTCATCACCGTCATCTTGCTCATCTGGATTGAGCGCAAGGTGGCGGCGCGCATTCAAGACCGCATCGGTCCCAATCGCGTCGGTCCTGTCGGCTTGCTGCAGACCATCGCCGATATGATCAAGCTTCTGAGCAAAGAGGACATCACGCCCACCGCCGCCGACCGCATCCTCTACAACGCCGCGCCCCTGGTTTCATTCGCCTCGGTTGTTCTGCTCTGGGCGGTCATTCCCTTCACGCCTTTCCATTACGGCGTCGACCTGGAGATCGGCGCGCTCTATTTCGTGGCGATCGCTTCATTTGGCACGCTGGCGATCATGGCGGCCGGCTGGGCGAGCAACAACAAATACGCGCTGCTGGGCGCTTTTCGCGTGGTGGCGCTGCTGGTGAGCTATGAAGTGCCGCTCGTATTCGCCTTGCTGGTGCCGGTGCTGCTGGCCGGCAGCATGAGCCTGGTCGATATCGTCAACGCGCAAAACGGCATGTGGTTCATCGTGCTCTCGCCGCTGGCATTCGTCATCTTCTATATTTCGTCGCAAGCGGAGACCGGGCGCGCTCCCTTCGACCTGATCGAAGCGGAATCCGAGCTGGTGGCCGGCTTCAACATCGAATACTCGGGCATGAAATTCGGCATGTTCTTCGCCGCCGAATTCTTGCACGTCTTCACCAATGGCATCATCATGGCGATTCTCTTCTTCGGCGGCTGGCTAGGTCCGCTGTACTACGAATCGCCCTTGATCGCATTTGCCTGGCTGGGCGCCAAAGGCGGCCTCATCTATTTGACGACGCTTTGGCTGCGCAACACTGTCCCGCGCCTGCGCATTGATCAGATCATGGCATTTAACTGGAAGTTCCTGGTCCCCCTGTCGATTGCCAATTTGATCGTCGTCTCATTCGTGTTGAAGGTGATGCAAGAGTTGGGATTGGCGCCGCGCGACATGCTGAGCGCCGGCTTCGGCGAGCTTCTGCCGACAACGGTGATTCTGCTTCTGTTTAACGGGGCGATGATCTTCTATCTGCTGGGCATCTTGCGCAAACGCGGGCGGGAAGCGCGCCGCGAGTCTCGGGCAGCGCGCGCCGAATTCGCGCAGTCCGCAGGCGTGGCTGGGCATTAGGGAGACCGGCAGCATGGAATTGAACGCGATCTCAATCGGTTTCATAGTTTTCACCGTCTTCACCTTGGGCGGCGCCCTCGGCGTGGTCACCACGCGCAATCTCTTTCAAGGCACGATCTGGCTGATGGTCAGCCTCTTCGGCGTCGCCGGCTATTTCGTCTTGCTCAGCGCGCCCTTCCTGGCGGCGGTGCAAATCCTGGTCTACATCGGCGCCATCGCCATTCTGATCACCTTTGCCGTCATGTTGACGCGCAGCATCGCGCTGATCAAAGCGCGATACATCAGGACGCTGCCAAACTTCATCGCCTCGCTGGCGCTATTTCTGATTCTGCTGCTCGGCGTGACCATCCCCATCTTCGGTCCCCATTCGCCGCAGTCGATACCGGGATACGTCGCTTCCACGCGCGATCTTGGGGCGGCGCTGGTTGATGAGAATGGATATGTCGTGCCCTTCTTGCTCGCGTCCGTGTTGCTGACGGCCGCCATGATCGGGGCGATATTCATCGCCCGCGACGAGAACACGTAGGGAGAAAGCGGAGTATGGTCCCTCTCTGGATGTATCTCGCGGTCGCCGCCGCTCTATTCTCCATCGGCGTCTTTGGCGTCCTGGCGCGGCGCAACGCGGTCGCGATCCTGATGAGCGTCGAGTTGATGCTGAATGCCGTCAATATCAACCTGGTCGCGTTCTGGCGCTACAGCGAGACCGGCACCGATCTGCTGCTCAACGGCTACGTCTTCACCGCCTTCGTCCTGATTGTCGCCGCGGCCGAGGCGGCTGTCGGCTTGGCCATCATCATCACGGTTTATCGCAATCGGCGTTCGGTCGTCCCGGAAGAAGCCCGAGCGCTGAAAGGATAAGGACCCCTATGGATTTCCTCAACGATCCACATGTGCTGCCCTGGCTGATCCCGGCCGGTCCGCTCCTGGCTTTCCTCATCATTACGCTCATCACCAATAAGGCGAAGCTGGTTCCCGCCACCGATCATCACGAATACGGCGGTCATCATCCCGACTACGATGGCATGCTGGTGCCGGTGGTCGCGCGCTACGGCCGCGTCATCAGCGTCGCCATCGGCATGGCTGGCGTCATTGCTGCGCTTTTGCTCAGTTGGCGCACGCTCTATGATGCCTCGCAGCTGCATCATATCGGGCAGGAAGTCCTCGCCAGCAGCATCGCCTGGATGGATACCGGCGCTTCGACCTTTAACATGGGCGTGCTCGTCGATCCCGCCACGGTGATTATGCTGGTCATGGTGCCTATTGCCGTCTTGATGATCTTCATTTATTCCATCGGCTATATGGCGCATGACCCGCGCCAAGCCCGTTTCTTCGCTCTCATCTCGCTTTTCGCCGGCGCCATGTTGACGCTAGTCGTCGCCGACAATGTGCTGCTGCTATTTGTCGGCTGGGAGATCATGGGCGTCTGCTCATATATGCTCATCGGGTTCTGGTTCGAAAAAGAAAGCGCTTACAAGGCCGCCATCAAAGCCTTCACCACCACGCGCATTGCCGATGTCGTCATGCTGCTCGGCATCGCCTATCTCTACAGCATCACCGGCACACTCAGCCTCCGCGAAATCATGTACAACCCGGAGGCGCTTGATCTATTAGCCACGACGACGCCGATCATCTTCGGCGGCTGGACCGTCAGCGCGGCGAGCATCATCGGCATCTTTCTCATCATCGGCACAGTCGGCAAGTCGGCGCAATTTCCGCTGCATGTTTGGCTGCCCGACGCCATGGAAGGTCCCACTCCCGTCAGCGCCATGATTCACGCCGCGGCCATGGTCTCTGCCGGCATCTTCGCGCTAATTCGCCTGTATCCGCTTTTCGCCGCCGGTGGCGACCCGCATCATGGCATCCTCACCGAGCCGCTGGCTTTCATGGCGGTGGTCGGCGCATTTACTGCGCTGCTCGCCGCGACGATGGCGGTGGCGCAGAATGACGTCAAAGCCGTGCTCGCCTATTCCACGATTTCGCAGCTCGGCTTCATGATGGCGGCGCTGGGCATCGGCGCTTATATCGCGGCCGCGTTCCACCTGATTACGCACGCCTTCTTCAAAGCGCTGCTCTTCATGGCGGCCGGCTCGGTCATCCACGGCATGGAGCACGGCGAACATCACGTCCACGAACACGGTCATGACCAAGCCTCCCCCCATCCCGATGGGGGGACCGAGGGGGGTTTCGACCCGCAAGACATGCGCAATATGGGCGGGCTGCGCAAGACCATGCCTGTCACCTTCTGGACCTTCCTTATCGGCGGCTTGTCGCTTTCGGGCTTGCCCATCATCACTGCCGGCTTCTGGTCAAAAGACGAAATCCTGGCGGACGCCTGGCTGGTGCTGGACAAATATGGCAGCGGCGCTCACGGTCTCGTCTTTGTGCTGCTGGCGCTGGCCGCTTTCATGACCGCATTCTATACCATGCGCCAAATCTCGCTGACTTTCGGCGGCGAGCCGCGCAGCGAAGCGGCGAAACACGCGAACCTGGGGCAGGGCGTCGTCAGCTTCACGATGACGCTGCCGCTGATTATTCTGGCGGTCTTCGCGATTGGCGCTGGCTTCGTCGGCGTGCCAACAGACTTTCCCCTGCTCGGTCCCATCTTCTCGCCGAAATACAACGCTTTCCATCATCTAGTCATTGAAGCGCTGCCATTGACCGAAGCGACCGCTGCCTACGCCTCGCTGCCGGATTATCATCCGAAGGCGCCGCCCTTCAACATCGTCCCGGTCGCCACGTCTTTCATCGTGGCGCTGCTGGGCTTGTGGTTGGGCTATATGGTCTATTGGCGTAAGCCGCTCAAAGCAGGTCAAGCCGACCCGATGGAAAACTTCCTCGGTCCGCTGCATCCGATCTTGCAAAATCGTTATTATCTTGACGATGTTTATATCGCCGTCTTCGTCAAGCCCTCGCAATGGCTGGCGCGCCACGCGACTGTCTTCCTCGATCGCGGTATCATCGACGCCATCCTGCATGTCATCGCGCGGATTTTCACCTGGCTGGGAGACCTTGTCAAAGTGCTGAACCTCTGGCTGATCGATGGCGTCGGCGACGGCATTCCCATCGCCATCTTCCACTTTGGCGGTTGGCTGCGGCGCTTGCAGAGCGGTCGCGTACAGCTTTACTTGCTCTTGGTCCTGGCGGCGGCGGTTGTGATTGGCGTCGTACTGGTCTTGTCGTCGGGCGCGGCGCTGCCGCTTTAGGGAGACGCATTCATGTTTCATCTCTTTGGAATAGACGCGCTCTCGGTCCTGATCTTCGGACCGGCGCTCAGCGCCTTTGTCGTCGCCGCCATCGCTTCTTTCGGCACGAGCAAGCAATTCGGCCGCTGGCTGGCGCTGATCCTGTCGCTGCTTTTCGCGCTGCTCTCGATCAAAGTCTTCGCCGATTATCAGGCGGCCGGCTTAGCCATTGGCGACGAGCAATACATCGTGGCGCAGGATGTCGCCTGGTTTGACGCGCTTGGCGCGCGCTGGACGCTCGGCATCGATGGCATCAGCGCCGTTATGATTCTGCTCACCGGCATCTTGACGCCGCTGGCGATCCTGGCGAGCTGGAATATCGAAGACCGCTCCAATATGCACCTTGCGCTGCTGCTCTTCTTCGAGACCGGCAGCATGGGCGTCTTCGCGGCGATGGACCTGATGGTCTTCTTCCTTTTCTACGAACTGACGTTAGTGCCAATGTACTTCCTCATCAATCAGTGGGGCAGCATGCCCAAAGCCGGCGTCAAATTCAGCGGCCGCTTCTACGCCTCCACCAAGTTCATGATCTATTCCTTCGGCGGTACCCTCGGCATGCTGCTGGCGACGCAGCTGATAGGCTGGTCGGCCGGCACCTTCAGCGTGTCGACCCTCATCGAAACCTGGCCCCTATTCCGCCAGGGCGAGGCGCTGCTGGGCATTGACGTGAGCACGGTCAAGGCCCTGGCTTTCGTCGGCTTCTTCGTCGCCTTCTGCATCAAAGTTCCGATCTGGCCCTTCCATACCTGGCTGCCCGATGCCCACGGCGAAGCGCCAACCGCCGGCTCGATGCTGCTGGCCGGCATCATGCTGAAGCTGGGCGCGTACGGTTTCATCCGTCTGGTAATTCCCTTGTTCCCTGATGTCTGGTTGACCGAAGTCATCATCATTGGCGTCAATGTCGCAACGCTATTCGCCATCCTGTCGGTGGTCGGCATTGTGCTTGGTGCCTTTGCCGCGCTCGGCCAGAACGATTTCAAGCGCCTGGTGGCATACAGTTCAGTCAATCACATGGGTTTCGTCGGCATTGGCATCGCCGTATTCGCCCAGACCTACGCCCAACTTTGGAGCGGCGCCAATCCCAACGCCGATATTCAATCAGCCATCCTCGCTGGCAACGGCACCGTACTTCAAATGTTCAATCATGGGCTCAGCTCGGCTGGCATGTTTTTGCTCGCCGGCGCCCTTTATCACAAGACGCATACGCGCGACCTGAGCGAATACGGCGGCCTTTGGGTAAAAGCCCCGATCTATGGCGGCATCCTGCTCTTCACCAGTTTCGCCAGTTTGGGGCTGCCCGGCTTGAACGGCTTCGTCAGCGAATTCCTGATTGTGCGCGGCAGTTGGCCCGTCTTCACTGTTTTGACCGCTATCGCCATGATTGGTTTGCTCTTCACCGGCGGCTATATCTTGAAGGGCATCCGCGCTGTCTTGCACGGACCATTCAATTTGCGCTGGCGCGACTACGATCTCGAGTTGACGCGCGCAGAATTGCTAGGCATCGCGCCCTTGATGCTGCTGATGCTGCTGACCGGCGTCTATCCCAACTGGATTCTGCCGATGATCAACACCACGGTCTCGACCATCTTCGCCGGCTTGGCGAGCTAGGAACCGCCTTATGGAAGCGACGGGCTTCTCTATCCTCACAGCCATCATCTTCATCCCGATCATCGCCGGTGTGGTCATCCTCTTCCTCGATCGCAAAAACCGCGATTTGGTGCGCGGCGTCGGCGTGACAGCGGCTTCGGCTGTGCTGGCCTTGTCACTCGCCGTCTTCTTCGGCTACGACAATTACGTCAAGACCAGCGGCGGCTTGATTGAACAGCAAGCAGCCATGCTCGAATCGGGCGTCGAATTGAGCGGCACGCAGATGTTCGTCGATGCGCTCGCCTTTGAGCAGCGGGTCGTTTGGGTCGAATCGCTGGGCATCGCCTATCACGTCGGCGTCGACGGCGTCTCCGCGCCGATGGTGCTGTTGACTGGCATGGTCGCGGTCGCTGGTGTCTTGATCTCCTGGAATATCGAAGACCGCCTGCGCGAATTCATGGCATTCTTTATGTTCCTTGTCGCCGGCGTTTTCGGCGTCTTCATCGCCGTCGATCTCTTCATGCTCTTCTTCTTTTACGAGCTGGCGATCTTCCCCATGTACCTGCTCATCGCCGGCTGGGGCTGGGTCAAGCTGCGCGAATACGCTGCCATGAAGCTGACGCTCTATATCCTGGTCGGCTCGGTTTTTGCCCTTGTCGGCGCGGTGGCAATGTACTTCGCGGCCGGCGCCTATTTCAGCGGCAGCGGCGCTGATGTCTTTGAAGCCGCCGTCGCCAGTGGGCTCTTGCCAGCCGATAGCGGTCCCTATAGCTGGAGCATCGTGCAGTTCACGCTGGCCGCCGAAAACGGCGCTTTTGGCATCGACATCTTGGGCATCGAAGGGCTGAACTTCGCCAAGTTCTGGTTCCCCTTCATGTTCATGGGCTTTGGCGTGCTGGCGGGCGTATTCCCCTTCCACAACTGGTCGCCCGATGGTCACGTCGCCGCGCCTACCGCCGTCTCGATGATCCACGCCGGTGTACTGATGAAAGTTGGCGCTTTTGCGGCATTGCGTTCCGGAGTGCAGTTGCTGCCCGAAGGCGCGGATATTCATTTGCCCTGGATGGTCTTCCTGACGCTCATCAACGTGGTTTATGGCGCGCTTATCGCCTTCCGCCAGCGTGATTTCAAGTATGTCATCGGCTTCTCCTCGGTCAGCCACATGGGGCTGGTCAGCATGGGTTGGGCGACGATGAACCTGACCGGCATGACCGGCGCTGGCATCCAGATGTTCAGCCACGGCGCGATGACGGCGCTCTTCTTCGGCGTCGTCGGCATGGTTTATGACCGCTCGCACACGCGCGATATCCCAAGCCTCGGCGGCTTCATGAAAGTGATGCCCTGGGTGGGCGTCGCCTTTGTCATCGGCGGTTTGACCAGCATGGGCATGCCCGGCTTGAGCGGCTTCATCGCCGAATTCCCGATCTTCCAGGGCATGTGGGCTGCTTCCGAGCGAATCACGCTGCAGCTTGGCGCCTTCCAACTCAGCAACTATTACAGCGTCATCGTCATCATATCGGCGCTGGGCATCGTCATTACGGCCGCTTACGTGCTGCGGGTTGCCGGGCAGGTCTTCTTCGGCGAGTTTGACGCCGAGCGCTTCCATGATGTCGGCAACATCGAAATGACCGACCGCATCGTCCTGATCATCCTGGGCGCGCCCTTGATCATCCTCGGCTTGTATCCGCCGATCATGGCGCCGATGATCGAATCCGGCATCCGACCCCTTATCGCCTTGTTGGGAGGTGGCTAGATGGAACTTGATCTCTGGGCGCAGTTGCCATCCGTCTTGCCGGAGATCGGGCTGACCACGCTGGCTGTGGTCGTGCTGTTTGCCGATATCTATGGGTCGCCGGCGACGCGCCGCAACGTGGTCGTCGTTTCCGCCGTCGGCATGGCGCTGCTGGCGCTCGTGCCGATCATCTGGCAGCCGGATCCGGCGCTATACGAGAATGGCGCGCTGCTCTGGGGCGGCATGGTCAATTACGATCCGCTCTCGCAGATCTTCAAAGTGATGCTATTGCTCGCGGGCGCGATTGCCTGCCTGATGGCGGCCGGCGACAAAGGCGTCGGCGACAAAGGCGAATTCTATCTGATCGTCATCGTCGCCACCCTGGGCGGCTTGATGATGTCCAGCGCCGCCGACCTCATTCTGGTATTCGTGGCTTTGGAGACGCTCTCGATCCCGCTCTACATGCTGGCGAGCTTCCGCCGCGGCGATCAGCGTTCGGCCGAGAGCGGCATGAAGTATTTCCTCTACGGCGCTTTCGCGTCCGCGATCATGCTCTTCGGCTTCAGCCTGCTCTATGGATTCGCCGGCACGACCAATCTCGCCGGCATCGCCGCTGCCATGAGCGCCGGGCTGGAAGAGGGACTGGTCGCTGTCATGACCGCGCTGGTAATGGTTGTTGTGGGCTTTGGCTTCAAGATCAGCGCCGTGCCCTTCCACTTTTGGACGCCCGATGTCTATGAAGGCGCGCCGACGCCGGTGACCGCCTTCGTCAGCGTCTCGAGCAAAGCCGCCAGCTTCGCTCTGCTGCTGCGCTTCTTGACCGCCGTCTTCCCAGCTGACCTGGCCATTGCCGGCGTCCTCATTCAGGATTTCTGGGTGAACCTGTTGGTGGTCGTCTCAATCGTGTCGATGACGCTGGGCAATGTGGTGGCGCTGCGCCAGAGCAATATCAAGCGCCTTCTGGCTTATTCCTCCATCGCGCAAGCCGGCTACACGCTCATCGGCGTCGTGGCCCTGCAGGGCGCGGACGACAGCTTGGCGGTGGCTTCGGTCTCGTTCTATATGTTCATGTATATCTTCACTAATCTGCTGGTCTTCGGCGCCGTCATCCTCTTCATCGCCAAGACTGACACCGAAGAAATCAGCGACATGGCCGGCTTGAACCGCCGCAGTCCCTGGCTGGCGCTCTTTATCACCATCGGCTTGCTCTCATTGGGCGGGATTCCGCCGGCGGCCGGTTTCTTCGGCAAGTTCTTCCTGTTCCAGGCGGCGGTGAATTCCAATCTGGTTGGCCTGGCGTTGATCGCCGTGACCAACGCCATCATCGCCCTCTACTATTATCTGGTCGTCATCAAGGTGATGTATGTCGATATCGGTCCTGACGATGACAAGCCGATCGCGATTCCGCGCTTCTATGGCTGGTCGCTCGGCATTACCGCGCTGTTGGTGATTTTGCTCGGTACGGTCGCTGTCACGCCGATTTACGATTGGGCCGCTTTGGGCGCGGCTGGTTTGTAAGCGCGAATCGCTGTGGCTATGCGAATTCGTTTGTGATAAAATTCTCGAAGTTTGCCCGGGGAGCCGGTTCAACGTAGACAGTTTGATGACAAGACATGAGATAGATGAAACCGGAGAATAACCCGCTCTCGACATACGGTCTCGTGGCGGGCGTGGTAGGGCAGGTGGGATGCATGATCCTGCTCATCATTCTGGGAACATTGTTGCTCGGCTTGGCATTGGACGAAGCATTCGGGACGCGCCCGACATTTGTCTTCATCATGTTGCTGGCGAGCATCCCAATCAGCATCGCGTCGATTTTCATTTACACGCGATTCAAAACCAAAAATCTCCACGGCAATACGAGAACGAAGGAGGAAGATATAAGTGAATAGCTTTTGGAACGGAAAACGCCGCTATATCGCTTTACTGTTGTTCCTGGCTGGTGTATTCGTCGCGCTGGAAGTGCCTCCGGTCATCCCCTTCATCCAACTGCCCGGCGAGAATCTTCCAGAAGGGTATAACATTCCCTTCACCGATATGCGCATCACCAATACGCTGGTGGCGGCGGTGATCGTATGGCTGCTTCTGTTGCTCTTCCTCGTTTACATCGCGCGGCGCCGGCCGAGCGACGGCGGCGAAGTTCCGCCGGGCGGCTTCTACAATATGTTCGAGGCGCTGTTCGAAGGCTTGATGGGATTCATCGGCGGCATCGCTGGCGGACCGCATTTCCGTTTGATCTTCAATATGTTCATGACGATTTTCCTCATCGTCCTCTTGTCAAACTGGATGTCTCTCGTGCCCGGCATCGACACGGTCGGTTTCATCCATCCGCACACCAAAGAAAAGTTCGATCCCGCGACGCAAGAGTATAAAGTCATCACTACCGACGGCTTCGAGATATATCAGGGCTTCCTCGGCATATCTTACGTCAACGGGCAATGCAACTGGATCAGCCCGGCGGATGAAGCGGCGGCGGATGAATCCGCGTTGGTCGCTGCGGCGGCGGCCAAGGCTGCTGCCGAGCAAGACGCGCTGGTAGCGGCCGCCTATGCCCGCTATCAGGCGGCGCATGACGGGCACGGCGACGACGCGACTGAGGGCGGCTCCGGCGCCGACGATCACGCGACCGAGACCGCAACTGAGACGGACGAAGCTACAGCGGCCTATGACGACGTGCTGGCGGCGCGCACGGCGGAAAAACAAGCTCGCCGCGATCGCAGTTGCTATACCGGCGTGGCGGCCGCGCCCTGGCAGGACGGTTACGAGCCCTACGATAAGAGCAAGGCGAAAGATATCCCGATGCACCCTGACCCGAGCAGCGATGAGGCGAAGCGCGTGCCCTGGGTCGTCTTGCCTTGGGTGCGCGTCGCCTCAACGGACTTGAACATGACTTTGACCATAGCGTTAATCGCCGTGGTCATGGTCCAGGTTGTCGGCGTCAAAGCCCTGGGCATTGGCTATTTCACCAAGTTCTTCAACTTCAGCACGCTCTTCAAATCGCCATTGGGCGGCATTGACGTGGCGGTTGGCTTGCTCGAACTCATCGGCGACTTCGCCAAGGTCCTCTCGTTCAGTTTCCGTCTCTTGGGCGCGATGTTCGCCGGGGCAATCTTGCTCTTTGTGATGAGCTTCCTGGTGCCGATTTTGCCTTGGCCCTTCTTCATCCTTGAATTCTTCGTCGGCGCCATTCAGGCTTTGGTATTCGCCCTCTTGACGGCGATATTCATGCAGCTGGCGACGATCAGCCATCATCACGATGATGAGCATGATCACGCCGAAGCGCACTAGTCTTTTTGCTCGATTTCAACGAATAGCGAATTGGAGGAAACATCCATGGATCCACAAGCAACGATAGTTTTGGGTAAAGCGATTGGCGCCGGTTTGGCTATGATTGGCGCGGCTGGCGGCGGCATCGGCATCGGCTTGTCGGTGGGCGGCGCCGTGCAGGCGATGGGACGCAATCCCGATCATACGCCGACCATTCAGACGAACATGATCCTCGGCGTCGCCTTCGCCGAAGCGGTCGCCATTTATGCCTTGGTTGTATCGCTCATTATCCTGTTCGTACTGAACTAGGCGCCATACGCAACAGGAGGACACCTATGGAAGCATTGGGAATCAATCCGGGTTTGATGCTCATTTGGCTGATCGCCTTCATCATGCTCTATGTGCTGCTGACGCGCTTCATCTACGATCCCTTGACCAATGTGCTGAACGAACGGCGCAACCGTATCGCCAAGGGTTTGGAAGACGCGGCGGCGGCCGCCCGCGCCCGGGAAAATGCCGAAGCCGAAGCGGAAAATATCCTGGCGCAAGCCCGCGCCGAAGCGCAAAAGGTGATCGATGAAGCCCGCGGACGGGGCGAAGACGTCGCCGGCGCCATCGAAAGCGACGCGCGCCAAGAGGCCGCTCGCATTCAGTATGACGCGCAAAACGAGGCGGTCGCCATTCGCAATGCCGAGCTCGGCAATTTGCGCGATCAGGTGCTGAATATCTCGGTCGCCGTCGCCGGGCGCATCCTGGGCGAGAGCATCAGCAAAACCAAGCAGAAGGCGCTGGTCAACAGCTTCATCACCGACCTGCCGGCAGGCGCCAAAGGCATCGGCGGCAGCGTTGCCGTCGTCAGCGCCATGCCCTTGACCGAAGCCGAGCAGAAGAAAATCACCTCAGAGGTGGGCGCAGATGATGCGGAATTCACCGTCGATCCCTCGATCCTCGGCGGCTTGATCGTGCGCTGGCCCGGCGGCATGGTCGATGGCAGCGTCCGCTCGCAGCTGAATGAGCTGGCGCGCAGCCTGAACTAGCATTTGGGACCTCATAGGGGCGACTGACGCTAACTGTCGGCGGTAAGTGTCTACGCGACATACACGCGGCTGTGAGTCGCCCGCTATCAGCACGGTTCATTCAACATCAACACTTCGCGCGCTGGATGTCCTCCGGCGCGTTTGTGTTTGTCATGGAAGCTCAGCTGTGTTTGAATAAGAGAGATGCGCCACTGTAGAGACATGCGCTGCACAGCGACCGCCAGCGCAAAATTCCTTGCGGCTAGAAGCGTTTAGCTCCCCCTCCCTGATGCTTCGGGGAGGGGGCCGGGGGGAGGGGTTGGCTGCGCGCAACGTAAACAGGAATTCATGGAACGAACGCAATGCCCAAGTCTCTGCATACACTGCTCGCTTCACTCCCGGCCCAACAGATACTCGCCACCAGCGGCAATCTCTCGACGCCGATCAGCGCGCCCGTCGTCGAGTCGAGCCTTGAGGTAAGGCCGGGCGGGCTCTTTGTGGCGCGGGCTGGGCAGTCAAGCGACGGCCACGCCTTTATTGCCGACGCCATCGCCGCCGGCGCCGCCGCCATCGTCGGTGAAACCGAAGCGCCAGAACTTCCCGTTCCCTACATTCGCGTCAAGAGCGCGGCGCAGGTACTTGGCTTGCTAGCGGCCGCATACCACGATTCCCCTTCGCGCAAATTGGTCATCATCGGTGTCACCGGCACCGATGGCAAGACCACGACTTGCCTGCTGCTGCACAGCATATTCAAGCATGTCTCAGATATCCGAGCCGGTTACATCAGCACAATTTCAGCCGACTTCGGCGACGAAACCTCAGCCACCGGCTTGCACGTCACAACGCCGAGCGCGCCCCGTATCCAAGCCTATTTGGCGAAGATGGTCGAAGCCGGGCTGACCCACTGCATACTGGAAATGACCAGCCACGGCTTGGCGCAGGGACGCTTAAACGGCGTCGATATCGATGTCGCCGTGCTGACCAACGTGATGCATGAACACCTCGATTATCACGGCAGTTGGGAAGAGTACCGTGCGGCGAAAGCCATCATGTTCCGAATGCTGCAAGATAGCCGGCGCAAACCAGGGCAAGAGAAAGTATCGATCATCAACGCCGATGACCCGTCCGCCGATTGCTTCGCCGCCATTCCCGCCGACCGTCTCATCACATACAGCATCGCGAAACAGGCTTGCTATCGCGCCGCCGACATCGCTTTCTCGCCGGCCCGCACGCAATTTCATGTGGCTGATCAAGCGCTCACCTTGCAGTTGCCGGGCGAATTCAATGTCAGCAATGCGCTCGCCGCTCTCGCCGTCGCGCGTGCGCTAGGCATCGGCTGGGAGGCTATCAAGACCGGCATTGCGTTAGTTGATGTCATCTCCGGGCGCATGGAGCGCATCGACGATGGCCAAGACTTTATCGCCATGGTGGACTTCGCCCATACGCCCAACGCCTTGAGGCGAGCGCTGGAAGCGGGCCGCCGCATGCTAGCGCCCGGCAAACGCCTGATCGCCGTCTTCGGCAGCGCGGGCCTGCGCGATATCGAAAAACGCCGGCTGATGGCGGAAACCTCGGCGCAACTGGCTGATATGACCATCTTGACGGCGGAAGATCCGCGCACGGAATCCCTCGATGACATCCTCGCCATGATGGCGGCTGGCTGCCTCGCAAATGGCGGCGTCGAAGGCGAGACCTTCAGGCGCATTCCCGATAGGGGCGAAGCCATCTACGCCGCCTGCCAAATGGCGCGCGCGGGCGATATGGTGATGGCTTGCGGCAAGGGTCACGAGCAGAGCATGTGCTTCGGCACGGTCGAGCATCCCTGGGACGACCGCGATGCGCTGCGGTCGGCGCTGCGTGGCGCTCCGCTCAGTACGCTGCCCACCGCCAGACAGGCGCGCCATGCGCCCGATTGACTGGCTGGCGGTCACGATACTCCTGCTCTTTGCCGCCGCCTTACGCATCATCGGCATCGGCTTCGGCCAGCCCAATCCAGAGTATTTCCCCTCTTACGCGCCCTACGGCATGGTTCACGAGCACCTGCCGCTTCATCCGGATGAGTTTTACACGGTGGCTTTGCCCTTCGAGATGGCGCTGCGCAAGCGGCTGAATCCCGAATTCTTCAATTATCCCGCCTTCCTGATCAACGCCAACTTCGCGCTCTATCATTTGACGGGGGCGCTCGAGGGCAGGCTGCTCTCTGACCGAGAGGGCGCGCTGCTCAGTTCTTATGCGCCATTTTCGCTCTATGCGCTGTCTCGCGCTTACTCGGTCTTTGGTTCGATGCTGGCGGTCGCCTGCGCCTACGCCATCGGGCGGCTACATTCAGGGCGTTTCGCAGCCATTTGCGCTGGACTGCTGGTCGCGGTCTCCTACACGCTCGTCCAACACGCCCATTACATCAAGCCGGGCACGCTGGCCGGCGGCTGGATGATGCTGGCGGCTTGGGCCAGCCTGGCCGCGCTGCTCGCCAGCCGGCGACGATCGCGATTTCGCTTCTATCTGTTGGCCTGCGCTTGCGCCGGGTTAGCCGCAACCACGCGCTACAACGCCGCTATCGTATCGATAATCGTTGTGTCGGTGGGCATTCTGTCGGTCATACGCGGTCGATCAAATAGGACGCTGCTGGAAATTGCGGCCGGCTGGCTGCTCATCCCGCTCGTCTTTCTGCTTGGCTCGCCCTTTACGCTGCTGGACTTCGACCATTTCTGGCGCGACTTTTCCTATATCGTCGGACAGTACATCGCGACTGGCGCGGATATTCATTCTTATTTCCTCGTTGACCCATGGACGGGCTTGGGCTTGATGCTGACCTACGCTGCCCTGTTCGCGCTCGGCATTCCCGCCATCGCTTGCGCTTGTCTGGGGTTCATATCAGCAGCGAGGAGACGAGAACCAGCGGGCCGCCGGCCTCAAAGCGAGATGCGCCTGTTTATCCTGTCAATCGGACTGATGATACTGGCTTATAGTTTGGTCGCGCTGCGCACGGTTCGGCCCGGTCATAGCGACGCTCTGCTCATTCTCATCATTCCCTTTGCTGCCGTGCTCGTCGGCTTGGGCGCGGAGGGCCTGGTCAGAAGTTTACGACTCCCCAGCCGATTGACCATGCCCGCCATCGCGCTGATTCTGATCATTCAGCCCTTGGTCCTGTCTGTCCATGTTGTGAAAATGTTCTCACAGCCCGATACGCGCGAAATCATGTTGGCCTGGGTGCACAGCCATATCCCGCGCGGCGCCCGCTTCTTTCTGAATGGTCCATACAATGTGCCGCTGGACAAGGCGCTTTATCCCAACGTCGCCCATAACCTGTCTTACGCTTCGGACTTGCCCGACGGCAGCGAGTTCGACTATCTGATCTACTCAGACAGCATCGCTTTCGATGTGCTCCGTTCAGAAAGCATCGTTGGCGCCCAACTTGCCCAAAAGCAACGCGCCTACGAGCGAGCGCTGGACGCCGCTTATCAGCGAGTCGCGGAAATACAGCGCCCACATTGGACCGGCTCCGAGGCGATGATGAATATGGCGTCTTTCTGGCACAATCCAACATTGATCGTCTACTGCCTCAATCAGGCAAGCTGTGAGAGCCATCGCTAAACCTCCTGTATCAATGGGAAACAATATGCAGCCGTCGGTTGTGCTAAAATGTTGGCGGACGAAGCAAGCGCCCGAGGCGAATGTGCTTGATCTAGGTATTGTTATCGTCAATTGGAGTACCTGTGACCTGTTGGCGCGCTGCCTGCGGACGGTCCTCGATAGCGAAGGCGACTTCCGCTTTCGCGTCCTCGTGGTCGATAATGCCTCGGACGACGGCAGCGCGTCGATGGTTCAGCGGGAATTCCCGGATGTCGAATTGATTGCGAATCCGGTCAACGTCGGCTATCCGCGGGCGAACAATATCGGTCTGCGCGCTTTGGGTTTTCGCAGCGCGCGCGATGTGGATCCGTCGGCGCCGCGTTACGCCTTGCTTCTGAATCCAGATACCGAATTGCCGCCCGCCGCCCTGTTTCGGATGGTGCAATTTATGGACTCTCGCCCCGATATCGGCGTGGCCGGCCCCAAGCTGATCTTGCCCGATGGCAGCCTTGACAAAGCCTGCCGCCGAGGTTTCCCCACGCCCATGGTCAGCTTCTATCACTATTCCGGCTTGGCGCGGCTCTTCCCCCGCAATCGGCGCTTCGGCCGCTACAATATGACTTTCGCCGATGAAGACCAAGATCTCGAAGTCGATTCCGTGGTCGGCGCCTATATGCAGGTGCGCAAGGCGGCCATCGAAAGGGCGGGCTTGCTTGATGAAGCCTTCTTCATGTATGGCGAGGACCTGGATTGGGCATTTCGCATCAAGCAGGCTGGCTATAAAGTATGGTACCATCCGGCTGTTTCCGTGCATCATGTGAAGCGCGCGGCCAGCAGCAAAAGCTCCAAAGCGCAATTTGAGTTTTGGCGCGCGATGCTCATCTTTTATCGCAAACATTTTCGGCGCGGCACGCTTTACCCCGTGCATTTGATCATCCTGACGGCGCTATTGTTCAAGGGAGGTCCCGGCTTATGGCAGGAGATTCGCAACCCGTCACATACCGGGTAGAGCCGCGCTCGATACGCTTGAGCAACGACCACCTGAAGGCGCTCTCCACGCTGACCTTGCTGCTGACCGACACGGCGATGCTGATCGTCGCTTTCATCATCGGTTACGAGGCGCGCGAGCTACTGCCCTTCTTCCCCCGCCCGGAAGAGCAGCCGGCTCTGGCGCGCTATATGCCCACTATCGTCGTGCACACCATCACGATTGTCGTCATGTTTTACTTTTCTCAACTCTATCATTTGAAGCGAGCATTCAGTCGTATCGAGCAGCTGCGACAAGTGATTGGCGTGGTTACGCTCGGTACGCTTCTGGCGAGCGGCACGCAAGAATTCTTGCTGCAAAACACGCCGATGGAAGCCGTTTATCCGCGCAGCCTACTATTCTATGTCTGGTTCTTCAGTGTGCTTCTGACCGTCTTCGGGCGTGAATTGCATCGCCGCAGTTGGACGCTTCTGCGCCGGCGCGGCGTCGTGCGCGACAATCTGCTGATCGTCGGCGAGGGCGAAATCGCGCGAAAAATCGCCGAACATATTCGCAACAGCCCCGAGCTCGGCTACACCATCGTCGGCATCGTCACCGCGGCTGAGAAAGAGGGCGAAATGCTTGGCTATCCCTACATCGGCGCCTACAACGATATCCCCCGCCTGATTGACGATAGGCAAGTGGAACAGGTGATTGTGGCGCTGTCCGATTATCGGCGCGGCGAATTGGTCGAGCTGATCAGCCTCTGCCAGCGCGGCAAAGTCGATATCAAGGTCTACCCGGATATGTTTTCGTATATGGCTGGCGATCTCAATGTCGACGATTTGGGCGGTACGCCGCTTTTGACCGTGCGCGATATCGCCCTCCGCGGCTGGAAACTGAGCCTGAAGCGCGCCCTGGACTTGATCGGCGCCACAGTCGGCTTGGTGCTGCTCTCGCCTTTTATGTTGATCACGGCGCTTCTGATTCGCCTGGAGTCCCGTGGATCGGTCTTTTACTGGCAAGTTCGCATGGGTCTCGATGGCCGTCCATTTCCCATGATCAAGTTCCGCTCCATGCGCCAGAACGCCGAATCCGGCGGACAGACCTGGACGGTGGAAAATGATGAACGCGTCACCCGGCTGGGTCGTTATATGCGCCGCAGCAACTGGGATGAAATCCCGCAATTGATTAATGTGCTCGTCGGCCACATGAGCCTCGTCGGTCCACGGCCCGAGCGCCCGATGTACGTGCAGCAATTCCGCCGTCAGATCCCGGATTATATGGTGCGGCACCGCGAAAAATCGGGCATGACCGGCTGGGCGCAAATCAACGGTTTCCGCGGCGACACATCAATCGCGCAGCGCACCGAAGCCGATCGATTCTACGTCGAGAACTGGTCCCTCTGGCTCGATATCGTCATCATCATTCGCACCATCTGGCAATCGATCACCCGCTCCAACCCGCACGCCTATTGACCGGAGCCTCGCCGTGGATTTGGAAACCCTGACCAGCGCCATGTATGACTTCGTCGAGAGCAAAGGCTGGCTCGCGGACGATTCACCCAAGCGGCAGACCCAGCGCAACCTGGCGATCTCGCTGGTGCTGGAAGCGAGCGAAGTCCTCGAACTCTTCCAGTGGAGCGAAGAAGCTGAAAGCCCCGACGAATTGGCTGACGAATTGGCCGATGTGATGCTCTATCTGTTGCAGCTGTCCAGTCTTAGCGATATTGATCTGGGCGAAGCGGTCATGACCAAGCTGGGCAAGAATTACGCGCGCGATTGGTCCCCTGATTCGCAAAGCGAACGCGATACTGAAACCAGCGCCTCTAGCCAGCCGCGTGCGTAAGGCCGTTGGTCCGCATTTGCTGCGCAGGCAGGTCTTTTAATCTGACGCGCCCGCATTATAATATCTTGCGCTCCGCCGCAATCTGGTCGCGGCATTTGATCCTGCGCAATCTGGCTGGGTCGAATGTTGGCTGGCGCCACTTGGTGCAGCGGCACACAACTATCGGCAATTGAGGAAGCGAAACCATGTCCGAACAGGCAGTCACCGCCCAAAGCGAAGATTTCTCGCGCTGGTACAACGAAATCGTCTACCGCGCCGACCTCGCTGCGCCATCGCCGGTGCGGGGCTGCGTGATCATCAAGCCTTACGGATACGAAATCTGGGAGGGCATCAAATCGGGCCTGGACCGCCGCTTCAAAGCAACCGGTCATCAGAACGCCTATTTCCCGCTCTTCATCCCGGAGAGTTACATCAAGCGCGAGGCGCAGCACGTCGAAGGTTTCAGCCCGGAGCTCGCCGTCGTCACCCATGCCGGCGGCAAAGAACTGGAAGAGCCGCTGGTCGTCCGCCCCACATCGGAGACCGTCATCGGCGAAGCCTTCAGCGACTGGATCCAGTCTTACCGCGATCTGCCGCTGCTGATCAATCAGTGGTCGAATGTCGTGCGCTGGGAATTGCGAACACGCCCCTTCCTTCGCACGGCCGAATTCCTATGGCAGGAAGGCCATACCGCGCACGCCACCCATGATGAAGCCGAAGAAGAAACGCTGCAAATGCTCGATATATACGCCGATTTCGCGATTGAAGACGCCGCCATTCCCGTCATCAAGGGCGAGAAAAGCCGCATGGAACGTTTCGCCGGCGCCCTGCGCACTTATACGATTGAAGCGATGATGCGCGACAAGCGCGCGCTGCAATCGGGCACGAGCCACAACCTGGGTCAGAATTTCGCCAAAGCCTTCGACATCCGTTATCTAACCGAAGCCAACGCGCAAGAATACTGCTGGACGACATCCTGGGGCTTGAGCACGCGCATGGTCGGCGCGGTCGTCATGACCCATGGCGATGACAAGGGCTTGCGTCTGCCGCCCAAACTCGCGCCCTATCAACTCGTGATCGTCCCCATCTACCGGCGCGATGCCCAGCGGAACGCCGTTCTGGAAACCGTCGAACGGCTGCGCAAGTCATTTGAGGCGGCCTGCCTGCGCGTTCATGTGGACTTGCGGGAAGGGCAGTCGCCCGGCTTCAAATTCAATGATTGGGAAATGCGCGGCGTCCCGCTGCGCATCGAAATTGGACCCAGAGACGTCGAGAACAACAATGCGGTGCTGGCGCGGCGCGATGTGATGGGGCGCGAGGGCAAACAGTTCGTCTCGCAGGATAATGTCGTCGCGGTCGCGCGCGAACTGCTCGACGATATTCAGCGAAATCTTCTGGAAGACGCGCGGCAATTCCGCGACGGGCATATTCAGGACGCAGCGTCGTATGATGAACTCCGCGCGATCGTCGCCGAAGGCGATTGGGCGCGCGCCTTTTGGGCTGGGTCGGATGACGATGAACTGGCGATCAAGGACGAGACCGGCGCTACGATCCGCTGCTTCCCCTTTGAGCAGCCCGAAGCGCAAGGCGAATGCGTCTATTCCGGTCGGACTGCGGAGAAGGTTGCACTATTCGCCAAAGCATATTGAGCCGCGGGCTTGTATATGGTCTTGGGCGGCGCAGCGGCTTTTGCCCATGCGCGTCACAGCCGCGCCAAGTGAATTCCCAGTAAATCCAGGCAAGTAATGAAAATGATCGCCAATTGCATGAAATTCTGAATACAGCGCAAAGTTTGTACGGGCGAGACGGTGGCTCGCCCACTCTTGCTATAGATTTCCAATAATTCTTCACATGGCTGACTTGGAAATATTTCTGGGCGCAATTGTTTACACATTTCTAAGAAACTCAATTATTGTGAAAATTGACACAATCAGAATTCTATCGTAGAATGAATTGCGGAAAGTGATATCCCGTTCAAAACTGTCATTTAGTGAGAAGGCAAGAACAAACCCACTTGAGTCACACTTGTGGCGAAGGCCTCGCTCGTGCAAGGATGGGGCCTGCTGATAAGAGTGAGCGCGGCCGACCCTATCGCCGCCGATGAACGCTTGAGATTGGCGTCAAAGAGAGGCGCAGTTCGCCGCGAGTGTTTTCTTTACTTAATGTCTCATAAGCGATGTTATGACGTTACGCCGTAGCATATATCGTTTTTTGGATACCCATGCCATCACATGGATATTTCAAGTTCAGCGCCAGCTAAGATTCGACTTGGCTGCCCGCTAGATTTTTTGGACTAAATCATGGCCGCTTATTTGATCGCTGACGTAGACGACCTGCTGACGTTCACGAAGCTAAACGGCATAGACCTGCACGAGTTGGCGGTTGCGCTGCGCGGCGGCGCCGGATTTGTCGCCGGCTTGTATGACACAACTTCCCTCAAGGCTGTTGCCGTTGCCGATTGGCGCTCACAGCTGCGTGACGACAACACGCCCTTGGAGCCGGAGGCGATTTTCCGCAGCGTCGGCTACCAGGTCATTGACGCGCGCGACCGATCATGCTTGCCTGCTTGCCTGCTGCAAGAGGTGTTTGAACACGATCCCAATCCCATTGAGGAGCTGATTCTCGCCACCACCGGCACCGATCTCTTGCCCTTGATCGACCGCGTTAACGTGACCGATAACGCGCGAATCCGCGTTTGGGGCGATGATGAGAGCGCCTTGCGCGCGGCTGGCGTGTCCCGCGATGTCATCTTCCAGCCGCTCGTTGGCTTGCACGGCATCAAAGGCAAGAACGTCTGGGTCTACATTGATTTCGAGAATATCTCCATCAGCCTGAATGAGCAGGGATTCGTCGTCAATCTCGATCATCTCATTGAACGCCTGGTGTCGCAGGCGCAAGCCCATGGCAAGCTCGTCAAGATGTCGGCTTACGCGCCTTGGGGGCATCGGGGCGCCTTGCCGCCACTGGTGGATTCTTCCGGGCGCGAAGTGGCCGACGATTCGCCGGCCCGACTGATGATGGCGAATATCGACCCGGTCTTCCACTTGCCGGGCAAGCAGAGCGCCGATATCCGCATCGCCCGCGATGTGCTCACCGATGCCGGACACCCGGAAGCTGGCGACGTCATCATTCTGGCGACTGGCGACCGCGATTTCAATGATGTGATCAATCCGCTCTTGCAGCGGAACAAGACCGTTGTCGTTTGGGGCGTTCGCGGCAGCACCGGGCGCCTGCTGCAAAGCCACCCGTCGCTGCAGCTCGAATACATTGATGACTTCACCGATCTGCAAACTCATCAGTCGTTGAGCACGGTTGAACCCGAGGCTCCTACGGAAAGCTTCGTCCCCTCGCAATGGTCGAGCGTCATCATTCAGTTCTTCCGCCTCAATGCCGCTCAGCCGGAAAAAACTGTCACCGTCAAGGATCTTATCGATCAGCTGATCAAGGTCGGCGACGTCATTTCAGCGGAGCGCGGCGATGACCTGGTTTCACAGGCGATCTCGCTGGGTATCGTGCGGCAGCAGAGCGCCCTGGGCGTGATCGAATTGAACCTGCAGCATCCAGTGGTGGACAAGACGCTGCTCATCGTCAATCGCATGGTGCGGCGGGTCGCCAATACCTTGCTTTCGCGCAACTGGGAATACGTCAATTATGGCTTCCTGCTGAAGGGCTTGGCGATGGAACGCGACCTTGATCGGCCCGGCATGAATGAGAGCGATCAGTGGCGCTCGCACTGGATCGATTGCCTCGTGCGCGAGCAGGTGCTCCAGCGGGACCTCGTGCCGCATCGCCACAATCCGGACGATTTGGTGCCGGTCATTCGCTTGCCCGCCGTCAGCGAACACCCCTTGGCGCAGAGTGTCGTCGAGCAGTCCGGCGCTGATGAATTCTCATCGCAAGAGTGGCAGGGCTTGCCGCCGCATGCGCTGTCCGAAACCGACGCCGAAGTGGCGCGCATGGTGACGCGCATCGTCGTCAGCGTCCAGCAATTCACCAGTTTCCGCAATTTTGCCTGGTGCCCGCTGGGAAGCTTGCATCGCCGTCTGCGCGAGTTCGACAGCGGCGTCGTTTTCCAGCACGCGGTTGAATACCTGCTGATGAACAATATGGTGACGGTAAACGAATATCCCAACCCGCGCAGCGAATTCAACACCAAGGGCATTGAGCTGGACGAAACCTACCCCTTCGTCGCCGTCATATTGGCGGAACGGGATGAATTCATCCGCGTTCTGCTGGAAATGTACCGGGCGAATGTGACCATCTCCCTAGCGAACATTGAGCAGCGTCTCAAGGGGCAATGGGATATTCCCTTGTGGATTTCCATCATGAAAATTGAGAATGTGCTGAACGCCTTGCCCGGGCGCGCCGATCAATTCAGCCTCTTCCGCACGCATCACACCGTCAAGTTGGTCGCCAACGACGATGTCGGCGAAATCGCCGAAGCCAAGGGTTAGCTTGGGATTGCCCGCCATTAATCGAACTGATAGAATCAGCGTATTGTTTTGACCGACAGGCAACCGATCCTGCCTGTCCGGTGGCAAATGAAGGGACGGATACCATGCCATTGGATAAAGCAACGAAGACTCAAATCATCAAGGACTACGCCCGCGAAGATGGCGACACCGGTTCGCCAGAAGTGCAGATCGCGCTGCTCACCGCCAGAATTACGCAGCTGACCGAACACTTGAAAACGCACAGCCACGACGAGCACTCGCGCCGCGGGCTGCTGAAACTGGTCGGTCAACGCCGCCGCCATCTGAAATACATCGCGCGAAAAAAGCCGGAAGTCTATTATGACCTGCTGCAGCGCCTTGGCTTGCGCCGCTAGTGGCGATAACCAATCCGCGCAGGGGTCGGGCGCCCCAGCCCATGTTAGAAAACGGCATGCTTGGCGCCTTTGAATTCGCCGAGTGGCAAATCTCGAACGAAAAAAAGCGCGTCGATTGTGGCGGCTGCCAATTGGCGTCAGCGCCTGATTCGCGGAGCGCCATATCGCGGCTGGCACTGAGACGCGTGTCGACAAGATGGAGAAGGCAATGACATTGGATATACGTGAATATCGGGGCTTGGTCGGTGGCAAAGAGATCATCATCGAGACGGGCCGTTTTGCCCAGCAAGCCGGCGGCGCGGTAACCGTGCGCATGGGCGATACCATGCTGTTCTGTTCCACCACGATGGGCTCGCCGCGCGCGCATTTGGATTTCTTCCCGCTGAGCGTCGACTACGAAGAAAAAATGTACGCCGCCGGTCGGGTGCCGGGCGGGTTCTTCCGCCGCGAAGGGCGGCCCTCCGAAGGCGCCATCCTGATCTCGCGCGTCATTGATCGGACGCTGCGCCCGCTCTTCCCCAAGAATATGCGTAACGAGGTGCAGGTGATTTTGATGTCGCTGTCGCACGACAAGGAGCACCACGTCGACATGCTCGGCATCATCGCCGCCAGCACCGCGCTCACGATCTCGGACATCCCCTGGAACGGTCCTGTCGCCGGCGCTCGCATCGGACTGGTCGATGGCGAATTGACTGTCAACCCGACCTATAGCGAAATGGCGGCGAGCGCGCTGGATCTGCGCGTATCTGGCACGGCCGACGCGATCAACATGGTCGAATGCAATGCCGACCAGGTTGATGAAGAGACCATGCTCGAGGCGCTTTTCATGGCGCACGATTCGGTGCAGGACATTATCGCCCTGCAGCATCAGATTCGTTCCGAAATCGGCAAAGAGAAGCAGGAACCTTCAACCGACGACCTCGATGAGTCGCTGCTCGCCGAAGTCCGCGCCAAGGTCGAGGATCCAATCCGCGAGGTGATGATCACGCATGCGGATCGGGCTGCGCGCCGCGAACCTCTTCAGGCGATTCAAGCCGCGCTGGTCGAAGAATACGAAAGCCGGAATGAAGCGGCTGATGACGAAGAAGCCAAGGTCGATATGAAACATGTCGATCGCGCTTACGACCAGGTGATGAAAGACGTGGTGCGCCGGCGCATCGTCAATGACGGCGTCCGTCCCGATGGCCGCGATTACAGCAGCATTCGCGAGCTGGCGGCCGATGTCGATCTGGTGCCGCGCGTGCATGGCTCCGGCATGTTCATCCGCGGCGAAACGCAGGTGCTGACGATCGCGACGCTCGGCACCCCGCGTGATTCGCAATTCCTCGACGGCTTGAGCCCCGAAGACGACAAACGCTACATGCATCACTACAACTTCCCGCCATACAGCACTGGCGAGACTTATCCCATGCGCGGGCCGCGCCGGCGCGAAGTCGGTCACGGCGCCCTGGCGGAAAAAGCGCTCCTGTCCATGATCCCTTCCGAAGAGGAGTTCCCCTATGTGCTGCGCCTCGTCAGCGAAGTGATGAGCTCCAATGGCAGCACCTCGATGGCCAGCGTCTGCGGCAGCACGCTCGCGCTGATGGATGCCGGTGTCCCGATTAAGAATCCCGTCGGCGGCATCGCAATGGGTTTGATCAAAGAAGGTGACCAAGTCGCCGTATTGACCGATATCCAGGGGATGGAAGACCATCTCGGCGACATGGATTTCAAGGTGGCGGGCACGGTCGCTGGCATCACCGCCCTGCAAATGGATATCAAGATATCCGGCGTGACGCGCGATGTCATGCGCCAGGCGCTCGCCCAGGCGAAAGACGCCCGCCTGCAAATCCTCGATGTGATGACATCCACCATCGCCGCGCCGCGCGACGGCATGAGCGACTTCGCGCCGCGGATGGAATCGCTCAAGATCGCGGTCGACAAGATCGGCGCCGTCATCGGTCCCGGCGGCAAGAACGTGCGTGCCCTGCAAGACGAACACCAGGTCAAGGTCGATATTCAGGAAGACGGCTTGGTTTATGTCGCCGGCGAATCCGGCGCCGAAGTAGATCGGGCGCTCGAGAAGATCAGAGCGATGGTCGAGGAACCGGAAGTGGGAACCATCTATACCGGCACGGTCAAGCGAGTCGAGAATTACGGCGCTTTTGTCGAGTTCCTGCCCGGCACCGAAGGCATGGTGCATGTGTCTCAGCTGGCAGATTACCACGTCAAGAGCGTCGAAGAAGAGGTCAGCGTCGGCGACGAGATTATGGTCATGGTCATTAATATCGATGGCACAGGCCGCGTGCGACTAAGCAGGCAAGCCGTGCTCGAAGGCTGGGATGTCGAAGAAGCGAAACGGCGTGACGCCGCCGGCAGCCGTGGCGGACCGCGCCGTGGCGGAGGCGACCGTCGCGGTGGGCGGCGCGATGGCGGCTATCGGCGTGATGGCGGGCGAGGCGGCGACCGTCGCGGAGGCGACCGGCGCAACTAGGCGCTTGGCATTGAAGGCCTGTTTACCATGCGGGCGGCCAACCC
>WTGC01000191.1 GCA_011523705.1 Chloroflexota bacterium | reverse complement strand
CTCCCCGACGGGTCAAGGAGGGGGAGTTGAATATGGAGGGACGCAGTAGATTTTTGCGTGGGCGGCATTATCGCGAGTCTGTCTACGGACCTTCGATGATTTTGAAGGCGTTGTACCTGCGGCAGGTAGTCTCATTGCTTGCTAGGAATTTCTAAGTATGAGCGAAGAATTCAACTGGCTGGATTACGCGGAGCCGGAAGAGAGCGCCCCGTCGCCAAGCCCGCGCCGTGGTCTTCGCCGTTTGCTGCCGCGCGCGCCCGGATTGCCGCGGCTGCGCGGCCGACTGCGTTTGCCCGGTCGGCTCCGTCTGCCAGGTTTGCCGCGTTTGCCGAAAATTCCCCGCTTGCCGCGCTTGTCGCTTCCGCGGGGGCGGCGAGCCGATTCCACGATTGATGCGCCGGCGGCGCCCGATTTATTGGGATTGCAGGACGAACGCCCGTTGGAAGAATTGGACGATCGTCTTCGTTTTTTGCGCGAGCGGTCGGCTGCCGGTGCGCAATCCGAGGCGGCATCGGGGCAGGCGCTATACGACGTGGATGAGGTCTTGGTGAGTCCCGAGATCTTGCACAAGCCGGGCGGCGTGATCAGCGCGGCGGCGCTTTCCAAGGCGCAGGAGCAGCAAGTTGAATTGCTGAAAGACATCGTCGGCGGCGCGCGCCAAGCCGAGGAGACGGGCGGACGCCGATTCCTGCCGGGAGGGGCGCTGTTTTCGCTGAGCGCGGTCCCGCGGGTGCTTGGCAGCGCCGTATTGTGTCTGATGGTTTCTCTGCCATTTGTCTCCTCAGACTTCTCCGAGGGGCGCCTGCCGCCCTCAGAGTTTGGCCAGGACAGACCAGGGGCGACGACCGTTTACGACCTGCTGGATAATTTGACGGCTGATGATTATGTATTGTTGGCGCTCGAATATGGACCGGCGGCGGCCGGCGAGCTGGATGCCATCGCGGATCTTTTCCTTCGCCATATCGTCGCGCAGCGCGCCAAGCCGCTGATCGTCAGCAGCAATCCGATTGCGGTCGTGCATGCGCAGAACATCATCCGCGCGATTAATCGCTCGGTCGCAGCCAGCGACAACGAACTGCAGCGCGGACGGGATTATTTTATCTTGCGCTACTTGCCTGGCGGCGCCTTGGGATTGCGCGAACTGAGCGAAAACTTCGCGGATGTCGCACGTGTATCGCATAAGGGCGAGTTGACTGGATTAGCATTTGACTCGCTGGAAGAGATGGCGGCAATCGCGTTGATTGCCGAGCGCGCCGAAGACATGCGCAACTGGGCTGAGCAGGTGGTGTCGGAGGCGGGCAATACGCGTCTGTTGGCGGCCAGTGGCTATGCGGCGGCGCCCCTGGCGCAAGTCTATGCCGACAGCATGGAGCAGATCGTGGGCTTGGTAATCGGCTACCGTGATGCCTACACCTACGGCGAGAAGCTGCAACTCAACTTTGGCCCCTTGCTGCCCGGGGCATTTGAGCCCGAAGTAGAACCAGCCGTTGAGCCAGCCGCGCAAGACGAGCAGCCGAGCGTGACGGACGCGCAAGTGGAGCGCGCGCTCGCCACTGAACTGCCGCCACCCACTCAAACGCCGAACCCGACAGCCCTGCCAAGCCCGACCGCCCGATCGCTGGCGACGACGACGCCGCGGCCAAGCATTACATCGCCCCCGACAGCGACCGTCCCGCCGGCCGCGACGGCTACGCTGGAGAACATACGCGTTGTCGAAGTCATCTCGCCGCAGCAAGTGCGGATTCGGCGCGGTCCGAGCAGGGCCGATGACATTCTGCAATTGGCGCTGGCGGGCGATATGTTTGCACTCAGCGGCGCCAACGCCGACGGAAGCTGGTACCAGATCGCGCTGTCGAATGGTTTGAAAGGCTGGATCGCCGAGTTTCTGGTGGAGGTGAAAGTGGTGACTATGGCGGCGTTCCAGGCCGCTCAGTCGAGCGCGTCGGCGCGAATTCCGGACGAACGCGTTTTTCTATGGCGGGCATTTGATGTGAGCCTGGGCAAGAATCGTCCGCGCTATTACCAGGTCAATCCGCCAACAAGCGGCGATATTCCGGAATATGTTCTGCTGCGGGATCGTTCGCAGGAGGTCCCGCGCCTGGAAGCGATGACCTTCGGGACGCTGGCGGCTGTTTTGATGATCGCCGTTGGCAATGTCTATTATGCCCTTGGGGCGTTCCGTCGGCGGCGAGCGGCGGACAGCGGGTGATGCGGCGGGAGAAATGACCGAGAACGCGATTGCGCTCGTCAGCTTCGTTCTGACCCTTATGGTCTTCAGTTATCTGCTGGGGGATCTGCCGCTGATCCGGGTTTTGTATCGCAGCGCCGTCTACATCTTCGTCGGCATGACAGCTGCATTCACGCTGGTCGTCAGCTATGAGGGGCTGATCCTGCCGTATCTACAAGATATTCAAAATACGGAGACGAGCTGGACTACGCTGGGGAACTCGGCTGATGTCATTATTTTCTTCACGGCATTACTGTTTGGATTACTGCTGCTGCTTAAGCCGATTCATTCCTTGACCTGGCTGACCAATAGCGTCTATGCGGTGGTGATCGTCGTTGGCGCCTCGGTGGCGGTGGTCGGCGCGCTGAGCGGCACGCTGTTTCCGCTGCTGCATGCGACCGTTACGATCCCCGAAGACCTCAGCGCAGACTTCGCCGGCTTGGTGGATATGCTGATCATATTTGTCGGCACGATGACCGCTTTGTTCTACTTTCATTATCAGGCTCGGGCGGATAGCGCTGCGGGTCAGAGCCGGCTCGGCCGTGGATTCCGCGGTATTGGCAAGGCATTCATCGTAACGGCTTTGGCCGCCATCTACGCCTCGACCATGTTGACCAGCCTGACGATCCTCAGCGAGCGCGTCAGCTTTCTGTTTCAATTTGGCGCCGCATGAGCGAGCCGCGCGTTCATTCTATTTTGGCGGCGGATTTCGGCAGCGTGAATACGCGCGCGCTGCTGTTTGACAAGGTCGATGGCCGGTATCAACTAGTCGCGAGTGGATCGGGACGCACCACGATTGACTCGCCGACCGATGACGCGCAGGTTGGCCTGGCGGCGATTCTGAAAGAGATGAGCGAGGCGACCGGGCGTCGATTCTTCGATCAGGGCGGCGTCATCATTTCACCCGAGCAAGTTGATCGGGTCGGCGTGGATTATTTCCTGACGACGACCAGCGCCGGACCTTCGCTGCGCGCGGTCTTGGTCGGGCTGTATCCTCAGGTCAGCATCGCTGCGGCGCAGAGAGCCATCGCCCCGTACTACATTGATGCGGTCGCCGCGGCGCATCTCGAAGACGGCTTGAGCGCGCGCGGGCGACTGAATCGAATCATCCATAGTCGGCCGCAGATCATTGTCATCACGGGTGGCGCCGACGGCGGGGCGAGAACTGTGCTGCTGGAGATGCTCACCTTGGTGCGTGAAGCGGTATCGCTGACGCCGCCGGGCAGCAAACCTGCCGTTTTGTACGCGGGCAACAGCAGCCTCGCAACGTCCGCCCGCGAGATGTTGAGCCAGCAGGTGGAAGTCTTGATAGCGCCCAATATCCAGCAGCAGGGCCGAGAAGCGCTGGAGCCCGCGCAATCGGCGCTGGGGCGCTATTTTGACAGCGTCAAGCGGCGTAACAGAGGCTTCCAGCGGGTCGCGCTGGCCTCTGATTCCGGCATCGTGCCGACGGCGCGCCCGATCGAGACGATGACCGCCTTCTTCTCGCGATTGCGGGACGAGGACGTACTGACGATAGACGTCGGCAGCGCGCGAACGATGCTGTCGCTGGGGCGGAGGGGCTCGGTTCAGTCCGTCATACGCAACGATGTTGGCGTCGGCCACAGCGCGGCCGCGGCGCTGGAGTTGATTGGTGAAGAGGAAATCGGGCGCTGGCTGCCGTTTCATCCGCGAAAGGGTGAGCTGGCGCAGTATGCGTTGAAGAAAGGCATGCGCCCGGCGAGCGTTCCGCTGGATATGCGAGATCGCTACATCGAGTACGCGCTGCTGCGCGCTGTCGTCCGCATGATGGCGAGCGAGTTGAGTCAATTGGATCGAAGACGAGTGAGCCTGGTCATTGTAGCGGGCGGGATTTTCAAGGGCAGTAGGCAGGGCGCGCTCGATATGATGCTGCTGGCTGACGCGCTCGTACTCGAAGGCGTCGTGCAAGTGAAATCCGATCCGCATGGCGCGCTGGCGGCGCTGGGCGCATTGGCTTCGGTTGAGCCGACGGCGGTTGTGCAGCTGGCGAGTGGGAATGTGTTGGAGAGCGTCGGCAGTTTGCTGCGGGTATCGGGGCGGGCGACTGCCGGGACAAGCGCGCTCAAGGTAAGGGCAAGGCGCGACAGCGGTGACGTCATTGAGCGGGAAGTCAGCGCGGGTGATGTTTGGCATTTGCCGGTTGCGCATTCCAGCACGGTCGATCTGCGGATTCAGGCGAGGCGCGGATTGTCGATTGGAGGCAAGCGGCGTTTGAGGTTGAAGCTCGCGGGCGGGCGGGGAGGCGTCTTGATTGACGCGCGGTTGGGCGCGCAGGCGATGACGATGACGGAGCGGGCGGTGAACATGCTGCGCTGGTATGCGGCGGTGACCGGGCAGGAGGGTCCCGTGGCGATTCCGGAGAGCTGGCTGGCGGGGGTGGAATAATGACCTGATTTATCCCGCATACATAACATTTACACTGACTAACGGGAATCTCAATTAACCGTGGCAAATGGATCTGGGCTAAGACTTTAGTCAAGTCCTTCCCTTTAACAAATATCTCAACAATCCCCTATTTATGGAGATGATTGCTTTATCGCGGCGGTACGCTTACACCTAACGAGCTGTCATGTTATGAGTATGAATTGATACTTGGGTGGTCCCAATGCACGAGAAGGAGAAGCGCGACCCGCACGCTCAGTTTAAGCGTGAGCCTAGTTGGTTGCAGAGGTTTATCAATGGTAAACAGAAACGGGTAGCGAAGCCCACGAATGTCCGTCCCCCTTCAACACAAGTCTCGCCTGATCCAGTACGAAATTCGATGTGGACAGCGCTCCAAACAGGCAATATCGATGCTATACGACAAGCCCGGATGATAACCGGTGTGCCGTTCAATTTACAGAAAACTGAAACCTTGATTTGGGTATTTCAGAATGTCACATACTTGGAAGACAAGAAGCGGACACAATATGTCGGTGGCTCTAGTGGAGGGAGCCTTCGACTTGGTCCAGGAATATATATGCGTGAATCAAGTACTCGCGGGGAGCGCGTCGAGACTATCGAAACTGTTCATGTCGATATTGGCTTGTTAGGCGTAACAACAAAGCACCTTTACTTTGCAGGCGGAGTCCGAGGCTTTCGTATAGCCTACCGCAAAATCGCTGCCTTTGATCAATTCTCTGATGGTATTGCCATTCATCGAGAAGCCCTAACAACACCACGCCAGCTGTTCATCACTGGTGACGGACTGTTCACCTGTAAGTTGATTACGACATGCTCGTGGTTGGCCACATAAATTGGATAGGCGCGAGCAGATGCGATATTTCTTAACGGTCGTCGTATGTTTACCGTTGTTGACTGTTTAAGCCCAGTCGACGATATCCAATTGCAGATATTGACCGTTCAATATATGTAGGGGAAATACTAATGAGTATCCAATATCCGCAGGAGATACTTGATCAGCAGATTAGAGTTCGGAAAGAGCTTGAGAAGTTGGCAAAAATGCGTACTGATTATCTCAAATCAACCGGCCAGATGCCTCCTTCCGCCAGTAAAGTCAATTCTGCGTCAACCAGTGCAAAACGTGTCGCTGCCTCGCCAACTGAAGGAAATACCGAAGTCGCCGCCTCGTAATAATTTGCTGGTTTGCAGCAAGCGCGCTTTTTCTGCTCCATTCTGTGTGCAAGCGACCTGATAGGTCGCCCCTACAATCTGTAACGGGGCGGAGTTATTTCACCGCGCCCATGGTCAAGCCGCTGACCACGTTCTTGCGAATGAACATCGCCAGGAAGAAGATTGGCACCATCACTATCATACCGGCTGCTGCCATCTGTTCCCACATAACGCCGCGCATGGCGCTGGTTGTCATCAAGGCGACTTGCATCGTGCGCATCTCCCGCCCGATGATCAGCGCGAAGAGGAATTCGTTCCAGGACATGATAAAAGCGAAAACCGATGCCACCAGGATGCCAGGTCGAATGAGGGGCAGGGAAACGAAAAAGAGGACCTGGAAGTCATTGGCGCCATCGACATAGGCGGCTTCTTCGATTTCCCCGGGCAAGGCGTCGACGAAGCCCTTGATCATCCAGATCGCGTAGGGCAGCACGATTGACATGTTAACGATGATCAAACCCAAGCGCGTTCCCAGAAGCGGTTCGCCAAAGACCTGCACAGTACGAAACAGCGTGAAGAAGGGAATTGCAACCACAATCGCCGGGATGAACTGCGTGGTCAAAATCCAGATTAGCATGGCGCGATTGCCAAAGAAGTTATACCGACTGAAGGCGTAGGCGGCGACTGTCGCCAGCGGTATGGCGATCAGCACCGTCGCGCAAGAAACCAGAACGCTGTTTACCACGCTGGGTATCATGTTGCGCCCGACTTCGCCTCGTTCTCGTTCGGTCCCTTCATTTACGAGCACGGTGCCATCAGAAAAGATGATTTCGTAGTTCTTCAGCGTCGGGGGAAAAATGATGTCCGTGGTGTACGTTTTCTCCGCGGGCTTGAAGGAGGTCATCGCCAGCCAATAGATCGGCAGCATGATAAAAGCGATGATCAGCAGCAGGGCAAGCGTTTCCAGCAGCCGGCCCATGTCCCGGCGAATGCTATCTATTGTTGAATTCTTGCTGCCTTCCGCGGCGACATGTACCGCCATTGTTCGCCTTTTCGCGCGCTTAATCGCGGTTCAATACTTTGGACACATACAGTACTGCGAATACTGTCAGGATCACAACCAGGATATACGAGAGCGCAGAGGCATAGCCAATATCAAGGTTGCGCACGAACCCGACCTGATGAATGTAGTAATTGATGGTTTGTGTTGCCCGCACCGGACCGCCGCCGGTCATCGTCACAACCTGATCGAACATCTTCAAGGAAAAGATGGTCTTCAACATGGTGACGATCAATATAACCGGGCGCAGCAGAGGCAGCGTTACTCTCCAGAAGATCTGCCAGTTGTTGGCGCCGTCGATGCGCGCTGCTTCGAAGATTTGCTCGTCGATGGAGCCAAGCGCGCCGACGAACATCAGGGCGATCAGGGGCGCCCAGCCCCAGGTTTCGCTCATCGCCAGCATGAAAAGCGCCCAGAACTTGTCGGCCAGCCAAACTATCGATTCGCTCAAGGGCGCGATATCGACGAATGGCAATATATTGACAAGCTCTATCACGACATTGATGGGTTTTACGATGACGACATCAATCAGCAGATCGTAAATTCCGTATTCCTCGTTGAGCATGTAGCGCCAACTATAGCCCTTTAGCGCCGGGCTGACCGCGAAAGGAAAAATCAAGAGGATTTTGGTCAAGGAATGCAGTCGCCCATTCTTCTGCACGACGACCGCGATCAGCAACCCGATGATCACCGACAGAGCAACGGAAATGACGGTAAACCAAAATGTCACATACAAGCTGTTGATGAAGCGGGAATCGCTGAATGCTCGCACATAATTGTTCAGCGAGACCAGGCTCCAATCGATGGAAACCAAGGGGTCGCCCAACTCGGTGGCGAATTGTACGGCAAATTGAGGCGGCTTGCGCAAGTCATATTTTTGAAAGCTGTAGTAGAGCGCCGCGAGCAAGGGATAAACCGTGGTCGCAAATACGACGACGAGGGCTGGCCCAACCAATACCCAAGGGACCCATCGTTTCTTGCGCATAAATCTTCACCCCCACCCCCGGCC
>WTGC01000240.1 GCA_011523705.1 Chloroflexota bacterium | reverse complement strand
GGGCTCACCTACGTTTCGGTGGAGCAGCGCGAAGAGTTTGTCTGCGCGGGCCAGCTTCGCGCAGACAAACTCTTCGCGCTGCTCCACCGAAACGTAGGTGAGCCCCTCATCATAGTAGCCGGCGTCTTCGACGATTTCGCGAATATCATTGTTGGCGTCCACCATCAGGGTCGCCGCGTCACCGCCGGCGGCCACCTCTTGCAAGGCGCGGCCGATGGCGTTCTCCGCTTCGGGCCACCAGGGTTCAGCCGGGCGCCCGATGCCGACTTTCGCCGCTTCGTAGTTCGCCGTCAAATGGGGCCACTTCGCGACCAGATCGGGATCGGTCAGCACCGAGATGCGATGCCCGGCGCCGGTCTGATCAGCCAGAATGCGCGAGAAGGCTTTGCCATGCGCCAGCTGCAAGTAATCCCAGGCGATCTGCTTCTGCTCCTCGGAGATATGGGCGTTGATCATATATGCCGGCCCCGCCGAGAGCAGCGCCGACTGTATCTCGCCAGTTTCCGGATTCAGCCAGCCCGGCACCGGCGCGAAGCCGGTGTTCGCGGCGACAATCGATGCGTCAGGATCCAGCAAGAGCGGGATCGCCCAGCTTTCCGTGCCATACATCGCCACTTTGCCTTGGGCGAAATTCTGCATCACCTCGCCGAATTGGAAGGACTCGCGCCCCGGCGGCTGCAAGTTGAGCACATCTTGCCCGGCAAAGAACATCGCCGTGTCAATCGCCGCCTCGGTATCGAAGAGCGGATTAAACTCGCTGTCGAAGAAATCAACGCCGCGCGAGAAGCCGAAGTGAATCATGTAATCGAAGAGGATATTGTTCGGCGTGCCATAGCGGTAGTTGAAGCCATACAGCTCATCGTCGGGCCGCGTGAAGAATTCGCCGACTTCCGCCAGCTCGCCCCAGGTAGCCGGAACGGTCAGCTCGCGCCCGTATTGCTCCATGAAAGCCGCTTGCTCGTCCGGGTCCTCAAAGAGATCGGTGCGGTAGGCGAACATGCCGACAGCGACCAGCGTCGGTATGCCGACCCATTTTTCTTTCGCCATCGCCACAGTGCCGAAGGCGCGGGTGGTGAAGTCTTCCGGATGAGAATCGCCCGGCGCCGCCAGATAGAAGCGGTCCAGCTCTTCCAGGCAGCCCAGCGCCGCCAATGCGCCAGCCCAGCCATCTTCGACAAACATGATGTCAAAGTCATCGCCGCCGGCCGCGCAAGTCGTCTGAATGCGCGGCAGCACATCGCTATGCGCCGCGTTTTCGTAAATCAGCGTGACGCCCGAAGCTTCTTCGTAGAGCGGGTCCAGAATCTCGTGCTGATAAGCCAGGATGGGCACGACTTCGGTGTTGAGGATGCGCAGCTCCTTGCCTTCCCAGGGGCGCGCGCCCGTCTCCGGATCGGTCAGCGGGATTGAATCCTGCGCCGAAACGAGCGGCAGAAATAGCGCGGCGATAACGAGCACGAACAACATCGCTTTGATAGTTCTCATTGCATTAACTCCTGTAATTGCAATTCTTATTGAGCTTTCGATTTGCTTCTGTCTCAATTCTTCTATAGCTGCCGCCTTTCTACTCTTGAAACGGAACATGCACGCCGCCCAGTTGGGAGCGCCCAGCCTCAGCGGAATGCCAATGCCTTCGTGATAGTAACGCGTCAGATTGCCGCCGTCAACAAAGGCGCAATTTCGGAGAAGTCTGGTTGAATGAGCCAACATGAGCGGAGGAGCAAGCGACCGGGAGCAGCCCGGCAAGGCGCCATACGGCAGATCTGGATGGGGCAGAGGATGCGCATAGTAATGAAACATCGCGAAGGCATCCGAAGCTATGACCAAAGCGCCAGCGCCCGGGCGCTTCCACTGGGCGGCAGAGGCGGGCCCGCCATCCCATTATCAGCGCGATCTCAATCGAGCGCGGACGCGAGCACCAAACCTGTCAGCGGGATCGGGTTGACATAAGCCAGGATGCGCGGGCGGGCGACCTGGCCGCGGACGCATTCAAAGGCCTTGCGTCGGCGATAGCACCTTCATCCTGGGCAATAGCCTCGGTCATTCGGATCCTGTAAACTTGCGCGGGTTCTGGCGACCATATCACGTGTCCAGTCAAGCACATGGGGCTCAGCGCCGAGTTCGGTCACGACCGCCAACTCCATCTCCCGGCAGATGAGTTCCTCTCGGATGCTGTCTTCACGATCACAAGGTCTACTAGCTGAATAGAACCCATACCCGGCATCATGTCGATGGACGTGGCAGGCTTCGTGAACAAGTACCGCGGACATGCGCGAGTCCCACGTGGCGTCCGGTCGTCCGTTCCAATTGTCAACGAATGTGCGCCACCTGTAGAGTACGTTATCCGCTAAGTTCATCCAATTCGTTTCGATCTTGTCTAAGCCGGCGAGCACGTAGTTATAGCGGTGCGGCAGCCTGGTCCGCAGCTGGTCAAGCCTTTGCACGTAAAAGTCGACGAAGTCCGGATCGCCCACGATGCTAATCAGCCCTGGAAGCGCGCATCGACCATCATTCTGGAATGCGCGATAGCCGGCCGCCCAATCCTGGTCGCTGTTGCATTGCCAATGGAGTTGACAGCAATTGTCATAAGAAAAGATTTGCCCGAGCCCGGGCAGGTTGTTACGACCGGTGGAGGGCAAGATGTTATGACCGCTGGCGCGCCCGTAAACAATCCCGGTGGCGGTCCGGAGGATAACGCCACTGCCGGGCTGGGATGAAGATGTCGCCTGCGCCTGCCCAGCCGCCCCGCACTGATTGGTCCGATAGGCGTGCCAGCCGATTCGCCAATCCAGGTCGGTATTGCATTGCCGATCGACGTAACAGCAGTTGTCAATTTGAGCAGGAGCGCCGCCGGCCGGCTGCGATGACGTTGGCGCAGGCGATTGCGCGGGCGCGTTACATTGATTGTTCTGGAATGCCCAATAGCCGCTGATCCAGTCCTGGTCGCTGTGGCATTGGCGGTCGACGAAACAGCAGTTGTCAATTTGAGCGGGAGCACCGCCGGTGGGTTGCGATTGCGCGGGCGCTTGGCATTGATTGTGATGATAAGCGTGGTAGCCGTCGATCCATTCCCGATCGGTCGTGCATTGGCGGTCAACGAAACAGCAATTGTCGATGCCGCTCGCGGTGCCCGCCAACGCCGCGACGCAGAGAAGAATCGCGCTTGTCATCAAAACGAATGCCCTTGCCTGCATTGACGGCCTCCGGTTTACAAGTGCGTATCAATGCGCCAACTGTACACGAACTATATTCAGAAGGAATACTAACGCGACCGTTTGCCGCCGTCAACAAAGGCGCAATTTCGGAGAAGACCGGTGGATTGAGCCAAGATGAGCGGACGAAGAAGCGCTCGCCTACAGCCGGGCAAAGCGTCATGCAGCGACTCTGAACGGGGGCCGCAAAGCGTTGTCAACAGAAGAGGGTTAACGAAGGCAACCCAAGCAAGCAGAGAGTATGCAAAATGAAGGAGACTCTGGTTTTCATGGGCAAGAATCTTTCTATTGGCAAATGACCTTCGACGGTGGCGGCGCTAGTCGCACGCTTCTTCGCCGCGGTGCCACCATTGGTATTCGCATTTGTCAATGTTTGCCAGTAAATGCCGCAACCCGGGCAGTGTAGGATCGCCCGGTCTTAAATCTTCCAAGGCTTCAATCTGCAGTGTCAGGCACTCCCTTTCGCCCACCAGCCCTGATTTCCACCCCCGCCCGGCACCCGACGCCAGCCCGGCCCGGTGTTGATGCATATGGCAAGCTTCATGGACAAGGATAGTGGCAAACCAGATTAAGTCTCCGGAAAAGGGAAATTCCGGCCCGAAAATCCAAACCACTACTTCCGGAGGGCTTCGGACAATAACTCCTTCCGCACGCTCGAAGATCCAGTCGTAGCCGGTTACGGAATAGATATACCAGTGCGGCGCTCGGGCTTTGAGCAAGTCCAGACCGGCGTTCACCCGGGCAATGAATCTTGCTGAGCCATCTAGTCTCAAAGCCCGGCGAATGTTGTCCGCCTGATCGACACTCAGCGCTGATTGCCCGGGCGCAGCACACTGATAGTTTTGGAATGCCTGATAACCGTCTGTCCAGTCCTGATCCGTATTGCACTGCCGGTCGACGAAACAGCAGTTGTCAATTCGAGCTGGGGCGCCGCTGCTGGGCTGTGATAACGTTGGCGCCCCTGAACCCGCCGGCGCTGCGCATTGGGCATTCTGGAATGCCCAATAGCCATCCGTCCAGTCTTGGTCAGTCTGGCATTGCCGGTCGACGAAACAGCAGTTGTCAATTTGAGCGGGGGCGCCGCCGGTCGTGCCCGATTGCGCGGGTGCCGGGCATTGATTATGCTGGAAAGCCCAATAGCCGTCGACCCATTCCTGATCGCTTTGGCATTGCCGGTCGACGAAACAGCAATTGTCGATGTCGCTCGCGCTCCCTGCCGCTAAAGCGCAGAGAAGCATCGCGGTTGCCATCAAGGCGCATGCGCTTTTCTTCACCAATTGTCTCCTTCTCGCATGTAGGAATAGAGCAAATACCGGGCGACATTCAAGATAGGTGGAAATGGTAACGGGTCCGTTTGCCACCGTCAACAAAACGCAAATGACAGGAGCCCGCCGCCAGCAACCGCGTCGCCTTTTTCAGTCAGCGTCTTGCGTCAGCAACTTCTGGCATACCCGATTTGCTTGCCGCAGGCGCGCAAGTTCGCTACTATCTTACTCAGGCGCGGGCGGCAATCTTGGTGACAGAATCGGACGCCCGCCGACAGTTTTCTGTCGCGAATCTGGAGGAAGGAGATAGCTTGAAGGAACTCCCTATCGATTTGACAAGGCTGCCACACTTCAGGCCCGATACTTGGTTTCTAAGCGAGGTAAACGATGAAAAGCAAAAGGCATATCATATTTCCGATCGTCATTCTAGCTCTCCTTTGCAGCGCTATTGCCGTTACGCCAGCGCAGGATGAAGTGACCCTGGGCTTCGTCTACGGCTCTTTCGCGCCGCAAGAAAAATGGGAAGCCTACTTCGAAGGTTTCCTCGAGGCGCATCCCAATGTCACGATCAACTACATTCCGGTCCCATTGGATAGTTGGGGCGATTACACACAGAAAATCGTCACCACCATGCTGGGCGGCGAGCAGGTCGATGTCATCTGGAACGCGATTGAAGCTGTTCCCTTGATGGCTGAACGCGGCGTCCTGCGGGAGCTGGATTCCTTCCTCGAGAGCGACCCCGACATACAGGAATTCCTGGACGATGCCAATCCCAAGCTGCTCGAGGGGCTGCGCTGGAACGACCAGCAGTATCTGCTTCCCTTCGCCTGGAACACCACGCTGATCTATTACAACAAAGCGGTCCTGGAAGCCGCCGGCTTGCCCGAGCCGCCGCCGGACTGGACCTGGGATGATTTCCTGGAATACGCCACAACCATCACGCAGGATACCGACGGCGATGGCAATAACGATATCTGGGGCTTTCACCACAATGCCTGGCTCTGGCACCTTGGTCCCTGGCTGGTCTCCAACGGTTCCTTCTTCCTCAACGAAGACTTCACCGAGCCTTGGTATAGCCGCCCGGAGTCTATCGAGGCGCTGCAATTCGCGCGCGATTTGATCTGGGAGCATGGCGTCGGTCCCAGCGGGTCCTTCAACTTCCGCGAAGCCTTTGTCGCCGGCACGCTGGGCATGATGATCGACTCGCCCGCCGGGCGCCAGCGCTTGATCCCGGCCGGCATGTCCGCCGATGACTACGATGTCGTCTTCTTCCCCACCAAATCGGGCGAAGGCGCCCCCGGCTCGCAATGGGGCACGGACGGCTATGGCATCACCAAAGACAGCCAACACCCGGACCTGGCTTGGGAGATGGTCAAGCATCTGGTGAGCACTGAAGTCATGTCCAAGCTGCTCTCCGGCGAGTTCGCTTCGGCGAGCGCCCCGGCGCGGCAATCGCTGGCGAGCGATCCGGTTTTGGTCGCGGCGAGCCCAGCCAGTTACATGCGATTTTATGAAGTACTGGACAACGGTCGCACTGTCATCAACGCGCCCTATTTCGCCGAATTGGCGGAAATACACGATCGTTATATGTCGCAGGTCTGGGCGAACGAGATGAGCGTCGAAGAGGCCGCCGCCAACATCCAGGCTGATATGGAAGCGGTCATCGCCGATAACTAGCGGGTCAAGCGCGAGGCGGCACGGAGTTGATTTCAGGCCGCCTCATCACCGCCCCGGTCAGGTTCATCGATAGCGTGCAAAATGCCGCGTTGCTTGACCGGGCATCTGTTGCCGAACACAAATGAGCGCGCAGTCGCCGTAAATGCAGGAGGCTGCCATTTTAGCGCGCCAAGCCACCGCTAGCTGGAACCGGGTCAACAGCCCACGGGCACGGGAAGCAATCGCCGGCTATTTCTTCATTCTGCCGACGCTGTTGAGTTTTCTGGTTTTCTTTCTCGTCCCGACGATTTCAGGCTTGGGCATGTCCCTCTTTGATTGGGATTTCTTTTCCGATCCCGATTATGTTGGGCTGGAAAACTTCACTGAGCTTGCGCAGGACAAACTCTTCCTGACCACCTTGAAGAACACGGCGCTCTTCGCCTTCTTTGCCACCGCCGGCAACGTTGGTCTTGGCATGTTCATCGCCATCGGCATCAACAGCATCAAGTGGAACTGGTTGAGAGCCTTCCTGCGCACCGCCTATTTCATCCCCTTCGTCATCTCGACGGTCGTTGTCGCCTTGATGTTTGGCTTTCTCTTGCAAGAGAGCACCGGCGTGGTCAACTATTATCTGTCGCGGCTGGGGATTAACCGGATACCGTGGCTGTCCTCGTCGGCCTGGGCTTTTCGATCCATTGTCTTGATAGATGTCTGGAAGCATGTCGGCTTCTTCACGCTGATATTCCTGGCCGGCTTGCAAGCGATCCCAAGCGAGCTTTATGAAGCAGCGCTGGTGGACGGCGCAGGGCGCCGCGTGCGGCTCACGCGCATCACAATCCCATTGCTGACGCCATCGCTCTTCTTTTCGCTGATCATCGCATTGATCGGCGCATTCCAGGTCTTCGAGTCGATGTACGTCTTGACGAACGGCGGTCCGGGCGACGCCACCAGAACCGTCGTCATGCTTCTTTACCGCGAGGCTTTCGGCAGCTTCAATATGGGCTATGCCGCCAGCATGGCGGTCGTGCTTTTCTTCATCATCTTGACGCTGACCGTGACGCAGATCCGGCTGGGCGACCGCTGGGTCTTCTACCGTTAAAGATTCGCAAGGGCTGATAATGACCAGCGTGGCGCTCTCGTACCGCGAGCCAGCGTTTCGAGACAAGTTGAGGCACAATTGGAGCGCCTGGCTGGCGAATTTCGCGCTTGCGCTTCCGTTGGTCCTCGGATCGCTGATTATGTTCGCCCCGCTGGTTTGGGCGGTTTCCTTCTCATTTGGCCAGCCTCACGAGTTCTTCAAGTTGCCGCCGCCGGTTATCCCCAGCGCATTCCGTCTCGACAATTATCACGGCGTCTTTGAGCGCGTCGACTTTCTAAGATTTTTTCTCAACAGCGTCTTCGTCACCGCTTGCGTGACGATTGCGCAATTGATCACCTGCAGCATGGGCGGCTACGCCTTCGCCCGGCTGCGCTTCCCAGGCAGGCGCATCATCTTCATCCTTTTCCTCGCTTCCATGATGGTGCCGCAGCACGTTACTTTGATCCCGGTCTTTATCATCATCCGCGGCTTGGGTTTGTACAACAATCTGGGCGCGCTGATTATCCCCTACGCCACCAGCGTCTTCGGCGTCTTCCTGCTGAAGCAATTCTTTGAGACGATCCCTGATGAACTGGAAGACGCGGCGAAAATAGACGGCGCTGGCTTCCTGCAGATCTACTGGCGCATCATGCTGCCGCTCGCCGGTCCGCCGCTGG
>WTGC01000020.1 GCA_011523705.1 Chloroflexota bacterium | reverse complement strand
TGTCGAAATCGGCGGCCGCGACAAAGGCTTCATCGCCCGCAGCGAAGCCGATCCCGCGTCGGTGGCCACCTGGGAAAGCTGGGAAAGCCAGTGGGAAGGAGATCCTTATAGCGCCTATTGATGAGACCATGTATGGCGTTTCCGGTAGTGTATAGTCGCATTTCTACCCCTCACCCCCCAGCCCCCTCTCCCACAAGGGGAGAGGGGGAGCTATAAGCGGCGGATTCCGTAGTAATATGCTGACTTCCGCAAAGATCGCCTGCCGGAAAATCATTAACTACCTTTGGGAGGAAAAAGAATCATGAAACGGAATATCAGTGCATTTGCCACTATCTTGGTGCTTCTGAGCATGCTATTCGGCGCCGGGGCGGCCTCGGCGCAAGACGACGTCACCCTGACGATCTGGACCTTCGGCTCCTTCTTCACGGATTTCTACGAAGGCATTGAAGCCGACTATAAAGAAATCGCGCCTCATGTCAGCATCGTGGTCGAAGAGATCCCCTACGGGCAGCTCTACGACAACTTGCAGGGCGCTATTGTCGCCGGCGTCGGCGCGCCCGATATCGTTGATGTGGAGCAAGGCGTCATCAGCCGCTTCCTGAAAGGCGAGCCCGGTCTGGTGCCGCTGAACGATTTGATCGCGCCTTACGAGGACGACTACATCATGGCCAAGACCGGCTTGTACGCCCATCAGGGTACGATTTACGGCATTGATCACTGCCTCTGCCCGGTCGTGCTTTATTATCGCCACGACATCTTCGCCGATGCCGGCATTGAAATGCCCATCGCCACCTGGGACGAATACATTGAGGCGACGGCGGCGCTGACCGAACAGGGCATCGCGGCCCTTACCTTGTCCGACCGCAGCTGGGGCGATTTCTACATCCTGCTGCTGCAATCTGGCAGCCCTGGCTTCTTTGACGCGGAGGGCAATGTCATCGTGGACAGCCCTGAGACTATCGCTCTCCTGGAATGGTATCTGGGCTTACTCGAGAGCGGCGTTGCGATTGCCCCGGGCGATTCGCAAAGCACATACGGCTTGATGGCGGAGGGTAAGATTGCGGCCAGGGCTGGCGCCGATTGGTACGGCGGCTTCATCAAGAATAATGTCGCCGATACCGAGGGACTTTGGCGCGCGGCGCCCCTGCCCGCTTTTGAGGAGGGCGGCGGCCGCACCAGCACACACGGCGGCACCGCCTACTCGATCACAGCGCAAAGCGAGCACAAGGACGAGGCTTGGGCTTTCATTGAATTCGCCATGTTCGACGAAGACAACAAAATCTTCGAATTTGAAGTGAACAACCTGCTGCCGCCGGTGCTCTCGCATCTGGATAACGAAGCGCTGCTCGGTCCCGACCCCTACTTCGACAACCAGTCGCTGGGCGAGCTCTTTTTGGAATTGGCGCCGGAAGTGCCGCATCAAGTGCGCGGACCCTGGTTCGATGAAGCCAGCACACTGGTCGGCAACGCCATATTCCAGGCGGCCACGGGCGAGAAAACTGCCGAGCAGGCGCTGAAAGACGCGGCTGAAGAATTGCGCCGCGCGATCGATTTCGGATAGAGCCAAGAGCAAATCACAAATGTGAAGACGTAGGGGCGACATATTATGTCGCCCGCCTGTCATGGTTCTTAAGTTTTGGGCGACTGATAGGGCACGTAGGTCGCGTAGACACTGACCGCCGACACCGCCCGCCGGTCGCCCCTACAGTGGTCATGGCGGGATGAGGGGCCAATTCATGAGCAACGCCTCAATCGTGGAAGACCGCGGCTTGCGCGCTTGGTGGAGCCGTTCCGAGCGCAAGGTCGTGCCTTATGCCTTCATCTCGCCTTTCTACATCCTCTTCATCGTCTTTTCGGTGGGTCCGCTTGTCTACGCGCTTTATCTCAGCCTGCATCGCTGGCCCGGCACCGGTCCCATGCGGCATGTCGGCTTGGGCAACTATACCTACCTGGCGGGCGACCCGGTCTTCCTCAAGTCGCTGTGGAACACGGTCTATTACGCCGTCGGCGCGTTTCTCTTCATCTTGCCGCTGGCGCTCGTGCTGGCGCTGCTGATCAACTCGACGCTGATTCGTATCAAGAGCCTTTTCCGCATCGGCTATTTCCTGCCGATTCTGACCAGCACGGTGGCCGCCACCATCATGTTCCTGCTCATCTTCAACAATGAATTCGGCTTGATTAACCAGGGCTTGGCGTCGCTGGGCATCCCGGCGCTGAAGTGGCTCGACGAAGAGCTGGTCAAGATATCGGTGTTGGCGGTGGTGACCTGGCGCTATACCGGCATCAATGTCTTGTATTTCCTCACCGGTTTGCAGAGCATCCCGCCCGAGCTCTACGAAGCGGCGCAGGTGGACGGAGCCGGCACCTGGGCGCAATTCCGCTACATCACCCTCCCGCAGTTGCGGCCGATTGCGCTCTTCGTGGGCGTGGTGACGATGATTGGCTCCTTTCAGCTCTTCGCCGAGCCGATGCTGCTGGCCAACGGCGGACCCAATGACGCCAGCCTGACCATCGCCAACTACCTCTACCGCATGGGCTTCACCAACGCCAAGCTAGGCTACGGCTCGGCCATCGGCTGGGTGCTGGCGCTGATCATCTTCGGCTTGTCCTTCATCCAGCTCTATCTATTCGGCGCCTTCAGGAAGGAAGACTGAGGCGATGGACGAAACGCTCAGCCGCCGCGCCCAACGCACAATCGCCTATGGCTTCCTCTTCTTCATCCTGATCGCGATGGCGACGCCCTTCGTCTGGATGATCTCCAATACAATCAAGGATCAGTCCGAGATCTTTGAACGGCGGCCGACGCTGATCCCCGACGAGCCGCACCTGCGCAACTACGTCAGCCTTTTCGTCGACTTCGACTTCCACAAGCATTTTCTCAACAGCGCCTTCATCGCCGTGGTTCATACCTTCTCTCATCTCTTTCTGGCATCATTGGCCGGTTTCGCCTTCGCCAAATACAATTTCCCGCTTAAGAATTTCCTCTTCCTGGTGCTGCTCGGCTCGATGATGGTGCCGCTCTATACGATATTCATCCCGCTCTTCGTTCTGGTGATCCGCCTGGGTCTGGTCAACAGCTACGCCGGCGTTATCATCCCGGGCGTGGCCGCCGCATTCGGCATCTTCTTCATGAAGCAGAGTATGGAAGCGGTGCCGGGCGAGCTGCTCGATTCCGCCCGCATCGACGGCGCTTCGGAGTTCCGCATTTATTGGCAGATCGCCCTGCCCCTGGTGCGGCCCGCGCTGGCAGTGCTGGCGGTGCTGGCATTCATGGGCTCCTGGAACGATTTCGTCTGGCCGCTGGTCGTGCTGCGCAGCCGCGAATTGCAGACGCTGCCTGTTGTGATGGCGGGCATGGTAAGCCTGTATCGCATGGAATACGGCGTCGTCATGGCGGCGTCACTGCTTTCGACCTTGCCAATTCTGCTGCTCTTCCTCGCCTTGCAGAAGCAGTTCGTGCAAGGGCTGACCGTGGGCGCGGTCAAGTCTTAAAGCGGAGCAAGCAATCCCACAGCCTCAGCAACGAGCCGCCTACAAAAAACAAGCCTTGTAGACACACGCGCTGCACAGCAACCGCTCACGCAAAATACCTTGCATCCCGCTGCGATTAGCTCCCCCTTCCTTAGCTTGCTGGGGAAGGGGGTTGGGGGGATGGGGTGTAACTGGCGAGGTGGCTTAGCCCAGTAGCGGACAGGCCTTGTAGGGGAGACTTATTTGGTCGCCCGCTCAAGGAAGACTGTGCGTCGTCCGATATGGCGGCCAGCCCCAGGTAGCGCCGCGAAATTTGCAGCGTCGCGCCGAATGCGCTACGCTTAAATGATAATGCGCCTTTGATGGAATCGGGACAGTCTCATGCCCAAAATACTAACAGAAGAACAGATCAACTTTTACCACGACAAAGGTTGGCTCAAAGTCGAAAATGTGGTGCCGCCGCGCACCATCGAGTTGGGGCGCAAGGTCAGCGCCGGCTGGGTCGACCGCGAGGTGCGAACCTGGGTCAATCAAGGCTTGCTCGAAGACGATTTCGCCCATCTTGACCTGGAACATCGGCTGAATGTCGCTTGGATCGAGGCCGGCAAGCCGATGTACCATCGCAGCCCGCGCCGCCAGGCCGTGTGCGAGGAGCTTTTCCAATTCATGAGCGAACCCAACATCACCGATGTCGCCGAAGACCTGCTGGGCAGTCCCGAAGTCTTCATGCACGGCGTCTTCAATCTGCGGCCGAAGCTGCCTGATCAGCGCTGGACACGCACGCCCTGGCATCAAGATTCGCAGTATTACACCTCGAACACCCACGTGCATACGATTTCGATCTGGATGCCGCTGATGCGGGTGACGACCGAAAACAGCTGCCTTCAAGTGGCCGAGGGTTATCATCGCGGCGACCGGTACGCCGGCACCGAAGACGAAGAGACCGGCTTCCTCGGCATATCCAAAGAGGAGCGGGCGTTGATACAAGGCATCCCGGTCGAGATGGAGGCGGGCGACGCGCTCTGCTTCACGCAGTTGACGCCGCATGCCGCGCTGCCCAACAAGTCCGATGCCGTGCGCTGGTCCATCGACCTGCGTTATCAAACCATCGCTGACGCCATGGTCCCGGAACACAATACCGAAAAAAACGGCGGCCGCGAAAGAGGCTTCATCGCCCGCAGCGAAGCCGATCCGGCGTCGGTGGGCACCTGGGAGCAGTGGGGACCCCTGTGGGAAGGAGATCCTTATAGCAACTATTGATAGATACTAGCGTTGCAGTTCGCTGATCAACCTGAATTAAACGTTCTGAAGTAATAGTCTAATGAAAGGTAAACTCATGAATATCGCCCGCCGCATTGGTATATTGTTCTTGCTCGTCGGCGTGCTCGTCGGCGCCGGATCCGCATCGGCGCAAGACGAGGTCACGCTGACGATTTGGACCTTCGGCGCCTTCTTCACCGACCTCTACAAAGGCATTGAAGCCGACTACAAGGAAATCGCGCCCCATGTCACCATCGTGGTCGAAGAGATGCCCTACGTGCAGCTTTACGACAACTTGCAGGGCGCCTTTGTCGCCGGCGTCGGCGCGCCCGATATCGTCGATGTTGAGCAAGGCGTCATCAGCCGCTTCATGAAAGGCGAGCCGGGTCTGGTAGCGCTGAACGACCTGATCGCGCCTTATGAGGACGACTACATCATGGCCAAGACCGCCTTGTACGCCCATCAGGGCACCATCTACGGCATCGATCACTGCCTCTGCCCGGTGGTCCTTTACTATCGGCATGACCTTTTCGCTGACGCCGGCATCGAGATGCCCATCGCCACCTGGGATGAATTCATCGAGGCCACCGCGCCGCTGACGGAACAGGGCATCTCGCCGCTCGTCTTGGACGACCGCAGTTGGGGCGATTATTATATGCTGCTGCTGCAATCGGGCAGCCCCGGCTTCTTTGACGCCGAAGGCAACGTGATCGTCGATTCGCCCGGGAACATCGCCGTCCTGGAATGGTATCTCGGCTTGCTCGAAAGCGGCGTCGCAATTTCCACGGGCGATTTCTACGCCACCATGGGCTTAATGGCCGAAGGCAAGATAGCAGCCGCAATCGGCGCTGACTGGTACGCCGGCACCTTGAAGAATGAGTTGGCTGACGGCGCCGGTCTATGGCGCGCGGCGCCCATTCCCGCCTTTGAGGAGGGCGGCGCCCGCACCAGCACGCACGGCGGCACCGCGTATTCGATCACCACGCAGAGCGAACATCCGGAAGAAGCCTGGGCTTTCATCGAATTCGCCATGTTCGACGAGGACAACAAAATCCTCGAATATCACGTGAACAACCTGTTGCCGCCGGTGCTCTCACATCTGGATAACGAAGCGCTGCTGGCGCCCGATCCCTACTTCGACAATCAGCCAGTTGGCGAGCTCTTCCTTGAGCTGGCGCCGGAAGTGCCCTTCCAGGAGCGCGGTCCCTGGTTCAACGAAGCCACCGTGCTGGTGGCCAATGCCGTATTCGAAGCCACCCAGGGGGAGAAGACCGCCGAGCAAGCCTTGAAGGACGCTGCCGACGAACTGCGGCGTCAGATTGATTTCGGTTAGAGCCAAGCGCATATCACATATGTGAAGACGTAGGGGCGACATATTATGTCGCCCGCCTGTCATGGATCTGATGTTTCGGGCGACCTGATAGGTCGCCCCTACAGATTGTTAGTGAGTTAGCAAGACGTGGCGTCCTTGTCAATCGGCGGTGGAACCAGCAATACTGACGAAGACCGCGGCTTGCGCGCTTGGTGGAGCCGCTCGCAGCGCAAGGTCGTGCCCTATGTCTTCATCTCGCCCTTCTACATTCTCTTCATTGTTTTCTCAGTTGGTCCGCTGATCTACGCTCTCTATCTCAGTTTGCACCGCTGGCCCGGTACCGGCGCCATGCGGCACGTCGGCTTGGGCAATTACACCTACCTGGCCGGCGACCCGGTCTTCCTCAAGTCGCTGTGGAATACCGTGTACTACGCCATCGGCGCTTTTCTGTTCATCTTGCCGCTGGCGCTGGTGCTGGCGCTGCTGATCAACTCGACGCTCATCCGCCTGAAGAGCCTATTCCGCATCGGTTACTTCCTGCCCATCCTCACCAGCACGGTGGCCGCCACCCTCATTTTCCTGATGATCTTCAACAACCAGTTCGGTCTGATCAACCAAGGCTTGGCGCTGCTGGGCATACCGGCGCTGAAATGGCTGGACGAAGAATTGGTCAAGATTTCTGTGCTGGCGGTGGCGACCTGGCGCTACGCCGGCATCAACGTCTTGTATTTTCTCACCGGCTTGCAAAGCATCCCGCCCGATCTGTATGAAGCGGCGCAGGTGGACGGCGCCGGAACCTGGGCGCAATTCCGCTACGTTACGATCCCGCAACTGCGCCCGATCGCGCTTTTCGTCGGCGTGGTGACGATGATCGGCTCTTTCCAGTTCTTCGCCGAGCCGCTGCTGCTGGCCAACGGCGGACCCAATGAAGCCAGCCTGACCATCGCCAACTATCTCTACCGCATGGGCTTCACCCATGCCAAGCTGGGCTACGGCGCCTCCATCGGCTGGGTGATGGCGCTGATCATCTTTGGCTTGTCCTTTGTCCAACTGTATCTCTTCGGCGCCTTCAGGAAGGATGATTGAGGCGATGGACAACACGCTCACTCGCCGCGCCCAGCGGACCATCGCTTACGGCTTCCTTTTCTTCATCTTGATCTCGATGGCGACGCCCTTCGTCTGGATGATCTCCAACACCTTCAAAGAACAATATGAGATCTTCCAGCTGCGGCCGACACTGATCCCGGAAGAGCCTCACCTGCGCAACTATGTCAGACTCTTCGCAGAATTCGACTTCGCCCGCCACTTCCTAAACAGCGCCTTCATCGCCGTGGTACATACCGCCGCTCATCTTTTCCTGGCATCGCTGGCCGGCTTCGCCTTCGCCAAGTACAATTTCCCACTGAAGAATTTCCTCTTCCTTATCTTGCTCGGCTCGATGATGGTGCCGCTTTATACAATTTTCATTCCGCTCTTCGTCTTGGTGATCCGCCTCGGTTTGGTCAATAGCTACGCCGGCGTCATCATCCCGGGCGTGGCCGGCGCCTTCGGCATCTTCTTCATGAAGCAGAGCATGGAATCGGTGCCGAACGAATTACTTGATTCAGCGCGAATCGATGGCGCGACGGAATTCCGCATTTATTGGCAGATTGCGCTGCCGCTGGTGCGCCCGGCGCTGGCGGTGTTGGCGGTGCTGGCTTTCATGACCTCCTGGAACGACTTCGTCTGGCCGCTGGTCGTGCTGCGCAGCCGAGAACTACAGACGCTGCCGGTCGTGATGGCGGGCATGCGGAATATGTACCGCAATGAACACGGGGTCGTATTGGCGGCGTCCCTGCTTTCGACCTTGCCCATTCTGCTGCTCTTCCTCGCCTTGCAGAAGCAATTCGTGCAAGGGCTGACCGTCGGCGCGGTGAAGTCGTGACGCGGGAAATACAACCCCACCCCCCGGCCCC
>WTGC01000132.1 GCA_011523705.1 Chloroflexota bacterium | reverse complement strand
TTCGATTCTTAAGACGCACCCGCCGCCCAATAAGCACAGCATCCAACAGTCTACGGCATCTACCCACATGAATCAAGGGCGAATTTTACGGGCGCTCCATAAGTGGCGCGCAATCGCAGACCTCAATTCGTGCGGAGCAAAGCCGAGGAACGCCCAAAGGACGGACAACTGATCGTTGCATTCAGAAAAATGGACTACAATGACGTACACTCTCTAGTCCGCTAAATCCATGAAACACAGAGAGTTGTACATGAAACAGACTCTTCGCACATCCCTCGAGCAACCCATTTATCCTTGGCTGATGGGAATCAGTCCCATTCTTCATCTCTACAAAGAGAATTTCGGACTGGTGCTCGACTCCGAGGTAATACCCAGCATCCTGCTCATGCTGCTCGGCACTGGCATCATTTTCTACATGATCAATCGCCTGTTTCGAAGCATACATTTTGCCGCCTTTATCACTGGCCTGTGCAGCCTCGTCTTCTCGCTTAGCGGACACATTTACGTATTGGTCTTCATCCCGAAATCGCTAGGTATCTGGACGATGATGGTACTGGCGGGCCTCGTCTATGTCATTTTCGCGCTGCGCAAGACGCGATCGCAGGAATTCTTCGCCAAAGCAACGCCCAGCTTTAATCTGATCGCGCTTGCATTGCTTGTTCTTCAACTCGCCAGTCTAGCCATTGCCCGGGTCGAGACGTCAAAATTCGTTCAGATTTATGCCGATAACATTCCCAATACCTCTCCCGGCAAGAATGCGCCAAAAGCAATGGACTCCGCTACGAAGCCTGACATCTATTACATCGTACCGGACGGCTATCCGAGCGACGCCTGGCTGAAATCAACCGAGAACTACGACAACTCCAACTTCACCAGCGCGCTGGAAGATCGCGGATTCGTAGTGGTCAGCCATGCGCAAAGCAATTACATGACCACGGTTACGTCAATGACATCAGTGCTAAATATGCAATATTATCCCTCGAATCCATCGCCTTATAGCGACCACGATTATTTGAAACTTGAGGGCGCCAACAATAAGGTTGCGCGGCTTCTCGCGGACATGGGCTACACCTATATTCAGTTGCTTTCAGGTTCATATTTTCCCAGTCCGATGGCGGACATCGTCAGGGACTTCACGCCACAGGGCACGATCGATATTGAAGTTGATATCAAGACCGTATCGGAAGGTCTCTTCACCGGGGCAATGCCCAACACAACGGCTGACCTCGCAATGATCGAGCGCTCTTACAAGCGTTCCTTCTACACGGCTTATATGGATACGACATTGTTGCGGCTGGCGCGCTCTCGGCTTGAGCCGCTGCTTCAAAACGCGCATGGATTGCCTCGTAACTCCTCGGAGCCTGAACGATTCCTGGAAACCATCGATGAAGTGGTCAGGATCAGCGAAATGCCCGAGGCAACTTTCACCATCGCGCATCTCTTGAAACCGCATGCGCCAGTCGTATTTAACGAAGTTGGCGAGCAGATTCCCGAGAATGAACGGCCGAGTCCCGAAGAATTCTTTGCGGAACTGCGATACGTGAACTCGAGATTCCTGCACCTGATCGACTCGATCCTGGCGCGCTCAAAGAATCCGCCTGTTATCATTTTTCAATCGGACCATGGTAGTCTATTGGGAAGGGGGCCGGATGGTGGACGAAATACGCTGTTTGACATTTACTCTGCATACCTTCTGCCGACAAACTTTTCTGTCGAATTCCCGAAGCCATTTACAGCTGTCAACAGTTTCAGGTTGGTCTTGAATTCAGTCTTTGGCATCGATTACGAGCTTCAAACTGATAAGCTGTTTGAACAGACAAGAAGCTACACATTTCTTTTTCAGCAGGTAGACGTCACGGAAGAATTCTTGAACGTTCCTTCAAATGAGAAATCTGACAGTTAAAAGTCTGAACCAATACAGATTCGTCCTCCAATTCAAGTCTTTGACGATCGATTCTGACACGCTGACCAAGCGGCTCGTCAGCAGAGGAGTCAAATCTGGCGAACACGGATTGAATTTGTATAGTATCTTAATTATGTTAGTTCACGGTTTGTGCCATGTTGCGGCTTTGGACGTCCACTGTGCAAACGTTGCTGCTGAAGAGCCTTCGAATCCCATTCTATCCCTGGCTTGCGGGCGCATATCCAGTTCTACATCTGTATTCGGTGAACTACGGGCTGGTCGTTGATCGGGAAGTTCCGATTGCGATGCTCTGGGTGCTGGCGGCGACGACATTCTGTTACATCGCGGCTTACGCTGCCACCCGAAATGTTCAAAGTTCGGCGCTGATCACCACGGCGATCAGTCTATGCTTCTCGTTGAGCGGCCACGTTTACCGGCTCATCGGCGTGCGCGAATCGCTCCTCGTCTGGACTGTGATGGTACTGATTTTAGCTGTCTTCGTTGTAACCGAGTTGCTTCGGATGCGTCGTATTGAAGTCCTGGAACAGCTTGCGCTCCCGCTAAATTTAATCGCTTTGGCAATGCTCCTGACCCAGGTAATCACATTGGCTGAGCTGCATTCCAGAACGCTCGCCGATCAATTACCGCGATCGATCGCCGAAGGCGCAGTTGTTGCCCAGGAGACCAGACCGACAGTCCATGATTCCAGCTCCAGACCAGACATTTACTTCATCGTTCCCGACGGATACCCAAGCGACGCGTGGTTGCGGAGCGCAATGAACTTTGACAACGGAACATTCACGGAAGCGCTTCAGGCACGCGGTTTCGTCATCGTTCCTCATGCACAGAGCAACTACGGGGGTACGTTGGCATCTTTGGCATCAGTGCTAAACATGCGACATTACAATTCGAACCCGACCAACTTAAGCGACGTAGACTATTTGCGATTGGAAATCTCCGACAGCGAAGTGGCTCGCTATCTCCTTCAGCTTGGCTATACCTATGTTCACCTCTTATCTGGCTACTTGTTTCCTAGCCCGATCGCAGACATAAACCGCGACTTTTCAGCCGACGGTCCAGTCGAAGTTTCAATAGAGCATGATGATATCAGAGTTGCGATCGGGGAAACTGCGCTCAGCACGGGAGCGGAAACGAGTCTGCGTTACTTTCACCAGCAGTCCTTCCTGAATTTGTTCATCGAAACCACCTTGTTTGAGATCTTTGCCAATCACTGGCCAAGTCTGTTTCAAATCGATAACCGCAGGCCCTACGACGTAGATTCGCCACACCGTTTCCTCGACACCATCGACGAGATCAACCGTATTGCTGCTATGCCCGAAGCAACTTTCACCCTTATCCATCTTCTTAAGCCGCATAAGCCAGTAACATTCGACGCGGATGGCAGAATTGTCAACAAACTCTATAAACCAACTAGGAATGAACATCTTGATGAATTAAAATTCGTCAACACAGAATTTCTTGACTTGATTGACACAATATTGGAGGGAGGGCAGCATCAGCCAGTAATCATCTTTCAAGCTGACCACGGCTCCACCGACGGTGCTGTGAGGGCAGCCGATTATAGAAGGATCCATTTTGACGTGTATTCCGCCTACTATATTCCGGACCAGTACTCGATGGAGATTCCGCAGCCCCATACGACAATAAATACTTTTCCTCTCATTTTGAATTCAGTCTTTAATGCCAATTTTGAATACAGCGAAAATCGCCTGTACGAGGTGTCGAAAACCACAAGCGAGCCGCTACACCAAATGGATGTGACGGAATCCTTCGCGAATTGGCTGAACTAAACCGTCATCTTGGCCAAAGGATGGCGCTGCGCCGCGAAATCTATCAGTAAATCGTTCTCGCCTATTGGAAGAGGGAGACAAAATGAGATGGTTGCCTGCAGTACTCAAACTCATCGCTGTCCACGCCGGCTGCAAGACGCTTTTCGCGTACCTCGATCCCGGTTCTGGCAGTCTTATCATTCAGCTACTCGTCGCCATCATCGTTGGCGTCTTGGCGACTTTTCGCCTATGGAAAGCGAAACTGTTTTCACTGATTGGCATCAAGCAGGAGGCGGATGATGACGATGACGCTCGCGACACTGAACACGGTGAATCAGAGCCGGTATGACGGGCGTTAGTCGAATTCAAGGCTCCTTTCGCGACCCCAGCGGTTACGTCTTTGAAAAAGACAGCATCATCTACCGGCAAGTCAATCAATGCTATCGATCTCACTATGACCAACTCATGCAGGGCGGGCTTTATGCCGACTTGACCGAGCGGCGCTTGCTCGTGCCGCATGAGGAGGACGGCGCGTATGAGAATAGCAGCGGCAATGCGTACAAGTTGCTTAGGCCGCTGCCGATGCCTTTTGTCTCGTATCCCTATGAATGGTCGTTCAGCCAGCTCAAAGACGCCGCGTTACTGACGCTGGCAATACAGAAGCGCGCTCTGTCGCGAGGCATGATACTGAAAGACGCGAGTGCTTATAACGTACAGTTCTTTGAGGGCAAGCCTATCTTGATCGACACCTTGTCCTTTGAAGTCTATCAAGAAGGCAAAGCCTGGATTGCCTATGAGCAGTTTTGCCAACACTTCCTGGCGCCCTTGCTGCTGATGAGCCACAAGGATATCCGGCTAAGCCAGATGCTTCGCATATACGTTGATGGCATTCCTCTCGATCTGGCGTCGGCGATGGTATCCAAAGCGACCTATCGCCGGCTCGGGATCCTGATGCACGTGCACCTCCATGCGCGAGCGCAACGTCAATACAGAGACGCGTCGCGGCCCGCCGGCGCACTTGCGCAAAAACGTATCGGCAAAAAATCGCTATTGCAGATTGCAGATAGTCTCAGCAATACAATTCGCGGGCTGCGTTGGCGGCATGGCGCTACCGCTTGGTCCGACTATTATGACGGCGACAGTTACCAGGAGGAGGCCTTCCGTCACAAGCTGGAACTAGTCGCCGAATACCTGGAATTGATCAAGCCAAGATGCGTGTGGGATTTAGGCGCCAACACCGGCGAGTTCAGCCGGATAGCGAGCGGTGCGGGCGCATTCACCCTATCAGTGGATAACGACCCGGGAGTGGTTGAAGACAACTATCTCAAAGCCAAGCGCGACCGGGAGCAGAACCTCTTGCCGCTCCTGGTCGATCTGGTCAATCCGTCCGGGGCAATTGGATGGGCGAATGCTGAAAGGCAGACGCTGGCGGAACGCAGCAATGCCGACTGCCTGCTGGCGCTGGCGCTGATCCATCACCTTGCCATCTCCAACAACGTCCCCCTCGTCATGATCGCCGAGTACTTTGCCTCGCTGGCCGAATGGCTGGTCATCGAGTTTGTGCCCAAGAGCGACAAACAGACGCAGAAACTCCTCCGCTCGCGCCGAGACATCTTTGAAGATTATTCACTGGAAGGGTTCGAAGCGAGTTTCAGCCCTTTGTACGAAATTGTGAAATCGAACCCGCTGAGACATTCAGAACGCGTACTCTACTTGATGCGGCGCCGCGGAGATTCAAATGCATAGCAAGCGACCAATGCGCGATACGAGCCATGCTCGCAGCATTTCCGCTCGAAATGCGCCTTTCGTGGTAATCGCCGGCGCTCCGCGATGTCAATGGAATTACAATGCGGACTGAGGAGCGGCACAGCTAGTCGATGCAATTGAGAACAAGGTCCAGGCCCGCATCCAGCTGGCCCTTCCAGCCCTGCTTGGGATGCCGAATGACGTTTGTGCATATCCGAAACAGGCAAACGGCTTCTCGTAGCGCCAGTTTCCGCGCGTCCCATTTGAAGCGTTCCAGCGCCGCCCCCAGAAATACTTCGTGAAAGGTCCGGCAATTTTTGGCCCGGTCTGGATTACTGAATTGCGACGACCAGCGGAGATGAGCGAGGAAGTTGCCGACATCAAGCATCGGATCGCCGGGGCCGATGTCCTCCAAGTCCACCAAAGCGATTCTGCCGTCCTCCGTCAACAGCATCTGATCATCGTAAAAGTCGTTGTGCGCCATGCTTGACGGTCGCCAGGAAGCGACGAACGAGTCAAGCATGTCGGCAATCGCGTTTAGTCGATGCAAGGAATCGTCATGGTCGCGCAAGTTATGCCGGAAACTCTGCAACGCTCTTGAGTAAGCGCGTTTTAGACTGAAAGGAAGGATGGCGACGCCCTTTTGCGGCGCCTGCCACAGCGACTCAAGCCCATCTAACACCGGCCTGGGATCGCGCATCCGCCCTCTGCGAATGCGTCGACGCAAGTCCCGCCCACGGATTTCAGTGAGCCACAGGACCCCGCCATCATCCCAGCAACCGGCCAGGCCGGGCACAACAAACGAGGTTTGCGCCGCCACCCTATGCGTATCCAGAAAACCAGGCAGGTCTGAGGGGCGCATAACCCGCGCATAAAGCCGAACTTGGCCAAGGCGATGGCGCAGCACCGCGCGATATTCGGGCCGATACCGGATTAGCTGAACACGCGCTCGCCGTGCTGGCATGGTCAAAATATGCTCGTTCGCAAGCGCTAGTACGCTGGCCGGCTCGGCAGCCGCAGTAAGACCCGGCAACCGGCTGTCCAGCGGGTAACGCGAGAGCTCGACCGGACCGCTGCCATTCGTCTTCGCCACAAAGTATTCCGGCGGCAGATACCGATCCGCGGGCCAGTGGATCTCGTAGCTGACCAGCGCGCGCCGCCCAATACTGTGAATAAAGTGGTGGATGCGTATGCGCTCTGGTTCGCCGTAATCCGCCGGCAATTGCTCGAGAAACGCGCTGCACACCCACTCCGAGTCGAACAGAGCGGGCAACAGCGGCAAAGCCGGATCGTCAGGCAGCGAGACCTGCTCGAAATATTTCGTCGCCGCAGGTGCAGAGATCATGTCGATACGCCGCTGGAGGGACTACTTGCGGGCGTGTCGGGACTACTTACGGGCGTGTCAGGGGTATCGGGCGAGTCAGGCGTATCGGGCGAATCATATTGCTGCCCGGTGGTGTCGATACCATCGCTGTCGGTGCCGTCGTTGCTCGTTAAGGGAGTGGTGGCGATGCCGTCGCTGTCCGTGCCGTCATTATCGGTCCAGCTTCCGGTGGTGTCGAAACCGTCGCTGTCGGTGCCGTCATTGTCAGTGTAAACCTGCTGCTGCCGTACTTGTTGACTCTGCTGGGCTTGCTGCTGCTGGGCTTGCTGCTGCTGCCGCGCGCTTCCGCCGCCGGGTAAAGGCGTGTCAATACCGTCGTTGTCTGTATAGTAGCCTGTGGTGTCGTAGCCATCAGTGTCGGTGCCGTCGTTGTCCGTCCAAATCGCGTTCCCGGTCGTGTCATAACCGTCACTGTCCGTTCCGTCGAAGGATGTGGGCGGAGGCGTCGAGATCCCGTCAAAGTCGGTCGTGGGCGGCGGCGTGTCGTAGCCGTCGCTGTCGGTGCCATCGTCATCCGTAACTGGAATCGACGAGTCGACGCGGTCCGACGGGCGATAGATAAACTTTTGACCTGGGTGAATGAGGGAAGGCGTGTCGTCCTGGGCCTTCAATACCGCGTAAGGCACACCCAATCTGGCGGCGATCTTCAATAAGGTATCGCCCGGTCTAATCGTATAGACGACCACATTATCTTCTTCGCCCGGTGGCGTGTCGTAGCCATCGTTATCGGTTGGCGGATCGGCGTCGCCGCTGTCGTCGTCATCGTCTTCGTCAGTCTCCACCACTTCGACGCTTCGCGGCACGAGCGCCACGTCATCCTCCTTCGTGGAACCGCTCTGCGCTGTAATCATGTCCGCTCTGAAGAGCACGACCGACGATATCAATCCTATGGAAATCAGATTAAAGATTAGCGCGGTAAGAAAAGCAAACGGTTTGTTGCGCATGGGGAACCTTTCGAAATATCATTCAAACGTTCAGTATAACGGGCTTGCTAAACGTTGTCAACAATATGTTTGCAATGTACAAGAAATACAATTATTGTAAGGCAAGTTGCTCATTTGTATAGGCAAAACCTTTTTTAACAGCGATTAACTTTCATGAACTGCATGCGAACCGAAGTGGAGCTGACTTGGCCATGCCAAAGAGCAGCCGCCTTCTGTCGATGTCGGTTTTGATCAATTCGGTGTGAGATAATTTCGGGGCTTAGTGTAGATGGAGACAAGGGGACTCGAACCCCTGACCTCCTCGGTGCAAACGAGGCGCTCTCC
>WTGC01000110.1 GCA_011523705.1 Chloroflexota bacterium | reverse complement strand
TCGCTGCGCGAGATGGGCATCGAGATTGAAGTCGGCGTGGCCGAGACCGGCGTCGTGGCGCGCATCGGGGAAGGCAGACCCGCCGTCGGCATCCGCGCCGACATGGACGCGCTGCCGATTGAGGAAGCGAATGACGTGCCTTACAAGTCGCGGACGCCTGGTCTGATGCACGCCTGCGGGCACGACGCGCATACTTCGATGCTGTTGGGCGTCGCCAAGCTGCTGAATGACTTGCCCGACCGTCCTGCCGGCGAGATTCGGCTTCTGTTTCAGCCGAGCGAGGAGAAATGGCGGAAAGAAGACGGACACAGCGGCGGCAGCCTTATGGTCGAGGAGAAGGCGCTCGACGGGCTGGATGCCGTGCTTGCCTGCCATGTCGCCAGCGGCCGGCCCGTCGGCGAGGTGCGGGTGTGCGATGGCATGTCGATGGCGGCGCCCGATTCTTTCGAGGCGAAGATCATCGGCGAGGGGACACATGGCGCGACGCCGAATCATGGCTTGGATCCCATCTGGCTGGCGGCGCAGGTGATTAACGCCTTGCAGGCGGTTCGCTCGCGCCGGCGCGACCCCACGGAACGCTCGGTGGTGACCGTCGGCACGATTCATGCCGGCATCGCTGACAATGTCATCCCCAACGAGGTCTTCATGACGGGCACGATCCGCACCTTTGAGCAAGAGGCGCGCGAGGAGATCCATCGTCTGGTGGAAGAGGCCTTCGCCTTGACGCGCAACTTCGGCGGCGATTATGAACTGAATATCTCGACCGGGTATCCGGCTTTATACAACGACCCGGGCGTGGCCGCCTTGATTCGCGCGGTCGGCACGGAGCTGCTGGGCGAAGAGCGCTGCGGCGAGGGCGAGCCGATCATGGCCGGCGAGGACTTCGCCTACATGACGCAGAAGGCGCCGGGCGCAATGATGCGATTGGGCGCCCAGCTCGATGAACTAAACCGACCGCATCACAGTCCCATCTTCGATATTCATGAGGGCTGCCTGCCGATCGGCGTCGGCGTCATGGCAGAGAGCGCGCTGCGTCTGCTGCGGCAACACGGGGGATAGCGCGCCATGTGTCGTCCCTAGCCGCGCCATCACCTAGACTTCGAAAGGGCGAGCCAGTGGCTCGCCCCTACACGCGCTTGAATGATTTTCTGTCGCCCGCCCCTTTGTTCGCGTATTTAGTCGTCCAGTTCGACGCGGATCTTGCCGCTCGCGCTGCCGGCGCCCTCGCTCTCTTCGTCTTCATCAACCGACAGATTGGCGCGCGCTTGTGCCTCATGCTCGGCCTCGCCCTGCGCATCGTGATCTTCCATCTCGCTGGCTTTCTTGATCTCATCAATGGCGGCGTCGATCAGCACCCGGAAGCCGGTCGCGAATTCCACCCCCGCCGCTTGCGTATGTTCTTTGAAGCGAGGCGGCAGCAGCGATTCCATCGCCTTGCCGAATTCTTCCAGACCGCGGCGCTGATGAAATATGAATTGCTCCAGTGGCGTTTGCCCCTCGTCGCCGACCCTTTCCTCCGGCGCCGGATTCGTCTCTTCGCTCATCGCGTCGCTCCTAAATTCATCGGCGTCATCATTTCACTATACGCCCTCGTCATGTATAAGTTGCGCTCGCCGCAATATATGAACAAGGCTTGATTTGCTCCCCTTCGCTCCTTGTGGGGGAAGGGGCTGGGTCACATAGGTCGTGTAGACACAAACCGCCAACATAGACCTTCGGCGATGGGGGACTACCTCACTCGTCCTCCCCCGCAAGCTGCTCAAGCAGAGCCAAGTCCTTCCGCAAGCCGCGCTCGCGCCAGAACAGGCTGCCCACCAGCGCCCCCAATATGACGAATACGACCGCCAATCCCAGCGCCAGGTATTGCGAATTGTCCGGCGTGATGAAGAAACCGAGCAGCGTCCGATTCCAGGCGTCGGCCAGCGCCGCCAGGTCGCCGGGCGCGCCTTCCCGCAGCGCGATATAACTGTCATTCCCGAAGACCATGCCCATCGCGCTCATAGCCTCGCCCGCGTAGACCGTCCATTCGCCGCTGGGCAAAAGGACGCTTTCCGCACGAGTCAGTTCGCTAAGCGATCGGCCGGCGATGGATTCGACGGCGATGGCGATTTCCGGCGTCGGGTCATCCAGCGCATCGTCAGTCTGCGCCATTGTTAGAAGCGCGATCCGCGCCGCCGGGTCTTGTTCGACAAAGCTGATGACGAGCGTTCCCGCGCTGGCCAAGCGCGCCATCACCGAAGCCGTCGTGGCTTCATCGACGTCGTATACGAGCGCGCTCCAGGTGCCATCGGCCAGATTCACTTTGTCGCGGTAAATCGGCTGCCCAACTGCGATTCCAAATGCTTCGCTCAAATCCGCGCCTACCGCGTCGCTGATGTCGTCAAGCGGCACGATCGCTGTGCGAATCGTCGCGCTCGCCTCCGCCCAGTGGAATTGCGCGAAGTCTTCGCCGCTTTGATTTTCCCAGCCAGCGAGAATCGGCGCGTTGAAGGACCGCGACTGAAAATAGGGCGTCTTTGCCTCGTCGTCTTGCGCGCTGACCAAGCCTATTGTCAGCAGAGCGCAAAGCAGCGCAGCAATAGTGATCGCTGGTTTCATCATCATTTACTCGCTCAGCGCTTGCAGCTTCAGCCGATTCAGCGCCTCAATGCGCGCCTCCAGCCGAACGCGATGCCATATCAGCGTGATCGGCAGCAGAGTCAGCCAGAGCAGCAGGCTCGGCAAAAGGGCGATGACCACGCCACTGGTCGCTTCAAAGCCGCCCTGCGCATTTTGAGGGCTGGCGCCGACAATCACCGGGTGGATCGTCTCCGGCACGATGCGGATGATGAAGAGCGTGATCAGCACGGTCACGAAAGCGAGAATACCGTAAACCGACATGAAGGCGCGGCGCTTGCCCGGGTCATCAATGCCGGCGCGCAGCATCAGGTAAGCGGCGTAGGTCAGGCACATGATGGCAGCTGATGTCAAGCGCGGATCCCAGGTCCACCAGGTATTCCAGATTGGCCGCGCCCAAATCGAACCCGTCAGCAGATTGATCAGGGAAAAAGCCAAGCCCACTTCAACGCCCGCCAGCGCGATCCGGTCCCATGCCTCGTTCTTCCGCGCCAGATAGATCACGCCGCCGATGACGGTGAGACCGAAGGCGGTGAAGGCGCCGAAAAACGAGGGCATGTGGATATAAAAGATGCGCTGGATTTCGCCCTGCTGGATGTCGGTGCCGGCAACTCTCAGACCCAGCGCCAGCGTTCCCGCGAAAGCCAATGCTGTGATAACCGTCAAGGCGCGCAGTAGTCGCGGCATCGGGCTCGTATCAATTCGCAGATCCAGCGCCAGCGATTTCCTCTCTGCCTCCACTTTTGACCTCCGAATTCTCTTGCAAATCTGCTAAATACTACCAATGGCGCCGCGAACTTTATAGGATTCAACCGCCATAACTTCGTGGCATTCCGGTCCCAATTTCTTATTCTTCCAAGACATATTCGTAGAGCAGCAGACTGAGAACCAAATAGATCACGGTGATCGCGGCCAGCATCCCCAGTGAACCCTGCCATTCGGCCGCCGGCGCGCCGCTCAATAGGCTCTTGGTCGCGCGCACCGCCGTCAGCAAAAATGGCAGCGCGATCGGCAGCAGCGCAATCGGCAGCAGCGCCTCGCGCGCCCGCGTCTGGACCGTCATCGTCGCCAGCAGCGTGCCAATCGTGGCGAAGCCAAATGTGCCGAGCGCCGTCGTCAGGATGATCCAGCCATCCAGCAGCGCCAATCCATAGAGCGCCGTCATCAGCGGCAGCATCGCCAGCCCGACGATCAGAGTGAATATGAAATTGCCCAGCAGCTTGCCGACGAAGATGGCCGCGCGCGAGACCGGCGCCAGCAGCAGCGCGTCCAAATTGCCTTGATCGCGCTCTTGCGCCATGCTGCGATTGAAGCCCAGCAGGCTGGCGAATATCAGCGTCACCCAAAGCACACCGCTGACCGCTTCTTCCCGCGCTTGGCGGTCAAGCTCCAGCGCGAAGCTGAAGACCAAGATGCTCAAGAGCGCGAAGAGCGCCATCACACTGACGAGCTCCCGCGCTCTAAATTCGGCGCGCAAGTCCTTGCTAATGATTGCGGCGGCACAATTGATGAAGGGCGTTTTCATGCGCTGGCGGAGCGGTAAATCTCGCTCATATCGCGGTTGCCGATAGCATCGTCGAAACTGATTCTACCACGCGACAAGACCAGCGCCCGTCCGGCGGATCGCGGCACGCGCTCCAATTGGTGCGTGCTCATGATGATTGTGCGCCCCGCACCCAGCCCGGCGGCAAGCATCTCATCCAGCCGCTCGATCGACGCTTGGTCCAGCCCGCTATAAGGCTCATCCAGCAGCAGGACATCCGGTTGATGCAAGCTGGCGCGCGCAATGCTCAAGCGCTGCTTCATCCCGCGGGAGAAAGTGCGGACCAGGCTGTCGGCCCGCCTGCGCAAGCCGACGGAATGCAACAAGTCGACAGTGCGCCGCTCGCGTTCCTCGCGCTCGATGCCATAGAGCTTGCCGAAGAAGTGGAGGTTCTCGCGCGCCGTCAAGTTTTCATAGAGCAGCGGCTGATGCGCCACCAAGCCGATCTGCGCCCGCACCGCCATCGCCTCGCCCGGCATCTCCCAACCGCCGACGCGGACCGCGCCCGCAGTCGGTTTGCTCAAGCCGCTCAGCAGGCGCAGCAGCGTCGATTTGCCGCTGCCGTTCGCGCCGAGCAGCGCCACAAATTCGCCCCGCCGCACTTGGAAACAGAGGCCGCGCAGCACCGGCATGCCCCCGTAAGCCTTGCTCAAGTTCTCGGCTTCAATCAGAGCGCGCTCGTCACTCATCGGTAGGCTCCATCAGCTGAGCCAGTTTCGCCTTCAACGCCCGCCGCTGGTGATGATAGAGGTCGTGGTTGATCCGACCTTGGTCGTGATCGGCCTCCAGCCGCGCCAACTCCGCCACCAAGCGATCAATTTCGCCCTTGCTGCCGTTTTGGCGCCGCTTCGTCAAGCCGAGCGCGCCGAGCAGCGTCGCCGCTACAGCGATACCGCCCAGCAAGAGGGCGGGCAGCGCTTCGCTGGTGACGATAGAGCGGTCATCGCTGCTCGTGGCAAAAGGATCGCCGCTGATGCCGAAGCTGATCCGCGGATCGCGATCCAGCCGCAGGGCTGCGCTGAACCGCTGGTTAGCGCCGCTCTCTTTTGCCGCCCCTTGTCCCAGCCAATCGCTCTCCAGCCGCAACTCCTGGGAGGCAGTCACCGTCACCTCCGCGTCTATAGGATTGTTGAACTTCTGCTCGAAGCGCCCGCCGTCTTGATAGGGCAGCCAGAATTCCAGCAGCAGATCGTGAACCTCGCCGGGCAGCACCGGCAGCGTGTCAATCGCCGAGTCAGGCAGCTCCTCCACATCTTCGATCACGACATAACGCCCGTTGGCGTCGCCGCTCAAAAGACGCGCGCCCTGGGGAAACTGAATCAGCAATGACGCTTCCCGTCCATCCTCGAAGCCCCGTCCGCTCGTATAGATGCGGTCGGAATCGTTGCGATAGGTCAGGATCTGTGAGATATAGAGCCCGGCGCCCAAACCCTCGAGCGTCGCCGGCTCCAGGGATACTGAGATGCGCGCGACGCTGACCGCCAGCGGGTCATTCGTCTCATCGTAAATCGTGATGGTCGGCTCGGCTTCTTCCAGCGGGAAAACGCGCCGGCTGAATAACCGCCCCGCATACTCGGCGCCCACTGCATAATCCAGGTCGGCTGAAAATGGAATTCCCTTGAACAGGAAGCTGCCATCGGCCGCGGCAATCGCCTCAACCACGCTGAAGCCGACATCGGCGTTGCCATAGCGGAGCTGCACCAGCGTATCCGCCGGCAGCCGGGCCCCTGCTGTGCCCTGCAGCACCCGCCCGGCGATCTCGCTAAGGGGCATACGCGCCTCGCTCTCATCACGCGCCGACAGCGAGTTCCAGCGCGCGTAAGCGGTCGCCGCCACCGCTTCGGAACCGTTCAAGGCCCATTCGAAGAAGTCGCGATTCAGACTGGCCGCGTATTCCGCATCGCTGAAAACTGGCGGAATCAACGTGGGCAATTCGCAATCGTCGCAGCTTTCGCGCCAGATTCGCTCTCCCAATTCCAGCAGCGCGTCATCATACGCCAGCGTATAGCTGTAAAGCGCCAGATCCCAGCGTTCCGCGTCGCTGAGCGCATCCTCCCAGGGCGGCATCAAGTTTTCTATTCGACCGGCCGTAATAATCTCGAACCATTCCAACGGCGATTTTGCCATGACCTGCGCACGGTCGGTCATATCCAGCGGCTGCTCGACGCTGCCCGCGATCACCAGCCCGCCGCGTCCGTCGCCGCTGAGGCCATGACATTCGACGCAGCGCTCGGCGAAGATTCGCCCGCCATTTTCCAGATTGGGCTGCCAGTCGCCGGCGGCCGGTTGCTCGCCTTCGCTGGTAGGGCGGGGCGGCACGGTAGCGATGATCGCCGGTTCCCCGCCGAGTCCGCTGCAGCTGGCCAGCAAGAGGGCGATTGTCGCGAGGGCGAAGGCGAAGGGACCCTTTCTCAAGCGGCTCCCCCCTTGCCTGGCACGGCCAGTTGCGCCGCGCGATAGGCGGCCACCGCTTCTTCAATTGCCCGGTCAATGCGCTCCTCGCCCTCCCCAGCCGCCGGTGATCCATCCTCGCGCTCCAGCTGATCCTGAACCCGCAGCAGCCGAATCCCGCGCTGCGCCCAGACCTCGCGCTCGGCTCGGTAATCGTCTTCGTTGATCTTGCCGGTGGCGAAGTCCTCATCCAGGTCGCGGATATTGGTCAGCACGCGCTCATAATAGGTTTGGACGCGCTCGCTCTCCCGGCGCAGGCTGCTCCCCGCCGAATGCCTCTGCCGCGCCGCGCCCAACAAGGGACGGACCACGATCGCCAGCGCGATCAAGCTCAATAGCAGCGCAATGAACAATCCTGGGATGCTCATCTCGGCTCCGCCAGCAGCGCCTCGACATCGGCGCTCACATCGTCATAACGGATATTGCCGATGAAGAAGCGGCGCACCTGCCCGCGCCGGTCGATGAGAAAACTCTCCGGCGGCGCCTCTACCCGATACAGGTTTGTCACTCTTTCGCCAAGGTCCTCGCCATTGGGATAGCGGATGCCGAATTCGGCGATGAATTCGAGCGCCTTCCGCCGCGAACTCTCCAGCATATTGATGCCGAGCACCGTGAAACCCAGCGAGCGATAATCGTCGTAGAGCGCCTGCAAGTCGGGCGCTTCATCGCGGCAGGGCGGGCACCAGCTGGCCCAGAAATTGATCAAGACCACTTGACCGCGATAATCGCTCAATTGGACATCAGTCCCGTCAAATAGCGCCAGCGCGAAATCGGGCGCCGGTCCGCTCGTCGGTCGTCCCGTATTCCGGCGCGCAAGCTGTACGCCCAATGCCAGCGCCAGCGCCAGCACGCCGGCCAAGAGCGCCAGCGATCCCCAGCTGAAGCGGCGGCGAAAAGAAGGCGCTGCCTCCTCCGGAAGGAATTCCAATCCGTCTGCACGATTCGACATCGTCACGCCCTCAGCGCCGCCCCCGCAGGTCGTCTTCAAGGCGCAGCCGATAGGCTTCATCGCTCATCTCGCCGCCACCATCACCGCGTTCTCCCCCTCTCTCTTTATGGGACCCCGGCGGTGGGGGCATACTCAGTTTTGGTTGGGCGCCGAAGCGGCGAAAAGTGAAGACGCCCGCGCCGATTGCCAGCGCCGTCGCCAGCAGCGGCATGAGCACGGTCAAAGCGCGCAATACCGGGTCCTGCGGCACGCCGACTACGTTATCTCCAAAGCGCGCCACGAAGCTGTCGATCACCTCTTGGTCGCTGCGGCCCTGCGCCAGCTGCGCCCGAATCTCGGCTTTCCATTCCACGCAGGCGCTCGTCTCGCAGTCGTCCAGCGGTATATTCTCGCAAACCGGGCAATACATCCGCTCCGCCACCCGAATCACATCATTGTCGGTCACGCCCCCATCCTGCGCTTGTATCATGGCCACAGAAACCACAAACAGAATGTACAGGGTAATACCTGCGCGCCGGGCGCATACTCCCCCAGGATGGGGGCGTGACCGACAATGATGTGATTCGGGTGGCGG
>WTGC01000096.1 GCA_011523705.1 Chloroflexota bacterium | reverse complement strand
TCAAACTCGTGTACCTTCGGGTGTGTGGGTTCGACTCCCACCTCCGGCACCTCTCTCCATCAATTTCCCCAAGCCTGAATGATCAGCGAAGGCGCCACTTGGATTCCGCTTCGCCGGCTTGCCTATTTTCGTAGCGCGCCAGTGTGAAGAGCCAGTCCGAGAGTCGGTTGACATAGGGCAGGGCGTGTTCGCTGATGTCTTCGCTTTCTGCGAGCTTGACGATAAGTCGCTCGGCACGGCGGCAGACGGCGCGCGCTAGCTGGATCTGGGCGGCGGCCGGCGCGCCGCCCGGCAGGATGAAGTTGCTTAGCGGCGCCAAATCCTGGCTCATTTGGTCAATCGACCGTTCCAGCCATTCAACGTCCGCTTTTGAAACGCGCGTGATCCAATCGGCTTTGGCATCGAGCGGCGTCGCCAGGTCGGCGCCAAGATGGAAGAGTTGATTCTGCGCTTTTTCCAGCCAGGCGTCAACCTGCCGGCTCGGCTTAGAGGCGCGCGCCAGGCCCAAGACTGAATTGAGTTCGTCGATCGTGCCGTAGGCTTCGACGCGCGCGTGATGCTTGGCGACGCGACCACCGGCGAAAAGGGCGGTCCCGCCAGCATCGCCCGTCCTGGTGTAGATTTTCATTTCAATCCCCTAATCGCGGTTCAGCGCCATTCGGTACCAGCAATCCGTAACGTGAAGTTCAGCGCCAACTCTAGTCTCCCGCCCTGCCTTAGCGCCGGCCACGCAATATACCTTAAGCGCCTCTTCGTTTTGCTCCCCCTCCCTCTTTATGGGGGAGGGGGCCGGGGGGTGGGGGTCTGCCGCTCTCAGCGCTATTGATGGCGAGCCTCTCATCCATTGCCTCGCCGCTCATAAAGTTTCCCCAGCGCGATGCCAGCGAACACCATCCATGCCAACTCGACAGGAAAGAGGTAGCGGGGCAGCGCCAGCAAAAAGAAGTGAATCGCGACTGTGTAAAGCAAGAATCCAGCGAGCGGCGCGGCCGTCGCCCAACTATTGCGCGACCAATACATGCCCATCAGTCCGAAAGTGATGCCGACATAGTGAAAGATCCAGAAGATCAGCTTGATGGGGAAGCCTTCAATCTGCAGCACCTGCGCGAATCCTTGAAGCGAGCGATCGTCCGCGAGCCACTGGCGCCCGGCGCCGAACACGCTGATATCGCCGAATGGTGTCGTCCCGTGCGGCTGCAAAATGGCATAGGCAAGTTCTTCAAAGCGGAGGGCCAGATAAGCTCCCAGATCCGCGCTTACTATGGCGGCAATCTTGCTGACGTAGGTTTCGGTTGAGTGGTTGTATTTGCAGTCGACTTCGCAGCCGGGGGGCGTATTGACTTCGACGCCTTCGAGGAGCAGGCGGTCATTGTGCTCGGGCGAGCCATCGTTGCGCTCGGCGCCGCGCCACAAGGCGCCCATCATCTGGTCGCTAACGATAATGAAGCGATTCCAGCTCACGAGATTGTAGACCGTCCAGGTCGATACGACCGCCGCGTATACGAAGAGCAAGAGCAAAGCGCTGCTGCGCCAGCTGCGCAAGAGTTGGCGGCGGCCAAGCCAAAAGAGATGGAGAAGCAGGACGAGGGGGAAGAGCGCCGACACGCCCCGCGTCAAGGTCGCCAAGCCGAAGGCGGCCGCCGACAGAGCCAGCACGCATGCTTCGCCGATTCGCCTGCTTGGCCCTCCATCGGCAAGCCTGGCGATAGTTTTGCCATAGAGCCAAAGACCCAGCGCCAGGAAAAATATGTATAGCGTTTCCGTGCCTATTTGCGCAGGTTCGGCGACGAAGGCCGGATGCAGCGCCACGAGCGACGCGGCGATCAGACCGGCGCGGTCCTTGCCGGAGACGATCGCCGCCAGCCGACACGCCATATACGCGGTCGTGATCGAGGCCAGGCACTGGACGAGGCGTATGGCGATGATCGCCTCGTGGTCGGGCAGAAAGACTTGAAAGAGGCCGGCGAAGATAATGTACAGCGGCGCCGGCTTCAGATTGGAGTTATAAAAGGGGATGTCGCGGATCCAACCGTGTTCTTTCCCGCTGAAGAATCCCGCGCCACTGGCTAGATAGCCGCTGCTGTCGCCGGCGCCGGTATACTGCTCCAGCGTCGGCTGCTCCAAGGCATAGGCGACGCGCAAAACGAAACCGAGCAGCAGGACAGCTGTCAGCAGCCAAGCGCCGCGCCCCTCGATTCGTTTTGACGTCAAGCCAACTCCCCTTGATGCACGCGGTGAATGACAGAATCAGTGCGGACGATCCCCCGAAAAACGAGAATAAGGTCCGGTTTTATCGGCATCCTCTTCCCCATCTACACCATAGAGCCGCGCGCTTATCCGTCATCGTTTGTTCTGTTGCCTTCACCCAATGCGACTATAATTGATCTAGAGGGAGAGGGCGAATGAAAGAAACACAAGCATACATCGAGCGGATAAAGCGAGTCAATCGAGGGCATCAGCGGCTTGAACTGGCGGTGGATCAATCGCTTTCGGCGATGCTCGCCGGGCAGGCGATGCTCGTGCGCCGCATCGACAAGGATTACGATTCCGAACAATGGGACCCCTATTTGCGCGAGCTCTGGTTCCCGGTGGAGATCCAGGCGCGCAATATCGTCATCGTGGAGCGGCCCGCCCGCGCCCAGTTTCTTCCGGGTCAGCTGTTGAGCATCATCGGTCCGGTCGGCAAGCCCTTTCGATTCCGCCACAATCTGCGCAATATCCTGCTCATTGCTTATCATACTACGCCAGCGGCGCTGCTGCTGATGCTGCCGCCGCTCTTGGCGAAGCAGGTTGGCGTTACGCTGGTCCTGATGGGTTCGGCCAGGCAATACGAAACGGGTCATTTATCGGAGGAGGTCGAGGTCATCCAGGCGGACGACGATCTTACTTGGCCTGACATGGTGATGACATTGGGCTGGGCGGATCAGGTCTTTGTCGTGGTCGGGCCGGGAGACGAATGGGGATATTATCGCGAGATCTTGCGGTTGATGCGCGAACGACAAGCCGACATGCCGACGAACTACGCCTTTGCCGTCGCGCAGCGCGAAATGCCCTGCGGCGTCGGCGCCTGCCATGCCTGCGCGCTCAACCTGCGCGGCGCGCCAAAGCTGCCATGCGTTGATGGCGCCGCTTTTGACTTGACCGACTTGCCTTTGAACTAAAGCCGCAGGCTGCTGATGGCAATCGAAATTGCACGTCCAAGCAAGACCAGTTTGATCGTATCGACGCCGGTTATGCCGGCCGCCGGAACCGTCGGCTTTGGCGACCGCTACCGGGCGCTGATCCACTTCGACAAGCTGGGCGCCATCGTGACCAATCCGGCCACGATTGAACCCTGGCGCCCGGCCGCGGGTACGCGCGTTATCTCGCTCGATGCCGGCGTATTGATTCATACCGGTCTGCCCAATCCCGGTCTGGCCAAGGTGATAAGCCAGAATCGCCGCGCCTGGGAGCGCCTGCCGATTCCTGTCATCTTGCATTTGGTAGGGACTTCGTTAGATCAGACGAAACGGGCTGTCGAATTGATCGATGACGTGGATGAGATTGCCGCCGTCGAACTCGGTTTGCGCGATGACATTCATGAAGCCGACGCTGTCGACTTGGTGGCGGAAGCGGCGCGCCTGGAAAAGCCATTGCTGGCGCGTTTGCCCTTCTACGAGTCGTATCAACTGGCATTGCCGATCGCCGATGCCGGCGCCGACGCGCTGGTGTTGACGGCGCCGCCGCGCGGAACCGCACGCGACCGCCATACGGGGCGGCTCGTTAGCGGTCGCTTGTACGGTCCGCTGATGAAGCCACTGATTCTGCGCCTGGTGGGAAGACTGCGGCGCCAGCTTCCTGATGATCTTCCGATCATCGCTTCCGGCGGCATCCACTCGCCGCAGGACGCGCGCGACTATATCGAGGCGGGGGCGATTGCGGTGCAGGTGGATACGGCGACCTGGGCGCAGCCCAAAATGCTGGAGCGGATCGCGCGTGATTTGGGCGGCTGGATCGCCACCAGGCAACGGGACGCGCTGCCGGACGAGTGGAATCCGGACATGAGCCACACCGAGGCGATTCAGCGGCGCGCGGCTGATGCCGGTTCGCGACGTGATACTAAGGAGAAGCAGGGATAATTCTCTAGGCATGCCTGAGTACGATTTTCGTTGTGATGCCTGCGCGCATCGCTTCACGCTAAGCTTCAAGACCTACGCCTCCTACGATGTGGCGGCGCTGCGCTGCCCCAAATGCAAGGCGGGCGAACTGACTCGTTTGATCTCGCGAGTTGCAATTCCCAAGTCCGGCCGAGATTATCGCAAAATGTCTTCGCGGGAGATGCTCTCGGTTTTGGAATCGGGCGAAACCGGGCAGGTGGATGAAATGTTCAGGCAAGTCAGCGGGGGATCAGGGTCTGGCGCTACTGGCGGCGGCTCGCCCTCGATGGATTCGGCCGATCCAGATTGAGACTACAAGAACCAGTCGCGCAGGGCGTCGCGCGTTTCATCGATGATTGCTTCCCAGGGATGGTCGGGCGCGCGCCTTATCGTTAGGCGGTCGCTTTCAATGGTCAGCCTCTCGATGCCGTCGACAGCACCGAAGAGCAACTGCGCGATTGGCGAGCCGGAGTCGCCCGCCTGCGGATTGAGGTATCGTTCTTCCTCAAGATCCGTGAGCGTCTGATTGACGTATAGGTCGGCGACATTGGGGTCGTCGCCGTATTCGACCTCAACCGTGACGTATTCAGACATCGCGCTATCCAGCTTCAGCTCTCACGGTCAGCCGGCGGGCTGCTGCTGCGTGATGCAATGAATGTTGCCGCCGCCCAGCAAGATCTCCCGCGATTGCAGGCCGATGATCTGGTGATTCGGAAACAACTCCGCCAGCTTTCGCCCCGCGTCTTTATCGTGTCGATCATTGAATTGTGGCAAGACGATGGCGCCATTGGCGATGTAGAAATTGATGTAGGAGCCGGCCAGCCGCTCGCCCGCCGGGCGCAAGAAGGCGCTGTCGACGACATCCAATCCCTCCGCTTCTTCTTTTGTCATTGTCATCGGATCGGGCTGCTGAATCTTGTGGACTTCGAGCGGGCGGTCCCGCGCGTCGCGCGCCGATCTTAGGGCATCGTATGCCTCGGCTGAGCGTTCGTATTGCGGATCGGCTTTGTCGTCGGTCCAGGTCAAGGCGACGACGCCCGGGCGCGCAAAGCAGCATAAGTTATCGACATGCCCGTCGGTCTCGTCTTCGTATACGCCGCGCGGCAGCCAGATGATCTTCTCTACATTGAGGTAATCCGACAGGCGCTGCTCAATTTCGGCGCGAGTTAGATCAGGATTGCGATTGGGATGCAGCAGGCACTGCTCGGTCGTGAGCAAGGTTCCTTGTCCGTCGACGTGAAATGAGCCGCCTTCCATGACCAGAGGCGCCTGATAACGGTCGAGCGATTCGATTTCCAGCATCTTGGCCGCCACCAGCTGGTCCTGGTCCCAAGGGAAATACATCATCTTTTGCAGCCCGCCCCAGGCGTTGAAGTTCCAGTCGATGCCGCGAGTTTCCCCCTTGTCGTTCACGACGAAGGTGGCGCCGCAATCGCGGATCCAGGCGTCGTTGCTGGAAAGCTCCACGACGCGTACGGTCGAAGGCAGCATGGCGCGCGCATTTTCAAATTGATCGGCATTGACGCCCATGGTCACCCGCTCGAAGCGGGAAATCTGCCGCGCAACCTCAACGAAGGCGAGTTGAGCCGGCTTGCCGCCGTTGCGCCAAGTATCGCGCCGCTGAGGCCAGAGCATCCAGCAGCCGGCGTGCGCTTCCCACTCGGCAGGCATACGAAATCCGTCTGCTCTCGGCGTCGAATGTATCAGTCTCGACATTGATTTTGCTCCTGCGCGTCAAGACACCGGGTCGATATTATGCCCCTGACCGCCGCGCAACGGCAGGTCGAGATTTCGCGCGCTACAGAAAACTTGGCTCGTTCATAGTACAATAGCTGCCCTAACAAATGAGACGGACGGCGAAAGAGCCAGATGCAGTTGCGCGAGATCTCGCCAATCGATGGTCGTTACGCCGACAAACTGGCGCCTTTGCGAGACTATCTCTCGGAATGGGCGCTGATGCGTTACCGCGTGCTGGTGGAAGCGCGCTGGCTTATGGCGATGGCGGAGGAAAAGGCGATCACGCATCTGCGACGATTCAGCCCAGACGAGAAGGCAACTCTCAATGCGCTGTCATGCGAATTTGATGATGAAGCGGCGCGGCGCGTCAAAGAACTTGAAGCGGTTACCCAACACGATGTCAAGGCGGTGGAGTATTACATCAGGGAGCGCCTTGGCGAGACGAGCCTGTGTGATGTTGTCGAGTCCGTGCATTTCGCTTGCACTTCCGATGACATCAATAATCTGGCTTACGCGATGATGTTCCGCGATGCCATCCGCAAGGTTTGGCGGCCGCGGGCGCGCGCGCTGATTGACGGTCTGGATGACCTGGCGCGCTCAAGTGCGGATGCGCCGCTGCTGGCGCGGACGCATGGGCAGCCGGCCAGCCCCAGCACGTTGGGCAAGGAAATCGCCGTATTCGCGCATCGGCTTCGGCGTCAGCTTAGGTTCATTGATACGCAAGAGTTTCTCGGCAAATTCAACGGCGCGGTCGGCGCTTTCAACGCCCATCATGTCGCCTATCCGGGGCTGGATTGGCTCGGATTGTCTCAGCGATTTGTCGAGGGACTGGGCTTGACCTTCAATCCGCTGACGACGCAGATCGAGCCGCACGATTATCTGGCTGAGCTGGCGCACAGCTTTATGCGCTTCAACACGGTGCTGCTCGACTTCTGCCGCGATATGTGGATGTACGTTTCGCTTGGTTATTTTCGGCAGAAGGTCACGCCGGGCGAGGTCGGGTCTTCGACCATGCCGCATAAAGTGAATCCGATTGACTTCGAAAACGCGGAAGCCAATCTGGGAATCAGCAACGCGAGTTTCGCCCACTTGGCGGACAAGCTGCCTGTGTCTCGCTTGCAGCGCGATTTGAGCGATTCGTCGGCATTGCGGAATTACGGCGTCGCCATCGCCCACAGCTATCTGGCGCTGCTCTCCACCGAGCGCGGCTTATCCCGAGTCGAAGTCGATCGGGCGGCCTTGCTCGCTGACCTGGACGGGGCTTGGGAGGTGCTGGCCGAGGCGATTCAAACGGTCATGCGCAAGCATCATCTGCCCGGCGCCTACGAGCGATTGAAGGATCTGACCCGCGGCGCTCGCGTCAGCCAAGAAGACTTGCGCGCTTTCATTGACGCGCTGGCGCTGCCGGAAGCGGATAAAACCATGCTAAAGCAGCTTAAGCCCATGAGCTACATCGGCCGGGCCGAGGAATTGGCGCTGATGAATTTCGAAAGCGAACAGGCTGCGGAAGTGACTGATGGCTCCGGCTTGACGATGTAGCCGGGGAAGGAAAGGAGCGTACCTCAATGTTTCAACCCTTTGGCCGTCAAGAGACCTTGCGGCTGACGATGGGGCAGGCGCTGATCAAATTTCTGCAAGCGCAATACACCGAATACGACGGCGAAGTCCAGCGCTTCATTCCCGCTATCTGGGGGATCTTCGGCCACGGCAACGTCAGCGGCTTGAGCCAGGCGCTTTGGGAATACGGCGATGAACTGCCTTATTATCAGCCGACCAACGAACAGTCGATGGTGCATGCGGCTTCGGGCTTTGCGCGCACCCGGCTGCGCACGCAAACCTTCGCCTGCACGACATCAATCGGACCGGGCGCGACCAATATGATCACGGGCGCGGCGACCGCGCATATCAACCGCTTGCCCGTGCTGCTGCTGCCGTCTGATTATTATGCGACCCGCTTTCAGGGCCAGGTCTTGCAAGATATCGAGCATCCGGTATCGCTCGATATGAGCGTGACCGACTGTTTCCGCGTCGTGAGCCAATTCTTCGACCGCATTACCCGGCCCGAGCAAATCCTCTATGCCGCGCCGGAAGCGATGCGGGTGATGACCGATCCGGTCGACGCGGGTCCGGCGACGATCGCCTTGCCACAAGATATTCAGAGCGTCGCCTTCGACTGCCCGACCAACTTCTTCCGCAAGAAGATCTGGCGCATCGAGCGACGCCAGCCCGACGCGCGGCGGATTGACGAAGCGATCGCCTTGCTGAAAGATGCCGAGCGCCCATACATTCTGGCGGGCGGCGGCGCGCATTATTCGAAAGCCTGGTCTGAATTGCGCGAATTCTCGGATGCATTCGGCATCCCGGTCGGCGAAACGCACTCGGGGCGGGGCGCGCTGCAGGAAGAATCGCCGCTGCTGATCGGCGGCAGCGGGCATACCGGAACGCCTCTTTCGGGCAAATACGCCGCCGATGCCGATCTCGTCTTTCTCATCGGTACGCGCTTGGCCGATTACGCCACCGGCTCCTACTCTGCCTGGCAGCACCCGCATGTCAAATTCGTCAGCATCAATGTCAGCGGCGCGCATGCGCATAAGCTGGGGGCGCTGCCGATCGTCGCCGACGCGCGTGAGACATTGCGCGCTCTTGTCGCCGCGGGCCAGGCGGCCGGCGTCAAACCCAATGCCGGTTACGTCGAGTCGGTCGCCGTTGACCGGCAGGGCTGGCTGCAGCAGAAGCGCGATACTGTTTACGTGCAATACCCGGACGAGCGGATGAGCCAGGCGCAGGTGATCGGCGTTCTGAACGAGTATATGGAGAGCGGTGATACGCTGGTCTGCGCCGCGGGAACGGCCCCGGGCGACCTGCAACAGCTATTTGAAGCGACAGCTGGCCGCGTCCTGCACCTTGAGTTTGGCAATTCCTGCATGGGTTACGACATCCCGGCCGCGATCGGCGTACGTCTGGCGCGCCCGAATGATGAATGTGAAGTCTACGTCTTTCTGGGCGATGGCAACTATCTCTTGCATCCGATGGAGCTGAAGACAGCCGTGCAAGAGAACCTGAAGCTCACGGTGATTCTGCTCCAAAACGATGGCTTCCAGTCCATTCATGGACATCAGAAGGTGCTCGTCGGGCATAGCCTGGGCAATGAATTCCGCGTGCGCAATCAAGTAACCGGCAAGCTGGATGATGGCGACTTTGTCGAAATCGATTACGCCAAGAACGCCGAGAGCATCGGCTTGCGCGCCTGGAATGTGGCGGACGAAGATCAGCTCAAGACGGCGCTAAAGGAAGCGCGCCTGGAGCGGCGTTCCTGCATGATCGTGGCGCAGATTGAACGCTACAGCCGCCTGCCGCGCTCGGGGATATGGTGGGATGTCTTCGGCGCCGAAGTCACTGACGATGAAGGCACCAAAAAACTCGTCGATGAGCGAGAAGAAGGGCGAGCCGGTCAACGCTTTTACTGGTGAGCTGGCGCGGGAAAGGAACAAGTTCATGCAGAATGGCCGTTCGGATAAAGCATACGACATCATCGTATTTGGCGATACCTGCGTCGATCTGATCTTGCGCGACGACGATGTTGTCCCGCAATTTGGGCAGGTCGAAAAGACGGTCGCCGGATATGACCTGGTGATGGGCGGGTCCTGCTGCATCTTCGCGGCGCAGGCAGCCAAGCTGGGCTTGCGCGTCGCCATTCTTGGGCGCGTCGGCGCCGATTACTTTGGCAAGCTGATCGTGGACACGCTGGCGGAGGCGGGCGTCGACACACGATATATCGATGTGGACGAAGATCTTCGGACCGGAATCACCGTCCATCTGGTCCAGGGAGACGATCGCGCCATGTTAACCCACTTGGGCTCGCTGAATACGCTGACCGCCGACGATGTTTCTGACGAAATCCTGGCTTCGGCGCGACACCTGCATTACGGTAGTTTGTACTTGCATACGGGCTTGCTGCCGCGTTGGATTGATATTCTGAGCCGGGCGAAACATCTCGGTTTGACCGTGTCCCTGGATACCAATTGGGATCCCGACGAGCGCTGGGATCACGACCTCGACCGCGCCTATCGCTACATTGACGTGCTGCTGCCCAATGAACAGGAGGCGATGTATCTTAGCGGCAAGTCAACTTATGGCGAGGCGATCTCGGATCTGCGGAAGCGAGTTCCTCTTCTCGTTGTCAAGCGCGATATCGCCGGCGCGGTCGCCTGGCAGAGAGATCAGGAATTCGCTCAGTCGGTCTTTGAAGCGAATGAAGGAGGCGACGGGATCGGCGCGGGCGACAGTTTTGACGCCGGATTTCTGGCGGGCTGGTTGAACAACTTGCCGTTAGCCGGTTGCCTGTCCATTGCCTGCGAGTGTGGTCGGGGCGTCGCGGGCGGAGTGGGCGGCGTCGCCGGGCAGCCGCGTCAATCCGACATCAGCTCCCGTCAGCTGGCCTTATTCGGCTGAACGCTGTCGCCAGTTCCAAACTAGTTATGCGAAAGATTATTGGAAATCTGTAGCACGACTGGGCGAGCCACCGGCTCGCCCGTACAACCGACGCATTACATTCAGAATTACCCAAAAAATGGCGGTCAATCCAATTGTTTTTGTGGACTTACTTTCGAGTCAAGCTGTCCGCTCGTCTTCGGCGACATTCAGCCCCTCACCGTTGTAGCCGCGGCCGACGCCACGATATTCGAAACCGAGGGTTCTCAACTCATCGGGATTGTACATGTTGCGACCGTCGATCAAAATCGGGCGCTTCATCGATTGGCGTATCCGCCGCATATCGAGTTGCTTAAACTCGTTCCAGGGCGTCAAAACAAGCAGCGCCTCGGCATCTTTGGCGGCGCTGTATGAGTTGTCGCACGGGATGAGCGCGGGCACCTCGGCGCAGGCGTTATCCATGGCGACCGGGTCGTAGGCTTTGACGGTGGCCCCTTGGTTCAGCAGCGACCGCGCCACCGTTAGCGCCGGCGACTCACGGGTGTCGTCGGTATTCTGCTTGAATGCCAATCCCAGCATCGCGACCGTCTTGCCGTTCAAGCTGCCGCCCAGCATTTCGCGCGCCTTCAGCGTGATTTGCCGCCGCTGAAAGGCGTTGATTTCCATGACGGCGTTGAGCAGCTGCGGATGCATCCCATGCGTCTGCGCCATGTTGGCCAGCGCCTTGACATCCTTTGGAAAGCAGGAGCCGCCAAAGCCCACGCCCGCTTGCAAAAAATGGGGACCGATGCGCTTGTCGAAGCCCATGCCGCGCGCGACTTCTTCCACATCGGCGCCCAGCCGCTCGCAGATGATGCTGATTTCATTGATGAAGCTGATGCGCGTGGCCAAAAAAGCGTTGGAGGCGTACTTGATCATTTCGGCTGTGCGAATATCGGTGATGACGATCGGGGCGTCCAGCGGCGCGTAGAGCTCGGCTACAGTTTCGGCGGCTGCCGGATCGCTGGAACCGAGCACCGTACGATCCGGCTGCATGAAGTCGGCCAGGGCGGAGCCCTCGCGCAAGAATTCCGGGCAGGAGACGACGGCGAAGTCGATCGGCTGCGGCTGGTTGCGCTCGATGATTTCCCGGGTCCAATCGCCAGTGCCGACGGGCACGGTCGATTTGTTGATGACGATGAGCGGATGATCCATAGTTTCGGCGATAGTCTGCGCCGCGCTGCGCACGTATTGCAGGTCGGCCTCGCCATCGACGCCCGAGGGCGTGCCGACGCAGATGAAGACGAATTCCGCCCCTTTCAAGCCCTCGCCGTAGCAAGTGGTGAATTTCATCCGGCCCGCGGCCGTATTGCGCTGCACCATCTCGGCCAGCCCCGGTTCATAGATGGGCATCTTGCCATCCTTCAGCATCTGTACTTTGCGTTCGTCAATGTCCACCAGGGTGACATTGTTGCCCAGGTCGGCGAAGCATGTGCCGGTCACCAAGCCGACGTAGCCGCTGCCAATCACGCAGATTTCACTCATGTCGCATTTGCCCTCTCGTTCCCCTTGGGTTCTCGCGATTGTACGCGCATGCTTGTATACACGCTCCGACACATTCTCTCGCAACTGGAGTTTAGCGAGGCGCCGTGGACGAAATCAGGTTGCCACTCGTCTGCCATCGTACACCAATTCTAACAGGGGCGGCTCACAGAATGGGGTCGGATTGCTTTTACAAAACCGATACGCGCTTGATATACTGGCAGGGCGAGATTCTCGACGAAAGCAAAGGCGAGCGCGATGACGCGAGAGTTCGATTCTGAAACGGCAGCCAACCTCTACCAAGCGCAGGTCAAGGATGGCGCGCCGCAGGAAATGCGCAAAGTGCCCTATCGCAATATTCGCGATCTGCTTTCACTTCACAGCAAGACATCCGGCGGCAAAACATTCCTAATATTCTACGATGCCAATGACGAACGGCAGGCGCTCACTTATGCCGAATTTAACGCGCGCGTGCATCAGGCGGCCAACTTCATGGTTGAGGACCTCGGCCTCCGGCGGGGAGACCGCGTCGCCACCATCGCTGACAATCATATCGACACCGTCCTGATTTACTTCGCCTGCTGGGTAATTGGCGCCGCGGTCGCGCCCCAGAATGTGGCGGAAGACGATCGCCGCATCGCCTTCATCCTGCGGAATAGCGAGGCCAGGGTCTGCTTCGCGCGCGCGGAATATCTCGAGCGGGCGGAAGCGATCATCTCTGGCGCTGATGGTGACGAAGGCGCGCCCAACATCGAGACAATCGTCGACGTGGGTGGGGCGCCCGGCGACAAATATATCAATTTCCACGAGGCGCTGGCGAACCGGCCGACCACCTACCTCGGCGACGAATCGGGCGCCAAATCCGCCGACCAGCCTCTGGGCGATGGCAATGCGGCCACGGCGACGCTTGATGATGAGGCGCTGCTGGTTTATACCAGCGGCACGACCGGAACGCCAAAGGGCGTGATCTTGTCGCAGTACAATCTGCTGGTGGACGCGCTGGGCATCAGCCAATGGCAGGCGATCACCGGCAACCAGCGCATGATGTGCGTGTTGCCGATCCATCATGTGAATGGCATCGTCGTGACCATCATGATTCCGCTCTACGTTGGCGGCTCAACCGTGCTCAACCACCGCTTCAGCGCCTCGCGCTTTTGGGATCGGATCGTTCGAGAAGGCGTCAATACGGTCAGCGTCGTACCGACTCTGCTACAATTCCTCATCGAGTATGGGCGGGCAGAGCAGTCGGCGGGCAATACGATTTTCGGCGGCGCCATTAGCCGGCGGGACTTGACGGCTTTTCGCCATTTCATCTGCGGCGCCGGCACATTGTCGGTCAAGCTGGCGAAGGAATTCTGCGAGATGTTCGGCTTTACGCTGCTGCACGGCTATGGCTTGAGCGAATCGACCTGTTTCTCCTGCTTCTTGCCCATCAGTCTGTCTTGGGAGGCGAATCAGAGTTGGCTGTTGGATCATGGTTATCCCAGCATTGGCTGCCCGATTGAACCGAACGAGATGGCGATATTCGCCGCCGACGGCAGCGGCAAGCAGCTGGAGGAAGGCGAGCGGGGCGAGATCTGCATCCGCGGCCATAATGTGATGCAGGGTTATTTCAAGCGGCCTGACGCCAATGCCGAGACCTTCAAGTTTCAATGGTTCCGCAGCGGCGATGAAGGTTACTTCCTGCGCGATGAGACGGGCCGGCAATTCTTCTTCATCACCGGGCGCATCAAAGAATTGATCAATCGCGGCGGCGTCAAGTTCAGCCCCTTTGATATCGAGGAGGTCTTGCTCGGCATCGATGGCGTCAAAGTCGGCTTGGCGATTGCCTTTCCCAATGACTATTACGGCGAAGAAGTCGGAGCGTATGTGGTCTTGGATGATGGCGCGAATCTCGAAGAAGAGACGATACTGGCTCGCTGCCGCGAGGCTTTGACCTTTGAAAAGTCGCCCAAGGCGGTTGTCTTCGGCGACGAGATTCCGGTCACATCAACCGGGAAATACCAACGGCTCAAGCTGCAGGGTCTCTTTTCCCAGTGGGAAAATGCGCAGTTCCGCCGTTAGCTTCGTATCGCCGAGCGCGCGCGGCTCAGCTCGGGCAATACCAGCAAGCTGATAAGCCCATTGAGCACGACGATGACGGTGCTGCCTTCATGCCCCAAGACACCGACGGGCAATGGCAAATCCACCAGGAAGACGCCGATGATCAACAGGGCGATCACGGCGATGGAAAAAGCGATATTCTGCCAGACCACCCGCCGAGCGCGCTGGCTCAAGCGCAGGGCATCGACCAGGCGCTCCAATTTATCGCCCATCAACACCACATCGGCTGATTCTAGCGCGACATCGGCGCCGACGCCGCCCATGGCGATGCCGATATCGGCGACTGCCAGCGCCGGCGCGTCGTTGATGCCATCGCCGACCATGGCGACGGATCCGTATTCACGCTGCAGCTGCGCAATGATTTTCGCTTTTTCCTCCGGCAGCAACTCGGCATAGACCCGATCGACGCCCGTTTGCGCGGCGATTGATCGGGCGGCGCGCTTATTGTCGCCGGTCAGCATGGCGACGGCGATGCGGCGGCGCTTCAGTTGATCTACGAGCAGGCCCGCTTCGGCACGGCTCTCATCGGCAAAGGCGATCAGGCCGAGCCACCGCTCTTCGCGCAGCACAGCCACAACGGTCTTTCCACTCTCTTCAAGCTGGGTCTGCTTCGATTTCAGGTCCCCCGGCATGGTGGAACCAACGTGCATCCGAGAAGCGCGCCCAACGCGGACTTCGCTGCCAGCGAGCATGGCGCGAACTCCCCGCCCGGGAAGAGCCTCGAATTCGTCCGGCTGCTCGAATCGCACCGAGTTGGCGCGCGCGTAGTCGACGACTGCTTGGGCCAGCGGATGCTCCGATCTTGCTTCGGCTGAGGCGGCAGTAGCGATCACCTCGGTCTCTGAAAACGGCGCAGCGGCGTTCACATCGGTGACCCGCGGCTCGCCATAGGTGAGCGTCCCCGTCTTGTCGAAAGCGACCGCCTGGATGCCGGCGAGCTGCTCCAGCCCGCCGCTGCCTTTGAACAAAACGCCGCCGCGCGCCGCGGACGCGATCGCTGAAATGAAGGCGGACGGGACGCTAATGATCAGGGCGCAGGGGGAGGCCACCGTCATCAGCACCATCGCGCGGTAGAAATTCTGCTGAAAATCGCTGAGACCCAGGGCCGGCGGAATGATGATGATGAGCAGCACGCCGAAAATGATGAGCTTGGCGTAGGTTTGCTCGAAGCGTTCGAGGAAGCGTTGGGTGGGCGCTTGGCTGTCTTGCGCTTGCTCCACCAATTTGATGATGCGCGACAGGGTTGTGTTTTCAGCTGCGCGCGCCGCGCGGACGTCAAGGATGCCATGCTTGTTCAGCGTGCCAGCGAAGACGCCGTCGCCGGCCGATTTGTCGACCGGTATGGACTCGCCGGTAATCGGGCTTTCATCAACGGCGGAGTCGCCGGCCAAGACGTCGCCATCCACCGGGATGCGCTCGCCAGGCTCAATGAGAACGGTGTCGCCAATGCGTATCTCGTTGATTTTGACTTGCCTGACATGGTCGCCGCGCTTGATTTTGGCGACTTCGGGATAATGCGCGAAGAGCCCGCTGATTGCGCGGCGGCTGCGCCCAATCGCGTATTCCTGCAGGGTATTGCTGAGCGAGAACAGGAATAGCAAAACCGCGCCTTCATGCCACTGGTCAATAATTGCAGCGCCCAACGCCGCCAAGACCATCAGCAGATCGACATCAATCTTGCCGACGCGCAGGCTCTCCACAGCCGACTTGGCACCGTAGAATCCGCCAGCGACATAAGCCAGGACATTCAGCGACAGCGTCACCGCGTAGGGCAGACCGAGCTGCTCCGCGAGCAGGGAGCTGGTGAGCGCAAATAGCGTAAGCGCCACCAGGCGAGGCGCCAGCCACTTCTCGCTGCGCCATTGGAATGGAACTTCCGCGGCGAAGCTCTGGCTCGGTGACCGAGTGATCTGCGAGGCCAAAATTCTCTCCAAGTAAACAGTGAAAATACCTTGGTATGACCCTAAATTTAACATAGGTTAAGAACTATGTCAACCGAATATCAGGCTTGAAGTTATCCCAATGGAACTTTCGCACGGGATCGGTAGCGGGTTAATGTTCGTGGAGACAACAGCGGGAGGATGCGCAAGCAAAAGGACGCGCCATATTGGTACGTCCTTGGTTGGTAATTCGCGCTAGGAAAAGGCGCTGTGTCAGACGATGTCGTCGTTCTTGGGGATCTGTTTCATGCGTCTGGTGATGCCGAAATGGAAGGCGACGCCCATCAGCGCGATGGCGATCGCCACCCAACTGATGGCGATGACCTGCACCGAAAAGCCCGGCGTCACGAATTCCGCAAAGTAGGCGACCGGATTGGTAATCGTCTCGACGCCATTGGCGACGACAACCGCCGGAGTCGAAAGCACCAGCGGCAAGTCGAGCAGGATATGCAAGCCGGTCATGAGCGAGATGACGGTCAACACAATCTGCGTTACCGACTTGCGCGACCGCAGTTGATTGATGTCGCCGCGGCCCGTCCAGCCCAGCACGATCAGCAGCGCGCCCAAGCCCAGGCAGATGATCATAGAGATCAGGTCGCCGGTTTCCGCTGGGCGGATGAAGAGCGCCAGAAAGCCGATCGTGAAGGCGCCGGTGACGCCGGCGATCAAGCGCACCAGATGCGGCGCCCGGTTGACCAGGAAAAACATCAGAGCGCCCAGTGCAGCTGAGCCGAGGTAACCGGCCGACATGGTCAGGGCATCGGCGCCGTCGCGAAATTCGATTCTGTAGGTGCCGACTTGCGACAGCGTGAAACTTTCAACCGCGCCGCCCGTTATCTGCATGGCGAAAGCGGTCAGCCCGCCGTGAATATTGTTGACCAACATGCGGAAGGGGTGCGCCAGTCCAGAAAGCGAGTCGATATACCAAAGGGCAAAAATGCCAACAAATGCCAGCGCCGAAATGATAAAGTTTCTGCGCACGATCTGCCGGCGTACCTTCCGCTCTACGAACTCTCTTAACATGATCACTCTCCTTGATCTCTGACTTTTGTTCTCTCCTCTTCGGAATGGAATGTATGCATTGCTCAATTCGATCGGCCAGTCCTCGGTCAATCAATTCTTGCCCTTGACCGCCCCGCTAATCTCGCCGCCTACCGGCTTGAATAAGCCAAAATACACGGCCGCGCCCAACATCAGCACGGCAACAGCGGACCAGATGAAGGCGACGACAGAACCCGGCAGCAGAGGCGTGTACTCGGCAGCGAAGGCGGCGGCGTCATTCATAATATCGCCGATGCCGGCGCCGGGATTACGTACGAGATAGGACAGGTCCATCACCGCATTCAAGCCGGTTAATATCGCCAGCGTGTTGAGCAGGAAGACATTGATGACGCGCGGCGCCAGCCAGCCCAGGGCGACCATGGCGACGCCGAAACCGATGCCAACCAGCTGCACGGTGATATTGCCGTTGGCATCGCGCTCGGAAAAGAACACGGTTAAGATGATAATCGACAAGCCCAGGAAGACCGACAATCCTCGAGTCAACTTGGGATAACGGCTCGTCAAGAAGAAGAGCAGCGAACCGAATAGCGCCGCGCCCAGATAGCCAGCCGGCAAGATCAAAGCCGGGTATCCGCCGGCCGTTCGCGCCAAACCCGAGCCATTGGGGGAGATGGTAAAGCCCAGGATCTCGCCGCCAGTGATCAGCGCCGCCAACGAATGCCCGGCTTCATGCACGAAAGTGACGAAGAGGCGGACGGGCCATAGCAAGGGCGCCAGGGTGGCGGTCAGGAAATCTACATTGGCGGCCGCCGCTTGGCCCGGTCTATCGCCGATATTCCAAAGGAAGAGGGCGAAAAGCAGCGCCAGTAGCGACACGAATAGCGCTTGCCGCCGAATGCCGGCCTCGGCGTCAGTCGAACTGGCGCTGGCGTTCTGCTTAATGCCACGCCAAAGGAAGAAAATGGAAATGACGGCGAATGGCAGCCCGGTCGCCAGGAAGAAGACCGGCAGCGGCAATTGCCCCAAAGCATCCACTTGAATCTCGCTGCCCAGCGATTGGATTTCGCTCGACAATTCGCTGCCGAGATTGCCGCCGTCGAATTGCTCGGATGTCAGGTAGGATCCTAATCCAATCCAAGCGACGCTCGCCAGCAGCAGCAGTACCCAGATTATGCGCGTTCGTCTATGCACCGGCAATACCTCGAATTCTCATGCCTACGAACCTGGATTATAGCGCATCCGCTTGTGTGAGATACCGCGTATCCACATCTCTACCCATCTCTTATTATACGGAATTCAGACATCAATCGGTTTTACATTCGTAAAATCTTTGTAATATGATGCTAGAAGCGCAAATGCTTCTGATGTTCATTGTGTGCCGCCGCCGGTGATGACAGGTCGCTGTTGCAATCGAAGCCCAGGTCGGCGCTGCTACTTTGAAAACTGTGGCGAATGAGGTGAGAGCATGCGGACTACACCTGATCTGAGCGACTTTAACCCTTTAGATAACCTGGCTCAGGCAGAAACAATGCCCGCTCGCTGGTACATCGAACCTGACTTCCTGGCATTGGAAGCGGAGCGGATATTCTACAAGACCTGGCAGCCGGTCGGCCGGCGAGAAGACGTCGCGCGCGCCGGCGACTTCTTCAGCTGCGAAGTTCTCGATCAGCCGCTGGTCGTTGTGAGGAATCGCGCCGGCGAATTGCGCGCGTTCTATAATGTTTGCCCGCATCGCGCGGCTGTTGTCGCGCAGGGACGCGGAAACCGCCAAAGCTTGCAATGCAAGTATCATGGCTGGACTTATGACCTCGACGGGAAGCTGCTGCGCGCGCCCGAGTTTGAAGGCGTCGAGAATTGGGATGCGAATACAGTCTGTTTGCAGCCGGTACCTGTCGCGGCTTGGGGTCCCTGGATATTTGTAAACCTCGACCCGGCGGCCCAGTCAATGTCCACCACCTACGGCGCCATCGAAAAAGAGATTGCCGCGGCCGGTTTCCGCTTGGACCAGATGCGCCTGGTCGAGCGCCGCGATTATCTGATCGAGTGCAATTGGAAAGTCTACGTCGACAATTTCCTCGAGGGCTACCACCTGCCCATCGCGCATCCGGGTCTGTTTCGCGAATTGGATTATGACCAATATCGCGTGGAGACGCGCCGCTATCATTCGAAACAGCACGCGCCCATACGCGATGCGGCGCCGGGCGATATTCGCGACCGGCGTTATGTACGAAGCGGCAAAGCGGAAGAGGACGCGCTCTACTATTGGGTTTTCCCCAATGTGATGCTGAATGTGTACCTGGACAACACCTCGATCAACATCATCATCCCCCTTGGGCACGACAAGACGCTGACGGTGTTCGAGTGGTACTTTGAAGCGCCGGGAACGGGCGCGGGCTGGGAAAGCATGCAGCAGATCATCGCCTTTAGCGACGAAATACAGCGCGAAGATATCGAGTTATGCGAATGGGTTCAGCGAGGCTTGCGGTCAAATGCCTACGATCGGGGCCGGTTTTCCGTATTGCGTGAAAACGGCGTGCATCACTTTCAGTCATTGGTGCATGAGTTTCTCGCGCGCGAGTAATCGCCTTCCCTTGGCTGCTCGCTATTGGAGCCGAAAGCGATGGCTGGCGAGGCGCCAAGCGCCAGCAGCCCGAGCGTTCCCCAGACGGCATAAATGATGACGTTTAAGCCGTGAAGCAGGAAGCCCAGCGCGATTGCGTCCACATCGCTCATGCCAACCAATCGTCCGGTCATTAGAATCGCGACCTCAAAGGGACCGAGGGCGGCAATGCTGACCGGCAAGGCGATGCTAATCGCGGTCAGGGCGATGCCGAGTGGCACGCTGATCGCGTAATTCACCTCAATGCCCAAGGCGAGGTGCGAGAAATACAAGGCGGCGAGCGGGGCGGCCCAGGCGAGCAGCGTCCATAGAGCGGTCCACAGCAATGTACGAGTTTCCTTGAGCGGCTGCAAGCCATCAAGCAGCTGACTGAGCATGGTTTTCATCGGAAGCCGTTGCAGGGGCTTAAAGGCGCGCAGCAGCTTGTCCAGCAGTCGATGCGCCAGGTCGGGCGCGTGCGCGAAGACGAGCAGGGTCAGGAAACCGACAAAGCCGAGCAGGCCGAAAAGCGAGGCTTGATCGGTGAGTTCAGCCGGGGCGGCCGGCATCCGGCTCACCGTGGCGGCGATCAAGATAACCAGCATCAGCACATCTATCAGGCGCTCCACAATGATGCTGGTTCCCGACGTGACCAGGGGCAGGCCGCGCCTGGTGGCCAAGACGCCGCGCGCTACCTCGCCAACGCGAAATGGCAGTTGATTGCCGAGGAACATCACGTTGATCATGTGGAAGGATTCCAAGATCGAAATGCGCCGGTTCAACAAGATCCACCAGCGGACGGCGCGCGTCAATAAAGACAAGACCACAGCCAAGACAGACAGCAGCAAATAAACGGGGTCCGTTCTACTCAAGCTGTTAACGACATCGGTGAAGGGCACGGTCCGCAGTATCAAAACCAGCGAAACCGCGCTGACGGCGATACTGGCGACAAAGAAGAGCAGTCGTCTGGCGCTCATTGCCTCACAACCCCGGGGCTCGCCACATCGCCAAAGCTGGACGGCGCGCGCCATGACAATATTGCAGGCATCGTCATTGTCCGGGCGGTTCCAGTAGTATGATTGGCTCGCCGCCGATGGCGCTGCTTCGATTGCTCTCCAAATCGGGGAAGCTGTAATCGGCGGCTGGCTTGAGCGCAATTGAATAAATGCCATCAACAGCGGGCATCATGGTGGTTACGCCGTTTATGAATCGCAGTTCTGCGAAGTCGCCGGCCGCCTTGAGCGCAACGGTCCGCGCTTCTCTCGTATTGTTCCAGACGACGACGATGCGTTCTTCGCTGGCGCGCTGGAAGACAATGATGGTCACTTCATCATCAATGCCGCTTAGGCTGACCGGCGTGAAGGGCTGGCGGCCAAATATCTCCGCCAGGAGCGTAAAAGCCTGCGCAACGGGACGGGGCGTGTTGGCATGGGGATGATGGCTGAAACAATGCGATCCTCGCTGGTTTCGATAAATGCCGAAGGCGTCGCCGAAGCAGGCGCCATTGGCGCAGAGTTCGCCACTGTGGGGCAAGAAATCGGTGCCGGCTGGATAGTTGCCGCAGTCATCGTAGAGTTGATGATAGAACACCACCTCGACGCCCTTAGACCAGGCGAAGGCGGCGCTCATCACCAGAAAGTGCGCTTGCTGCTGAGCGGTCGCCAGTCGGTTGCGCTGTTCCGGGCTAAATGCCCAAACGGGACCCGGATAATCGTCCCAGACGGATACGCCCGTTTCATTCACCCAAACCGGACGCGCGATCCGATAAGCCTTTAAGGTGTCCTCGACGACTTTGGTCAGCCAGCCGCTGCGCCAGGGATCATCATAGCTGTGCAAGGCGACTACATCAAAGAACCAATTGAAGCGATCCCGCAGCGGATCGACTTGAATCAGCCGCAGCACGCGCGAAAGGAAGCTCTGATCATTGGCGTAGAGCAAGCCTCCAAACAAGACTTTCGCCTCCGGATCGACCGTTTTGATGATGATGGCCGCCACCTTTAGGAGGCGTGCATAAGTCTCGCTGCCCGCGTTCCAGAATTGGGGCACATCCGGCTCATTCCACACCTCCCAGGCGCGGATGCCAGCGTCAGCGCCGAAATCGTTGTTCTGCGCCAGGACGCCGCCGGGCATATAGCGCATCACCGCGTAATGCACGAATTGAGCCCAGGGATTGCCCAAATTGATCGCGACATCGGGTCCCCCGCTGTCCGTGCCGTCGGCGAAGATCGGTTGGAACAAATTGGAGATGCCGGTCCCGGCTTGCCAGAAGGCGGGCCTGCCCAAGAGAATGGCGTTCGTCCGCAAGCCGTGACGGATATCGGTCGCGACCAGCTTGTCATAAGCCAGCCAATCATATTCGCCCGGCTCAATCTCGACGCGATCCCAATACAGGGGCCAGCGGTTCCAGCCGGCGCCCAGAATCAAGGCGTTGCGATAGCGCTCCGGCCCCGCGTTATCGATAAATCCGACAAAAGTGATGCCGAGCCGGTCGGCGCGGATGTAGTCGTCGGCGTCGATGAGCCCGCCGGGCGCCGTGGTTGGCAGGGCGGGCACTTGCGCGCTAGCTGAATGACTCGCGAGCAGCGCTGCAAGGAAAATGATCAAGTACGTATAGCGATGGGCGCGGCCAAGTCTGCGTTGGGCGCCAACCGGCGTGGCTTTCGACATGTACGGACTTGAATTGCCCGAGGAATCTTCATTCTTAAATATCACAACCTTGAGAGTAGTTCAGGAAACGGTTTGGCGCTATCCAAAAGAGTGGGGAGCGTATGGGAATCGCCCATTGCTTCGACGACCGTAGCTGCTGCCACCATCTTCAGGTGAGCGCCGTCCAGGTCGCGTTCGGCGCGAACATCCGTGTCGAACTTGACGCGGATGCAGAAAGCCTGCGCGGACCGCTCCAATTGACGCTGGCTGATGCGAAGGCTATACTGGTTTTCAAACATTCATGGACGGCGGGAGGGAAACAAAATGGGAGTCGTATCCGATGAACTCATGGAGATTCTCCGCTGTCCGGTGGCGGTGCATTACAAGGACAAGGGCGATGACCCGGGTCGGCTGCGGCTGGTGCGGGATTGCTGGCTCGTTTGCGACGACAGCGGCTACAAGTATCCGATCCGCGAGGGCATTCCGGTGATGCTGGTCGACGAAGGCGAGAAGTGGAAAGACACGGCCGAAGCAGACCTGCCCGTGCCCCCGCTCGAAGAATGAGACGAGGGGCGTAGCGCCGCCCCTTCAGTACATTGTCCGTCTGTTCCAGCTTAGCTGATGGCGGGCTCCAATGTCCGCGACTGAAAGCTGAGTTCGTCGCCGTTCTCTTTGATGTCGACCCAGACATGATCGCCCTCTTGAACCGCGCCTTCCAAAAGCGCCAACGCCAGCGGATCCTGCAATTCGCGTTGAATCGCGCGCTTTAGCGGTCGAGCGCCGAAGACTGGATCCCAACCGGCGTCAGCCAGCAGCTTCTTCGCCGCTTCGCTCAGTTCTATCGTGATCCGCCGGTCCGCCAGGATTTGCGTCAGCCGCTCGAGCCGAAGGTCGACGATGCGGACGATATGCTCGCGCGTGAGACTATGGAAGACGATGATGTCGTCCAGGCGGTTGAGAAACTCCGGGCGAAAATGCCGGTCCAATTCGCTCATGATCGCCTTGCGCTGCCCCTCGCGATCAATGGCATCGCCCATCTGCTTGACCAGCGCGCCCCCGACGTTGCTGGTTAAGATGATCACGCTGTTGCTGAAATGAACGGTGCGTCCTTGTCCATCGGTCAAGCGCCCATCGTCGAACACTTGCAAAAAGAGGTTGAAGACGTCGGGATGGGCTTTTTCGATTTCATCAAAGAGCAGGACGCAGTAAGGGCGCCGGCGCACCGCTTCCGTCAGCTGCCCGCCTTCTTCGTAACCGACGTAACCGGGCGGCGCGCCGATCAAGCGGGCGATGCTATGTTTTTCGCCATATTCGCTCATATCGATGCGCACCATCGCGCTTTCGTCGTCGAAGAGAAATTGCGCCAGGGAACGAGCCATTTCCGTTTTGCCAACGCCCGTCGGACCCAGGAAGAGGAAGGTCCCCAAAGGTCGATTTGGATCTTGCAAGCCGGCGCGGCCCCGGCGGACTGCGGCCGAAATCGCCTTGACAGCATCATCCTGACCGACGACGCGTTCATGCAGGCGCGCCTCCATGTGCAGCAGCTTTTCGATCTCGCCTTCGAGCATGCGCGCGACCGGTATGCCAGTCCAGCGGCTGACGATCGTGGCGACTTCGTCCGCGTCCACCTCTTCCTTCAGCATGAGCACCCCATCCTGGCGCATATTCTCAATGGTCGCTTCGCGCTCATGCAGCAGCTTCTCCAGGTCGGGCAGCGCGCCATAGCGCAGGCGGGCGGCTTCTTCCAGATTGCCCTGGCGTTCGGCGCGCTCCAATTGATTGCGGGCGTCGTCCATTTCGGTTTTGATGCTCGAAACCGCTTGTATCGCCTCTTTCTCATGCTGCCAGACAGCCAAAAGCCCTTTAAGCGCCTCTTGCGCATCCGCCAGCTCGGCATCGAGATCGGTCAGGCGGCGCTTTGAGGCTTGGTCCGATTCGTGTGTAAGCGCCGCGCGTTCGATTTCCAACTGCATGATCTGGCGTTCGCGTTTGTCCAGCTCATGCGGCTTGCTGTCGATCTCCATCTTGAGGTGGGCGGCCGCTTCATCGATCAGGTCAATGGCTTTGTCCGGCAGTTGCCGATCGGGCAGGTAGCGGTGGCTGAGCGCGGCGGCCGCGATGACCGCGCCGTCCTGAATGCGCACGCCATGATGCAGCTCATAGCGCTCTTTGAGCCCGCGCAAGATGCTGATCGTGTCTTCGACGCTCGGTTCATCCACATAAACTGGCTGAAAGCGCCGTTCCAGGGCGGCGTCTTTCTCGATGTGCTGCCGGTACTCATCGAGCGTCGTCGCGCCGATCATGCGCAACTCGCCCCGCGCCAGCATCGGCTTGAGCATGTTGCCCGCATCCATTGAGCCTTCAGCCCGCCCGGCGCCGACGATGTTGTGCAGCTCGTCGATGAAAAGGATGATCTCGCCTTCGCTGTCGGCGATTTCTTTTAGGACGGCTTGCAAGCGTTCTTCAAATTCGCCGCGAAATTTGCTGCCGGCGACCAGGGCGCCCATATCCAGCGCGATGATCGTTTTGTCCTTCATGCCATCGGGCACGTCGCCGTTGACGAGGCGCTGCGCCAGCCCTTCAGCGATTGCGGTTTTGCCGACGCCGGCTTCGCCGATCAGCACCGGGTTGTTCTTCGTGCGGCGGCTGATGACGTGGATCACGCGCCGGATTTCCTCATCGCGCCCAATGACCGGATCAAGCCGGCCCTGGCGCGCATCGGCGGTCAAGTCGCGCCCAAATTTGGCCAGGCTCTCATAGGTTGATTCCGGATCCTGGCTGCTGATGCGCTGGCTGCCGCGAATCGATTGCAGCGCCGACAAGATGTCGTCGTAGGCGATGCCGCTTCGCTTCAAGACGGCGCTCATGGCACTGTCTTGGGCGAGCGCCAGGAAAAGGTGTTCGGTGCTGGTATAGTCATCGCGCATCGACTTGGCTTCTTTTTCCGCCTGCGTGAAGACCTGCATCGCCGTATGCCCGATGCCAATGCCGGATGCCGGCTGACTGACTCGCGGCAAGTTGCCAAGCATGCCCCTTAGTTCTGCGTGGATGGCGGCCGGCTGGGCGCCGATCTTCTGGATGATGCGCGGGACCAAGCCTTCATCTTGCTCCAGCAGTCCGAGGAAAACGTGGGCCGGCTCGATGGCGCTGTGGTGATGTTCGCCAGCGATGCTCTGCGCTTTGAGCACGGCGTTTTGCGCTTTGTTGGTGTAACGGCTGAAATCCATAGCTCCCCCTTATTGTGGCGGTCGATACAGTCTTAGTATCTGGCAGCGATGTCAGAGGAGTGTCAGAGGAGTGTAAATGCTTTGTAATCGTCTATCGGTAGACATCCGCGCTGCAAGGCAGCCGCTAACGCAAAATCCCTTGCATCCCGCCGGGTTTAGCTCCCCCTCCCTCTTTATGGCTGAGGTCAGGACAGGTTTGATGCAATCGCTCAATAGACCGCCAAGTCAGGCATCAAAAGCATCTCTCGTGGCGAAAACTGTAGGGGCGACTCTGTGAGTCGCCCGAAAAAGACCAATAATATACAGAATTCGTGGCGATATTTTGCTCCCCGAAAAACTGTCCTGTCGTCAGCTCTTTGTGGGAAAGGGGGCTGGGGGGTGGGGGTTTGCCGTTCTCATCCTTGGCACGATCGCAGCACCGTTCCGCTGCCGCGCAACACGAACGATGGCAGGCAAGCTGGAATCAAGCCGGTCTCGCCTTTGTTGAGTGTGATCACAACCTCTTCCGCCGAAGCCACTTGCACAACACCGACAATGCAGGTCAGCGCATGAAAGCGGCTCTTCGTTTCGATTCGGCGCGGCTGGCCAGCGAGTTCATGGCGCCAGGTTTGGAAGAACTCGCCGTCGACCAGCAATTCGTTCTCTGGCTGGCGGACGCGCGGCAGCGATCCTAGCTCAGCCACTTGAAGGCCCTTGTCGATATGCAGCTGGCGCGGCTGCCCGTCCAAGCCCAGCCGGCCCCAATCGTAGAGCCGGTAGGTGACATCGCTAGATTGCTGAATCTCGTAAATTAATAAGCCCGGTCCCAGCGCATGAATCGTGTTGGCTGGAATGTAGAGGACATCGCCGCTACGTACTTCGGCATAAACCAGGAGCGCTTCCAATTGATTGCGCCGGATCGCCTCCGCCATTTGTTCGCGCGTCGTTCCCGGCTGCAGGCCAATAACGAGCTGAGCGCCCGGCTCCGCATGCAGGATCAGCCAGGCTTCGGTTTTGCCGCGCGGCTCGCCCTCCAGAGATAGCGCTTGTTCGTCATTCGGGTGGACTTGAATGGAAAGCCAATCGGAGGCGTCAATGAGCTTGGCCAGCAGGGGAAAACCGGCGGCCGGGTCGTTGCCAACTCCAAGCAGGTCGGCGCCATAATCCAGCGCCAGAGCGCCCAGGCTGGCGCCTCGCAGCGGTCCATTGGCGACTGCAGCCGTGTCGTGCAATTCCCAGGATTCACCGTAGGGTTCCGCTGTGGGCAAGCGCTTGCCCATCAAATCAGCAAGCCGGCGTCCTCCCCAAACCTTCACATGCAGGCTGGGATTCAACTTAAGCGGGTAAAGCTCGCTTGTTTTCATTCTCAGTCTCCGAGACGCGCCAGCTACAATCGCCAAGGCCTGCGTCCATTATATGGCATTACTCGCATGTGCTATAATGACCAAGACTCGTCAGCGGTTGACCGTCGGTTCTGTTTGCCTTGCGCGCCGGCTAGCGTCAACGAGACTTACGCATGATTGAACAGCAAAGTCCACAAGATTATCTGGATGATCTTCACGCGATTGGCGTGACCAGCCTGTTCCAGCCACATCTTACGACGCGAGACCGCGCCGCCGGCATCCGCCGCGTCCGGCAAGAGCTCGGCCGGATGCGTACCGAGTTGACCCTGCATCGCGATGCCTTCAGTGAAAACGGGTCTGGCATGAGCGCGGATGAGGCGAAACGCCGCGCCGCGCCCTTGAATCTCTTGTTGCTGCTGCATGAACAGCTGGTGGAGGAGGTCGGCGATTTGGAGCGAAGCCTCAGCAGCGGCAAGCCATTGCCCTACCGTTTCGAATTCGGCCGTTTCATTTTTGGCGACGTTGAGACTGGCGAATGGTTCGTTGGCGGGCAGGAGCAATATGACGATTGGCTGCATATTCAGCAGTTCAAACGGCGTCTGGATGCGCTGCGCCAGAAAGGGCAGCCGGCGCGCGAGCAATTGATCGGCTTGCGCGGCGAGTTGGAAGCGCTCACGGCCGAGCACGACAAAACACAGGCCAAAATCGAAAGCCGCCAGAAACGCGCCTTTGTCGTGCGCCGGCTCGGTATGCTGGTGATATTAATCGCCGCCAGCGGGACCGTGGGTCTCTACTATTGGAACACGCAGCGTGACTTCAGTCTTGTCGCCCTTGGCCTGACCGCCGTTTGCGCCCTTTTGATCCCGATTGTCATCGCCAACTGGAAGAACCCGCGAACGCGAACCGCCCGCCGGCAGCGCAAGCTGGAAGCGCAGATCCTGGAACTGAGACAAGAAGGGGCGCAGCACCGCCAGAGTTATCAACCGCTTGAGCTGCAGATTAAGGCGCTGGAGGTCCATTACAATCGGATGATGGACAATTGGGAAGCGGCGCGGCTGGTCAAGAATCGATTGGATACTTTCATTGAGGAGGGGCAGCCGCTACGAGAACGTGTTGAGAGTATTCGCGCGGAACTAGAGGACCTGCGACAGCAGCGGGACAAGCTGCTGCGAAAGCTGGAGAGGCGCCAGAAGCGGGGCGCCTTTGCCCGGCGGATGATTCTGCACCTTCTGCTGGTATTGGCGAGCGGGGCGCTGGGCTTTTATTTGCATTACAAGGGAGAACAGGATTACGCCTCGGTTATGTATGGTTTGGGCGCCTTCTGCATCCTCTTGGTGCCTCTGGCGTATATTGATTGGAAAAACCGCGATGGCAAGCTGGAATCCAACCTGCGCAAGATCGAGACGCGGATGCTGCAGCTGCAAACCGAGGGCAAGCAAGTGATGAAGCGCTACCATCCCATCGAGCTGCAGATCAAAACCTTGATCGCGCAATACAAGCGAACGCGCGCTGGCATTACCGAATCGAATGAATCGCCGGCATTGTTCTAGTTGCCCACGGGATCAAATCGATACAGCGCGCCACCATAATCAATGACGTAAACTTCGCCCGCTTCGTCTTCGCCGAAACTGCTGATGGGTAGCTCTGTCTTCATCAATTCTCGCGTCTGCCAGGCTAACGCAGGGTCGCGCCAGATACCCCAGATTCGGCCGCTGCACCAGTCGCCAAAGAGGTAGACCGCCTGCAAATCCGGAATGGCTTCGCCGCGATAGATGACGCCGCCGGTGACCGAGCAGCCGAAGGCGTGACTGTAGTCGAATATAGGAGGGACATGGTTGGGCGCGTTTCCGCCAGCGAAAACATGGTTGCCCTCCCATACATTCCAACCGTAATTCTCGCCACCGATGCTGTCGGCTGGTTGAAAGTTGATTTCTTCCCACTGGTTCTGCCCGACATCAGCCATGTACATATCGCCGGTCAGGCGGTCAAAGCTGAAACGCCAAACATTCCGCAGGCCGTAAGCCCAGATTTCAGCGCGCGCGTTCAGGTCATCCACGAAGGGATTGTCCGGGGGTATCGCGTAAGGCGCCGCGCTGTCAACGTCGATGCGCAAGATTGAACCGAGCAGCAGTTGGCGGTTCTGCCCGGCGCCCAGCGGGTCGTTTGCCGCGCCGCCATCCCCCAATGCAATGTACAGATAGCCGTCCGGACCGAACTCAATGTGGCCGCCGTTATGATTGGCGTAGGGTTGCGACAACTGGAATAGAATCTGCCCGCTGGCGGCGTCAGCGATATCCGGATTGCTCGCGTCAACTCGAAAACGCGCGACGACGGTCCCGCCCCGGCGATCAGTATAATTGACAAAGAAGACGCCGTTGTCGCGGTAATCCGAATGGAAAGCCAGTCCCAAGAGACCTTGCTCGGAAAACGAATTCGTAATCGCCCCGGGCGAGATCAACCCTTCAATATCAAAGAAGGGCTGCGCCTGGATGAGACCGTTTTTCAGAATCCAGACTTTGCCGACTTGCTCGACGAGAAAGATTCGATTCGAACCGTCGCCTGCATGCGTCACATAAAGCGGGCGAGTGAGACCGGCAGCGACCTGCGTCAATTTGAAAGTCGTCGGATCTGGCGCGCTCTCTCGTGAGATGGTGATTTCAGATTCGGCGTCCTGCGCCTGCGTCAGCGGGAAAGTGACGACCGCGAATATAATCAGTACGGCAATTCGTAAGGCTTGCACGATTTCTCCTAGCGCCGGTCGCGCATTCTAGGCGCGCGCGGCTTGACTTCTTGAGATTTGCGCGAGAACGGCATAGTTGTTGGCGCGTTCGGGCGCGTCGATGCGCTCGTCGCCGTGGATGTGACTCAGGCAGCGGACCAGGTGCCTTTCAATGACGAGCTGGCTGCGCGTTCGCGATTTCAACCAGCTTTCGCCCCAGATTTCGGCGCCAACGCTGATGCAGTGCAGCTCCTGTTCTGACAAGGGGGCGTCCAGCCGGGTCGGCAGCAATTCATCGATGAGCTGCCAACGCATGTCTTGCCATTTGCCGGCCGCGATGATGGCGCCGGCGAAGAGCGCGACATTGCGCCAGCGGGCGTAATCGTGACATAGCAAGGCGACAATGTTTTCGGGAAAGGTCCAGCCCTCGGCGCTGTGAGGCCGCAAGCCGGAAGGCATTCTGCATTCGTCGTAGAACTCGATCAGGGCGCTCGCCGCCAGATATTCCTGAATCGTAAGATGGGGGAAGCGGTAAAGATCCGGCGCGTCCGATACCAGGATGCCATTGCGGGTCGCCAGATATTCCAGAACGTCTTCGATGCCGGCGCCCAAGCCGCCGCCGAATGACTGCTGCTCAATTAATTTGTCAAGCAGGCGCGCGCGCTGGACGATGGTCGGATAACGCTGATAGCTCTGCTGTTCCGAGTGCAATTCAAAGGCGATCAGTTTCAGCGCCGCCCGCATGCGGTCCAGGTTGATATTGGCCAGCTTTTCGTGCAGCTTGTCCGCCGGCGACGGGATATTCCAGCGATCGAGCAGTTCCACCGTGTGCTCGTAGAGTTCCGCGCGCTTGTCCGGCAGCTGCTTGTAGTCTTCGTGAATCAGCGTGAGCAGCGCCAGCATCAGCGGCTGACGAGCGAGGGGCCAGAGCGCTCGATTCTCGCGAATGGCTTGGTTGAGGTCGGCCGCCATCAAGGCGCCCTGCCTGGCGGCGACGGCGCGCCCGCCCAAAACACTGGGTCGGGTCTCAGCCACATTGGAATACCAACGCTCAATGTAGGATTTGACCTGCTGCCAGGTGAAAGGCGCCAATTCTGCGGAGGCGAAACGCTCGGAGAGGCGCCAGCGCGAATCATGACGATAAGCGTAGGTGCGACTGGTGACGATGATGCGGCAGCTGGGAAATCGATCGGCCCAATTCTCGATGATCCGCTGCAAGATGACGCGGTCATTCTCGTCGTAAACCTCGTCGAGGCCATCGAGAACGATCAAGCTGCCATGCGTGGGCACATCGGATTGGGTCAGATAGGCTTCCAGGTGCGGCGCCAGATTGCCGGTCGCATTCTTCACATAATGCAAGAGCTGCTCTGATGAGGCGGCTGCCAGCGACTTTGGAAATAGATCGGGCGAACTGGCAAAGTCGCGCAAGCTGACGTAGACGGGCAGGATGGGACCATGAATCCAGGAGGCGCCCAGCATCTCCAGCCCTTTGACCTTGTCCTGCCGCTCGGCGCGCGGGTCGCAGGCATAGGCGAGGGCGGTCACGATAAAGCGGCAGAGCGAACTTTTCCCGGTGCCGGCGGCGCCGGTGATGACGATCAATGGATTCGCTGAGATGACTTCGAAAACGGGCTCGCGCACGTAGCCCATGTCCCGCTCAATCGCCTGGTAGCGGCGGGCGTTCAATTCTTCAATGCCGACATTGTGAAATTGGCGCTGGTCGGTCCAGATGTCTACCGGCGTATACAGTTGGTGCAGCATCGCCGGCGTGTGGTGCTGCGATGCCGGGTGGATGGTCGTGGTCGGGATATTCCACTCGGAACGGACAGCCGCGAGGTAGGCTTTCAGCGCCGACTTGTTGCCATGATAATGTTCGGCGACGATGTTGACATCTTGCCCGGCAAAAATCACATGTCCGCCAGCGGAGATACTGCCCGCCTGGACGCGCACGGCCGACGGATAGTCGCTGTGTTCGCGCATGGTTTCCAGCAAATTCCGCGCGAATTGGATCGCCTGCCGCCCTTGATTCGCCGAGCCGTCCAGACCGCCGGTGGCGACGATGAGCCAGTCCAGCCCGATCAATTCGTCGGTGTTGAGTTTTTCCGGGATCAGCTCGCTGCGCGCCAAATCTTCCGCCCTGCGCGCATAATTGCGATCGCGGTAGATCTCGGTCATACGTTTGCTCAGCGACTCGCAATAGCGGAATTTCTTGAGCAGGCGGCGCAACAAGGTCAGCTTGGTATTTAGGTTGGGCATGACTGGCGCGAAGACCATCATGACCAGCTTCTGATAGGGTGATTCCAGGGCCGCGTCGTCGGCCTGTTGTTTCAATTGCGCCCAATTCGCCTGCACAAAGCTGCGCCAGGCGGCCGGCGTCGTGATCATCACTTGGCTGGGGGCGGACCGCGCGGGCGTCGTGATCGCCTTGACCGGGTATTGTTGAACAGGACGGTTCATTGGCTCTGCTCGGCGTTTGAATCGGTAAAGCTGAATTGTGGATTCGGAAGCGCGAGCACCCGCGCAACACATCTTAAGGCGCGCCGGGCGGGGCAGAGCGCTTTGAGGAACGATGTCAACGGCATCATATTCGTCAGATTTTCTTGGCCGCTCGCTGCCCCGAAATCGCCTCCTGGAAGTTGATGGCGGCTTCCCCGACGCTGGCGAGAATGGCGCCAACCAAGGGTTGGTCGAAGAGCGTCAAAGCAGCGGCGGTTAAGGCGGGCGAAAAGCGCAGCAGCGATTTCGCGGCGCGCATCAGAATCCGCGGATTGGGCTTCTTGCTGGAGGAGAGCTGCGCCTCAACCGTGTGCAGGTCATGCATCGCTTCTTCTCGGCTTTCGGTCGCCAGATTCTCCTTCTGGATGGTGTCCTCGACATTGCGGATGCACTGCAGCATCATATCGAATTCCTGCGGCGTTGTTTCAACGCCACCTACGGTCACCGTCTGATTGGTGTGCTGGGCGACATCGCCACCGGTCTGCACCTTCACCTGGCCGTCGCGCCCGGCGAATACCACGTGGCCAGTCACCGACAATTGATCAATTTCAATGTTGATATCGGGTCGCAGAGACATGCTGTCGTGTCCTTGTCTCTCACTCGCGCTCATCATCTCTATCCCTTCGTCGCAACGGTTCCGGTGTTCAATTGCAGGCGGCAGTATGGGTCTAAGTCAAGCCGACCAGTCGAATGCCGATTGATGAATAGCGCACGCGCGGATCGAGATAGTAACGAAATGACGTATGCGCCCGGTCGCAAGGGCTGACGAAGCTGCCGCCGGCGACGGCGCGCCGGGAGTCTCGCCCGGTTTCAGCCGCGGCCGCGCAGTTCAAAGTCCACTCCCATACATTGCCCGCCATATCATAGATGCCATAAGGGCTAGCGCCCAGCTGATAACGATCCACTGGCGTGGTGGTCTTCAAGCCCGTCTCAAGCGTATTGCAATGCTCCTCATCATATTGGTCGCCCCAGGGAAAATAACGATCATCGTCGCCCTTGGCCGCGCGCTGCCACTGGGCAATAGTCGGCAGCGTAATGTTCATGCCCAGCAGATTGCTAAGCCAATTGGAAAAGGCCATCGCTTCGTACCAGTTTACGTTTTCCCGCGGTTGGGCGTCGCCGCTGAATCGGGATTTGGCGGCTCCCTTGCGCAGGTTGAACCAACGCTGCGCATACTCGGAGAAATCCCACCAGCGCGGATTGCGATAACCATCCTCGGCGTCGGCGAAGATGGCCAATTGCGCATTGGTGACCGGATACTTGCTCATCACAAAATTATCCACCTGTTCGGTGACTTCGCCGAAATCTTCATCGGCGCCGACGATGCTGGATATGGTGACCGTGCCGTGAGGAATGTCGCACCATTGTAGCATAGGCAGGACTTCCTTAACGCTGAGCGTATCTTCGTCGGCGGCGGTCACACGGCGGATGGTCGGGGCATCCAGCTTGAGCACTTGAGGCGCCACGGCGGCGGGAATCGCTTCTATTGCGCGCGGTCGGGTTAATGCCTGGCTGCTCGCCTGAATCGCCTTGGGGCGGCTCGCGATTTGGCCTGACGAGTTGGCGCTGCCTGTCGCCGGCGCCGGGTTCGTCCAGCTCGGTCTCTTTAGTTGGCGGGACCCGCCATCAGCCGATGCGCCAAAGGGCACGGCCGACTGGCAATGGCGCTGCAAGTTCTGCGGATCATAATCGCCGAATTCTCTTTTGAATTCCGCCAGCGCTTCACAAGCCAACGCGCGCGTGCTCTCGAATGCGAACAGGGCTACGATATGCTGATATTCGCGCTGAACTTCGCGCGTCTCGGTGCGATCTGACACTGCGCTTTCGGCGATGCGCAGCAATTTGTCCAGGCTGACGAATCGCGATTGATAACCGCTCGTCTTCGCTTGTTTCAGCAGCAGGATGGCATTGTCGTAGTCGCCCTTTTCCAGCGCGCTTACCGCCTTGCTGATCAGTTCAGCCGGTTTGTCGGCGGCGGCGGGGCTGCTTTCGGCCGCATCATTCGTGGCCGTCAATGTCGGCGTCTTGGCGCTTCTTTGCCGTTCCACCAACAAAATCGCATTCAGCAGCTGCGAGACGTTTTCCACCGTCAGACTGTCGCGCAGGTCAATATATTGCCATTCTTTCATATGCTCGGGCAGCACGGTGTCGCCATTGATAAGCACCGGGATAATATCGCGCTTCAGCCGCAGCGCAATTTCCAGCTCGCGCCGGCAGTAGAGCGACGCCACTGAATCCGGCGACAGCAAATAGACGAAGACTTCACACCAGTCCAGCCGGCGCAGGATTTCCTTCCACCAGTCTTGACCGGCGTAAAGGCGCTGGTCGTACCAGACATCGTGGGCATGCAAGGTTTCGATGATGCGGACGCAAAATGGCTTGTCGACGCGGGCATAACTGACGAAGATCTTCATGGGCTGGTCCGCTTTTCGGCGAGCGGGACGGCATCAAGCAGCGCTAAGGACTCGTCAGTCCCAATTTGGCGCAGCGCCATCGCTGCCAGGTCATGGATGGACTCGTTTTCCCAAGAGGGCTTGTCGTGGTCGTCGAGCAGTTGCCGCAGAATCGGTAGATCCGTCTCGTTCATTTGCGATGCCAGCTGCCCCAGAGCAAACCAGCGCAAGTGCACGCTGCTGTCGCTTAGCGCCAGCTCCAGCTGAGGGCGGGCGCCGCTGGGATCCAGTTGATGGATGGCTCTCAGGGCGGCGAAGCGAACAAACTCATCGGCGTCGCGCTTGAGCGTCTGGCTTAGCGCGGGGATCGCTCCGGCGTCGCCCATCTCTCCCAAGGCTTCGGCGGTTGCTTCACGGACGGCTTGGCGCGGGCTCTGAAGCAGCGGCGCCAGCTTTGCCATCAACCCGGTCGCGCCGAGCTCAACCAGCGCGCGGACGACTGCGACCTGGACGATCCAGCTCCGGTCATCAAGGCAAGCGCTCAATGCCGGAATCGCAGCTTGGTCATTCAGCATCGCCAGCGCCTCGGCGCTCGCCCAGCGCACGCTCCAATGGTCGTCATTCAAGGCGGCGCCGAGCAACTTTAGAATCGCGGGATTATCCGTGCCACGCAAATGCCGCGCGAATTTGCGTAAGAATTTGGCCGCCTTCTGCGTCCGGCCCCAATCGTCATCGCGCAGCACAGCCAGCGTGCGAATGATCTTCTCGTCGTCGCTGAATTCGAGCGCGTCGGACCCGCCCGGCACGCCTAACTGATTGCCAGGCGCATAGGCGCCTCGCTCGCCCTCCATCACCGCTGAATCAATGGCGCTCAGGGCTTGCCGCGCGAGCTGCCCGATTGTTTTGCCGCGATAAGCCGGCATCCGCTCGTCTGATATTAGATCGCGCAAGTGATCCGCGGCCGGCCGATGGCGCGCGTAGCTGAGCAGATCAATCGCCGCCGCCACCGCGTTTGGGTTTTCACTGTCGAGCAGGTCGATGAGCGCGCCGCAATCTAGTGAAGGCATCGCCATGAGCAGCTCGGTAACGGCGTCGACAATCGCGCTGTCAGGGTCGGCGAGAGCGGCGAATACCGCTTTCCGCGCTGCCTCTGCGCTTTCAAAGCGAGCCAGGATCTCGTAGGCCGCCAGCCGCACGCGCTTGTCTTCGTCCTGCGCCGCTTCCAGCAGCGGGGGCAGGGCGAGTTCGGCCGGATAGTCAGCCAGGCTGTGCAGCGCGCTGCGCCGCCGCTCAACATCATGGTGACGCAACTGGGCAAGCACTGTATCTGGCAGAGGCGCGCTTTTCTCCGTCTCGGCCTGCGCTTGAATGTCATCGAAAAGCGGCTGGCCATAGAGCAGCGCCTCAATATTGCTACCGGCGGCGATGGTCGATTCGGGTGGATCGTTGAGTACGCGGCTGATAATTGGCACCAGCTGCTCGATACCCTGGCGATTGGGCCAGCGCTCGATAGACGCGGCAAGCCGCGCGCGCAATTCCGCCGCATTCCTCTTGCTATGGATTGCGGTCTCTATCGCTTCGGGCAAGTCAACTGAATCTTCCGCCAGCTGCGCCAGCCCGATGGCGATATCCTCTTCAGCCGTGTTGACGACCAAATCATAGAACGCGGGCTGAAGCGTCAGCCGCCGCGCATCAGCCAGCGCCAGCAGCCGGCTCGTCACCAGGCGTTTGCGTTCGGCGAGCGCTCGGATGACGGCGGGCCGATGCCGCGGTTGATCTTGCGACCAGCGCAGAACCCGAACCAGCAGCTCGGAATAGGCGTATTTCATCAGCGCCAGGACGACTTCATCATGGTCGCTTTCATCGCCCTCTTCCAAGTAGGACAGCAAGAGAATCGCCGTCGGGAGATATTTGATCTCGCCGAGCATCCAGATGGACTTGCGGCGAATGCTCTGGTCCTGATTTGAGGTCAATTTCACCAGATAGGCGAGCGAGCGCGACAAGCCGAAGGGCGTCAACTGTTGCGAAATAGCAGCGGGCGCGGCGCGATCGACTCCGGAGACCATGCTGATGAAGTCCAGTGGCAGCTCTAGCGGCAGCGCGCGAATCTCCCGCCAGAGCCAGAGTTGCTGCGCATTGTTGAAGTGGCTGAGTTGCGCAATCAAGAGCTCGGCGGTCAGGTCGGCATTTGGAAGATCAGCAATGGCGCCGCGGAAGGCGCTCTGCGCCGCCGGATTCTGCGCGCATAGCTGCGCCAGTCTCGTGATCAGCGCTTCCTGCAAGCTGCCTGATAATTCCGGATGGCGCGTCAGACAAGCCGAAGCGATGAAGGGATCAACTTCGGCAATCTGGTCAATCACCTTCAGACGGCTCTCTTCCCCCAGCCCATCCACCAGGAGCAGCGTCAGCTTGTCCCACTTTCTGGGGACGCGCTCCCCATCGGCGCTGAATTCGGGCCGCGTCAGATACTTGTTCAAGCCATCACGTTTGAGCCCCTCAGCCGCCAGATGCAACTGAATAGTTTCGCAGTGAAAGCGGATTTTCGAGCCGCTCTCATCCATCAAGCCAAGGTCAAGCGCGCGGTCGATAACTCGCGGATCAATCGCTTGGCTCAGCGCCGAATCTCGCGCCAGGAAACGATGGCTGTCTTGTAGCATCACCGACCAGGCGAGCTGCTGCAGCCCGGCCAGCAGTTGCTTGTTGTCCAACCCGCCGGTTGTGGTCGGTTCCTGTTGGCTTCGCAGTGTGATCAAAGCCGGCATCGGATTCTCATGCCATTGATTGAATGCAAGCGCCCGGTCGGCGGTCAGCAATTCGACGCCGATCGACAAATGGTCCAAATGGCAGTTGTCGATATAGGCGCTCTTCTGCTTCAGAATCCCGCGGAAACTGGCCTGCTGCTCAAGCGTAAGCCAGTCGCTCACAAAGCTCTGCGCGCGCTGGGCGCTAATCCCGTCGATTTGAAGTTCTGGCAAGTTTGGCGATGTCGGCGCATTCACGCTGGACAGGACGACGAATCGCTGGTTTGGGCTTGAGTCAATCCAGTTCGTCAACTCGGCGACTTTGGACGGCTGGCTGAGGGCAAGGTCCTGCCAGTTGTCCAGCACGATAAAAGTCTGATGCTGATCCAGCCAGTGCCGCCAATAGGTGAGCAAGCCCCATTGCGACTCGATGAAGGCGCTGATATTCCGATGACTCCCGTCCCAACGCGCCAGGTCCAGCCATATCGGCGCCGCTTCAATTTCATCGCGGATGGCGGCCTGCGCTTGCTGCAATGCAAGGAGCCGCGCGAAATAGGTCTTGCCGCTGCCAGTCTCGCCGCGAATGACGAATTGCGGCTGCTCCTGTGACCAAGCAAGCAGATTCTCTATCGGGACTGAATGCCCGGCATTTTCGCCCTTGAAGTCCCAGTCGGTCAGCATGCTCGGCTGGATCAGTCGCGGGCGAATCTCGGCCGCGCCCTCCGCGTCAGCGTTGCGGAGCGAGGCCCAGGACGTCGGCATTTTCGACAGCGCCAACAAGGTTTCCTGTATGAATCCGCGCAGATAATCGAGCCGTTCGCCGGTCTTGGCGACCGCCTCCGATTGGGGAACCTGGCTCAGCAGATTCTCCACGCTGAGATCGGCAGGATCGTCAAACCAGCGGCGGAAATCGATCCAGTCGCTGAAGGTGAAATCGGCGATCATCTCGGTGGAGAAATCGCGCGGGATGACCGCGGTGATCGGGATGCCGCGCTGCTGAAAGGTTTCGAACTCGGCGCGACAGTAGGGCGATTGCAGGTATTCATCGCTCACGACAACAATGACGCCGGTAGCCCGAGCCCGCGCCTCGGGGATTTTCGCGCGCCAGTCTTCGGTCAGGTCGATTTCAAAGTGATCCAGCCAGACATTGCGATAGTAGCGAATCAGCAAATTCGACAACTGAAAGGCGTAAGCCACATCAATATTGTGGTAGGAAAGATAAATTAAGCTCTCGTTGATGACTGAACCCCTCGGCGCGCAGGCATTACGATGTGCTAACAGAATTATACTCTTGGCTGGATAGGCAGATATGGAATATCGCCGCCAATCTTTATCTTCTTATCGCGACGCGATCTGTCGCAGGAAGGCGGCATCGGCTAAGATGCTTGCTCTCGCATTCACCTTGACCGGGCATCGATGTCGAAGTCTGAACTTCTGCGCGGCGCCTTTTACGGCATTTCCGCCGCGAGCATCTGGGGCGGCATGTATGTCGTTTCCGATGTGACGCTCTTGTCAGTGCCCCCTTTCACCTTGCTGACGCTGCGCATTCTGCTGGCGCTGCTCGTATTGGTCCCGCTGAGCCGGGCGAGAGGGCAGGGCTCCACCGACGATAAAACTAAAGCAGAGTTGCTTGCGGTTGGCGCGGTCGGTCTGGGAATCAGCCTGGGAACTCAGTTTGTCGGCACGGATCTGTCCACAGCGTTGAATGGCGCCCTGGTCACCAGCGCAGCGCCGGCTTTTGTCGTCTTGTTCGCCATGATCTTGTTGCGCGAAAGGCTGACGCGCGCGCGTCTCGCCAGCATCGTATTATCGAGCATCGGTGTACTCGTGATTTTGGATCCCGCCGCCGCCGACTTTCGCTCAGCCAGTTTCCTTGGCAATGTTTTCCTCGCGATTTCCGCCGTCACCTGGGGCTTGTATTCGGTTCTGGTGCGGACAGTTGCCTTGCGTCATGCGCTGCCGACGCTCACCGTGACGGTTTACGCCTTGTTTGGCGGGCTGCTGCTGTCCATTCCGGCCAGTGCTTTCGAGCTGACTCAGCGACCCCTGGGAGATGTGGATGCGCTTGTCGTCCTTGGCGTGCTCTACCTTGGGCTGGTATCAACGGCGCTGGCCCTCTTGCTTTGGAATCGCGCCTTTGCTCTGGTTCCCGCGACGCTGGCATCGCTGTTTTTCTTCGCCCAGCCGCTGTCGGGCGCGCTATTGGCGGCGCTGCTTCTCGGGCAGGAAATGACGTTGGCGCTGTGGCTCGGCGGCGGGTTAATCGCGGCGGCTCTGCTGCTGTCGATCGTACGCGCGCCAAAGAATACGCCCGCTGCTAAGCAAGCAAGTCCCTAGCTTTGCGCGCCATTTTCAGCAGGCGAAAGCGGCGAACGTCGGCGAACAGGTCGGCGATGTCGTCGAGGCTCGTCATTTGGTGGGTGCGCAGCAGTTGCTTATGACTGGCTTGATCGCTGAGAAACTCAAGATCCTGCTTCACGCCGGCCAGACCGCGCAGCGCCATCGCGCAGGTATAGCCGATCCGCGCTAGTTTTGGGTCGTCAGTCCAGCCCGCCTGGCGCAGCCCCTCGACATAAGCGGCGAAAACCGTTTCGTCGAGCGAGTCGGCGTATTCTTCCGAAAACCCTTGATAATACAAGCTGACGGCGACCAGGCATACCAGCTCTTCGCCGAGGGCGCCAAGGGATGCGAGCGCCCAATCCAGCAGCACGGCATCGCCAGCGCGGTGCAGGATATTGCGGCGAAAGGCGTCCGTGTGGCAAAGCGTCTGCGGCAACTGAACGAGGGCGTCTTGAAACTGGCGGCGATCACGCCATATCGCCATGATCTCGTCTTTTGCTTCCAGTGGCAGAGCCGCGCGCGTCAGCGGGCTCTCTAGCAGCGCGTCCAGATTCGCAAAGGTGGGCGCGAGAGCGGGAATGATGGCGGCGTGCCAGTTATGGCAAAGCCAATCGAACGATGGCGCCGCCCTGCCCGTCAGCCAGGCGCCGTTGAAGCGGCCGAGGCGCGTGGCAACATCGCGAAAGTCGTCCAGCGTCCAGTCGTTCTTGCAGTCGTCAATGTCCTCCATCCAAATCCAGCAGCTGTCGCCGAAGTCTTGCAAGTCATAGATTTCTGGACTGACGAAGGTGTCAGCGGGCAGCCGCTCCAGCAAGCCCGATTGGTAAACTTCATATTCGCGTTTCCAATAATAGGGCGAGGCGGGCGATTCGCCGCTGCGCTGGTGGAGGACTTTCAAGACGAGCGAGACGGACTCGCTTGTGGCTGGGCGCGCGGTCAGGCGGTAGAGCGCGGTGCCGCCGACAGCGCTGCCGAAGCCGCCATGCATCGGCGCAAGCTCCCATGAGTCGACGTCCAGATTATTGGCGCCGCTGGCGAGTCTTGCCAACTTGGTCACTTGGGATGCTGTGAGCGAGGCCAGTCTCTTGCTGGCAGCGGTCCGATCAATTGCTGTCGACACAAGCGTTAGTCAATGCCGAGGTAGGTCTTCTGCACGGTTTCGTTCTGCTGCAGGTTGGCCGCGGTATCGCTGATGGCGACCTCGCCGCTCTGCAATACATAGCCGCGATCGGCGATTTGCAGCGCCATGTGCGCGTTCTGCTCGACCAGCAAAATGGTGACGCCTTCACTGGCGATCTGTTGAACCGTGTCAAAGACGCCATCGACCAGTACAGGCGCCAAACCCATGGAAGGTTCATCGAGAAGCAGCAGACGCGGTCTCGACATTAGCGCGCGCGCAATCGCCAGCATCTGCTGTTCGCCGCCGCTGAGGGTGCCAGCAAACTGTTTCCTGCGCTCTTCCAATCGCGGGAAAAGTGAATAGGCGCTTTTCAAATCTTCTTTGACGTCGCCATCCCGCCGCACGTAAGCGCCCATATCGAGATTCTCTTCGACCGTGAGCTTGGCAAATACGCCGCGTCCCTCGGGCACCATTGAGATGCCTTTCGAAACCAGCAAGTCGGCGCGGGTCCTGGAGATCTCTTCGCCGTCATATGAAACCGAGCCTTCGCGCGGCGCCATCAAACCCGATATCGTGCGCAGCGTGGTCGTCTTGCCAGCGCCATTTGAGCCAATCAAGGCGATAATTTCGCCGGCGTCGACTTCAAAGGACACGCCTTTCAGCGCATGAATGTTGCCATAATAGGTGTGGATCTCGTTGACTTCCAGCAGCGCCATATAGCTTGTCCCTGCTCGGCTAGTTTGCCACTGTGGCCGCGGCCGCGCCACGCCCCAGATAAGCTTCAATGACATCGCTATTGGTCTGAATTTCGGCTGGCAATCCCTCGGCGATTTTGCGCCCGTAATCCAAGACAGTGATGTGTTCCGATATATCCATCACGACGCGCATATCGTGCTCGATCAGCACGATGGTGATGCCGATCTCATCGCGAAGGCGGCGGATGAAGTCAGTCGTTTCTATCGTTTCCCGCGGGTTCATGCCAGCGGTCGGTTCATCCAGCAGGATCAGCTTCGGCTGGCTGGCGAGCGCGCGCCCGATTTCCAGACGCCGCTGGTCGCCATAAGACAGGTTCTTGGAGAGCATGTCGCCTTTGCCCTCCAGCCCGACAAAGTGCAGCAGCTCCAGCGCGCGATCTTCCGTCTGATGGTCTTCTTCCCGCGTCGACGGCAGCCCGAGTATCGCCCCGATCCAGGTCGATTTGAGATGGGGCTCCTGGCCGACCATGATGTTCTCAATAGCCGACATATTGCTGAATAGTCGGATATTTTGGTAAGTGCGGGAAATGCCAGCGCGCGCGATCTGATCCGGCGATCGGCCATTCAGACGCGAGCCGTTGAACAGGATCTCGCCTTCGTCTATTTCGTAGAAGCCGGTGATGCAATTGAAGAAGGTGGTCTTGCCGGCGCCATTGGGTCCGATGATGCTGGCGATGGCGCCCTCGGGAATATAGAAGTCAAGGCTGTCCACCGCGACCAGGCCCTCGAAGCGCTTGGTCATCCCATTCGCTTCCAGAATCCTGCTCGGACCGCTCTTGCTCTTTTCCGCCATGATTGCGCGCGCCCTCTCGCCTTATTCCGTCGCCAGTTTGGCTTTGACGCCCGATTGATGTTCATGAGTCACAATCTTTGACGGGATCAAGCCCTGCGGGCGTTTGATCATCATGAGGATGAGCAAGGCGCCATAAAGCAGGAAGCGAAATTCGGAGAACTCGCGCAGCAATTCCGGCATGCCGATCAACACAATCGCGCCGACGACGATGCCCGGATTGCTGGCGATGCCGCCGACAATGATCAAGCTCAGAACGTTGATCGATATGAAAACGGTGAAACTATTGGGGAAGACCGTGCCAACTTTCGCGGCGAATATAGCGCCGGCCACGCCGCCTGTCGCCGCACTCAGGGTGAAGGCGAGCAGCTTGGCGCGCGCCGTATCGATGCCCATCGCGGTCGCCACATCTTCGTCTTCGCGAATTGCCATCCACTGCCGACCCGTCCGCGAGTTGTTCAATCGAATCGAAACAAACAGACAGACCAGGCTGGCGACCAAGACGATATAGTAGAGTTGTTCCGGATTCTTGAGTTCAGCGCCGAGGAATATCGGCTTCGGGATCGCTTGAACGCCCTGGGCGCCGCCGATCAAGGGCTTGAGCCAATCGGATATCGCCAACTTGCCAATGATCTCGCCGAAGCCAAGGGTGGCGATAGCGAGATAATCGCCGCGCATTCGCAGCACCGGCACAGCAAAGACGAAGCCAGCGAACATTGCCGCCAACAATGCGAGCGGAATGACCATCCAGAATGTGAAAGTCCCCTTAAAAAGCCCAAGCGGTCCGATTGAGGTCAAAACGGCGAGGATGTAAGCGCCCACCGCGTAATTGGTCACATAACCGAGATCGAGCAGACCGGCCAAACCAATCGCGATATTCAAGCCCAGACCCATTAAGACGAATATGCCGATCGTCACCGCCACATCGCTGAGCGTACGGCCGATCAACCAGGGCAGCAGCAGCATGAAGGCGACGAATAAGACCAAGCCGATCATATTCAGGCGGCGGCGGCTTGATCGGTTTATGTTGCCAATGCTCGTGCGAACCTGGCTGCCATAGATGGCCCACAGGAAGCCAGCCGCGGTGCTGATGATGAACAGCGCGAGCGCGGCGTTTTGGCGCAAGGTATCGCGGCGAAAGATCTCCCGAAGCGTGTCGCGATCGATATTCTCTTGCAAGATAAGGCGCGCCGTCTCCCCGAAAGCGCCAACGAGCGCGGTGATGCCCAGACCGTATATCAGCGCTCGGCGCGGAACGGCCGGCATCAGATAAAGGACCGACCCGGCGAAACCGGTCACGATCGAGACAAGACCAAAGGTCGCGATTCCCAGCGGCAAGTCTCTGCGATTGTCAAAAGTGATGACATCAACCCAATCGCGGTCGATATTGACCAGCACCGAGCGCAGGTCGCCCTTGATCTCGAAGATCAGCGCGAATGAAAAAGTAACGATGCCCACCAGGACGGCGACCAGCAGCCAAATCCCGATGACCGTCTGCGAATCGGCGCCGGCTTGACGCCACTGCCAGGCGATTGCTGAAGCCGCGACGAAAGGCGTGAGCCGAAGTACCAGAAATAAGAGAAAGCGAAACTCGTCAGAATTAAACAAGAGCAAAATAACACTGGGCAGCGCCGTCAACAGACCGACGGCGAGGCCGGCAATCAATATCTGTGGCGCCGCTTCGCCATGTTCGGCGAGGCGGCCCGCGACAAAGTAAGCGGTGACAAAAGGCGCGATGAGCAGCAGCAGCTGGCCCAGGCTGATGAATCGGTCCACCACTTCGCGCTCGTGAAAAGCGGCGATCATGCCGACGGTGCCGGTGAACAAGATAAATGCGCCGGAAAGCAACCCTAAAGCGAGAACCGTTTTGGAGGTCTGAGAACGAAACAAGTCTATTCGAGCCTCCTATGCTTTCTTCTCTGACAGACGCTCGCCGAGAATTCCCTGGGGCCGGAAAATCAGCACCAGCACCAACATTGTGAAGGCGATGACATCTTTGAGCTGGTTCGCGCCCGGGATGCCGAGCCCGGCGAGGACGAGGTTGGGTCCAATCGCTTCGATCACGCCGAGGAAGAGACCACCCAGCATGGCGCCCGGGATATTGCCGATGCCACCCAGCACAGCGGCCGTGAAGGCTTTGATGCCAGGGATGAAACCCATGAAAAAGTTGACGCCTTGCGGGCGGAACATGCCATTGATGACACCGGCGGAACCAGCCAGAAAGCCGCCGACGCCGAAGGTGAACATGATCACCCAGTCGATGTCAATGCCCATCAGGCGGGCGACTTCCTTATTCTCCGAGACAGCTCGCATCGCTTTGCCGACGCGCGTCCGCTCAACCAGCCAATACAAGCCTAGCATCAAAACCAATGCCGAGCAGAACACGAATATCTGCACGATCGGAATGTTGATGCCACCGATCGAAACAGCGCCCTGCAGGATTTTCACCTGGGGATAGGCTTTGAAAGCAGAGCCATACAGACCGCGGAATGTGTATTGCAAGAAGAAGGACGCGCCGATGGCAGTGATCAGGGGGACCAACCGCGGGCTGCCGCGCAGGGGCCGGTAGGCGACGCGTTCAAGCAGGATCGCCACCGTCATTGACACCAAACCGGCGAAAAGGATCATCACCAGAATCGCCAGCAGCGGCTGCTCGTTGAGGAAGCCGGTGCGATTTAATGCTTCGGCGAGAAATACGGTGGAAAAGGCGCCCGCCATGAAGACCTCGCCGTGAGCGAAGTTGATCATGAGCAGGATGCCGTAGACCAACGTATAACCGAGCGCGATCAAGGCGTAGATGCTGCCCTGCGACAAACCGGCGGCAAAAAGATTCACCCACTGGGCGAATGTGATGCGACCAGAGGAAAGCGTGTTCCAGGCGCCGACCACCACAGCGAGCACGATGAGGATGCGCAGCACATCAATGGTGAAATCGACCCAGGAGAATTCGTCAGTCTTCCATTTGAACATCGGCGAAACCGTTACGCTAAGTCGGCAATGTGGAGGCGCTTAACGCGATTCTAACTTTGTCCCGCGCTCTATTATGCTAGATGCGGCGCCGGCTAGTCAAATGAGTCCACCGCGAAATTCCAGGCCAGTGGCGGCGGCCAATTGTCATCGTAGACTTCCGCTTCCGTGATGATGAACACGGCCAGCGCCGTGCCTGGCGAGCAGTCGCCAGCGAAGGGCGAATCTTCGCGGCAGGTCAAGCGGCCCGTCAAGCCCGGGTAATCTTCCGTCGCGGCAACGGCATCGCGAAGCGCTTGCCGGCCGACTGACAGCCCCCCGTCGTCGTTGACAACTGCGACCGATTCCAATGCGCTCAGTAGCAGGTTAGTCGCGTCATAAGCATGGGCATGATAACCGCTGGGCGGGTCGCTGCCATACTCATCCAGCCATTGCGCCAGCAGCTTCTCATAGGCGTCGCCGCTGACCAGGGGACCCGAAACGTAGATGCCAATGGCCGCTTCGCCAGTATTCTCCGGGAAACTGCTGGAAAAGCTGGCCGCGCCGCCGAGTATGATTGTATCATCCAGCCCGGCGATATATTGCATCTGGGCGGCGAAGAAGTTGGACTCCGGCTCGAATAGCGGCACGTAAATGACATCTGGCTGATGCACGGCGATTTCAGTCAGGATTGACGACATATCGGTATCGCCTTTGTTGACAGCGCCTTCGAATACGACGTCTCCAGCCAGGTCGGCGAAAGTGTCAGCAACCGCTTGCGCCAGCCCGGATGTGTATGGGTCTCCGTCATGAACGGTCGCCAGCGATTCCGCCCCCAGCGCGTATATCGCGAATTGCGCCAGGCGCATGCCTTCGATTAAGCCATTTTGGCTGGTGCGGAAGTAACCGGGCCGATGCGACCCGCCGGCGGCGATGTCCGCATTGGTCAGGCTGGGCGAGGTATTCGACGGGGCAATCATCACCATGCCCGATTCACTGATGATCGGTATCGCGCCTTGCGCCGCGCTCGAGCAATTGGTGCCAATGGCGCCGACGACAGTCGGATCGGCGGCCATACGCTGCGCCGCGACTTGCCCGCCTTCAGCCGTGCACAAGCTGTCTTCGACTACTAACTCGATTTCGCGACCCATCAGCGCGTAATCGCGATCAAGCAAGGCCAGTTCAACGCCGCCCAGCGTATCCTCGCCCAAGTAATTGATCGCGCCCGACATCACCAGCATAGCGCCAACGACGATAGGATCATCGGGAGCGACCTCGACGCAGCCCAATGGATCGTCACAGGCGCCGACGGCGGAAAGCGGCAGGAGAAAGACCGCCAGCAGGCTTATCGCGCATGTTAGGCTGCAAATGTGTCGTATCACTATTCAGTTCCCTGCTTGTCTGATGAATGCCAAATTGTCGCGGGTTTTGCGCCAAACCGCGCATGGCGCCAGGCGCAGTCTAAAATGTGCTGGATCAAGCGCGGCATTTCAACCGAAAGACAAGCCAGAGTGTGTCTCGCCCTGGCTTGTCTACTTCGAATCGAGTTAGGCTGCGGCTGTTTGCCTTAGCCGCCCATCGACATGGAAAGATCCCAGACAATCGGCGGCGGCCACGCGCCTTCGTCGACCTGGGCTTGCCCGATCTCGAATACAGCCAGTGCCGTGCCGGTCGCGCAGTCGCCCATGTAGAGCGGCGCCTCCTGGCAGGTCAGCGTGCCGGTCAAGCCCTCATAATCTTCGACCGCCGCCATCGCATCGCGCAGCGCCTGACGCCCGATGACCAAGGTGCCATCGTCCATTTCTTCCGCCACGGCTTCAACGGCGTCCAAGAGCAGGTTGGTCCCGTCATAGGCGTGGGCGTGGAAGCCACTGGGTGGCGTATCCGTGCCACCGGGCTGCTCCTCCGCCCACAAAGCGAGGAATTCCTGATAAGCGTCGCCGGAAACGTGTGGTCCGGTCATTAAGACGCCCGCTGCCGCAGCCCCAATGTTCGGCGCGAAGTCGGCGTTGAAGCTGCCATCGGCCGTCATCATCCTCACGTCTTCCAAGCCCGGCGTGTTGGCCGCCTGCGAGACCAGGAATTCGGACTCGGGCGTGAATACGGGCAGGTAAACCAAGTCCGGACCGCTGGCGGCGATTTCCGTCAGGATCGCGCTCATGTCGGTATCGCCCTTGCTGACCGCGCCCTGGAAGACCACTTCGCCATTGAGCCCGGCGAATTCGTTCGCCATCACCACAGCCAAGCCTTCGGTGTAGGGGTCGCCGTCGTGGATGGTCGCGACCTTGCCGGCTTTGACCACTTCTACGGCGAACCTCGCGCCCATCGCGCCCTGGAAGAGATCGTTATGGGCAGTGCGGAAGTAGCCCGGATAGTAGGTCCCGCCCGCATCGGCGTCGTCATTGGTCAAACTTGGCGACGTATTTGATGACGATATCATCAGCATGCCGGCCTCGCTGATGATCGGCATGGCGCCTTGCGCCGCGCCGGAGCAGGTCGTGCCGATGACGCCTACGATGGTTTCATCGGCGGCGACGCGCTGCGCGGCTGCTTGACCGCCTTCCGCGGCGCAATAGCTGTCCTCTTCAACCAGTTCAATATCGCGGCCGAGCAGCATGCCGTCCCGCCCAAGGATGGCGAGTTCGATGCCGCCAAGGCTATCAGCGCCATAAAACGATGCCGGTCCGGACATGGCCAGTATGGAGGCGATAACAATTGGTTCGTCAGGACCCACCTCGACGCAGCCCAGCGCGTCCATGCAATGCGAATCGGCGATTGCAGAGCCGCCCATGCCAAGAATCATGGTTAAGACAGTGAGTACAAGGAATGAACGTTTCATTGTTCTGTGTCTCCTTATTGTTTGGACGTTATCGCGTGTTGAATGCGATATAGTCATTATACTCAATATTTCGCCGGTTGTATAATGTCACGCAGGAACTCGTCAAAACGCTTTGCCCAAGAAGGAAATTCAGAGTCGGTATGAAGCTGCTTGTTGTTGTTTCGTCGCTCGATTTACGCCAGCCTTTCAGCGCGACCCCAGCCTGGTGGCAGCTGCTCAAGGGGCTTTATGAGATTGGCGTTGAGGTGATTGCTGCGCCCTATCAAGGCGCGCCGGTCGAGAGCCTCTGGTGGCGCGCTGAGCCGAATCCCGCGCGCCTGCCGGGCGACCTCTTCAAATCGCTCCGCGACGCCTCTCGCGCCTTGCGGCCGACAAGGCGAACCGACGTCAGCAGCGAAGCCAGTGGCGAATCTCTGAGTGACAAAGCCGTCAGGAAGGTCGCCAATCAGTTTATCGCGCCCTTGTGGCAGCGGCGCCTCGAGCGGATCCTGCGCCGCGAGACGGACATAGACGCCCTGCTTTTCCTGACTGTGCCGCTGAATCAACTTAGCGGACTGCCAAGCCAAATCACGAGCACGTTTGACATACCGGTCTTTTACTATGATGGCGATGTGCCGGCCAGCCTGCCCAATATGCGGGGATTCGCCTCCGGCTTCCGCATCTATCAAGGCGCGGACCTGGCGGAATACACCGCTTTCATCAGCAACAGCAGCGGCGGTCGCGCCATGCTCATGGAGCTCGGCGCCGAGAACGTACATACCCTATGGTACGGCGCCGATCCGGAGGTCTTCAGTCCAGTTGATGTGCCAGCGCAGGATATCGATGTTCTCTTTTACGGTCATGGCCGCGAATACCGCTCCGAATGGATCGACCGGATGATCACGGCGCCTTCGAGGGCAATCGCCGGCGCGCGGTTCGCGGCGCGGGGCACGAACCTGGGCGATCTGGGCGCTGCCAGGCAGCTGCCTTATTTGAGCTTCAGCAAACTGCGCGAATATGTTTGCCGCAGCAAGATCAATCTGTGTATCACGCGTGGCGCGCATGCAAGCGTCTACGCGTCTTCTTCGTCCCGCCCCTTTGAGTTGGGCGCGCTGGGCGCTTGCATCGTCGCCAATCCCTACCTGGGCATCGAAGAGTGGTTCGAGCCGGATAAAGAGCTGATCGTCGTGCGTTCCGCCGAAGAGGCAATCGAGCGCTATCAATATTTGCTGGAGAACGACAGGGAGCGAATCGCCATCGGCAGCGCCGCTCGTCAACGCGTTCTGAAACAGCATACGTTTCGGCATCGAGCTCAAGAGTTGATCGATATCATCAAACTTTACATTTGACCCTTGCGCACTCTCCCTTCCCTCTCTAACTTAGAATATATGTTCGCAAGGAGGTAGAATGATGGCATTTGACGTCGGGAAGGCGCGGCAGTTCGTTTATCGGCAGGGCACGCTCTTGGAGCGAGCGCTGTTCGCCTGGCTGTTCGATGGCGGCAGCCTTGAGCGCCTGCATCAGATCATCCTTTGCTACAAGAATCCTGACGATGGCTTCGGGCACGGCTTGGAACACGATATTAAAGCGCCCCAATCCAATCCGCTGGCGCTGGAATTCTTGCTCGGCGTCATGAAACAGGCGGATGTCCCGGCCGGATCTGTATTATCCGGAACGGCCGCCTGGGTGGAAGCGCAGATGGATGTAGAAGGCAACCTGCGGAATCCGCCGGAGACCCGCGATTTTCCGTTGGAAAAATGGTGGCAGGAGACGGGCGGGCAGACGATGCCCGATTCGGTTGTCGGCAACCTGATGCGCTTTGGCTGCGCGACGCCCTCCTTAATCGAAAAGACGAAGGCTTGGGCGCTCGCCAATTACACGCCGTCGAAAATCCGCGCAAACGAATGGCTTTTCATGGCCTATCACGCATTCGACTTTTTCTTCGCCATCGACGATCTGCCCGATCTGCAACATTTTCGGGCTGCGACGATTGACAATATAGTGGCTTGCGCCGAAGCCGCTCCGCCGAGCCAATATGAATCGCTCTTCGCCTTCGCGCCTGCGCCGGATTCAATGATCGCCCGCGCGCAGCCCGATGGATTGCTGGATCGCTTTCTCGATCATTTGTCAAGCGCGCAGCAAGAAGAAGGGCATTGGCTTGACCAGCACAATCTGCCGCAGTGGTATCCAATGACGACCATCAATGTCCTGCTGGCATTGAAGCGATATGGGCGCTGGGGCTAGTCGTTATGGGGCAGTAAATCGCAACATGGCTGAGCGATATGCTATACTCGCGTTAAACTTGCCGGCGCTGGTTGATACACGCGCGGTGATACCGCCGCCCACTCAAACTACATTGCAGCACGTTGCGTCGTAGCTCCCTTTCCCTCTTTATGGGGGCGGGGGCCGCGGGTGGGGGTTTGTCGCTCGCAATGTAAACAGGGAGCAAGCGCAATGGCGATCGACTACATCATCGAATACGACTGCGCCCCCAAACGCGCTCTGACGGCCGACGGCATCCGCGAACGCCTCAAGGAGCGGGCGCGCGCCGACGAAGTCATTCAGTGGTTTCGCGCCGCCGGCGACATGCGTGAGCCGTCTCAAATGGGCTTTGAATTTAGTCACAGCAGGCCCGGCGACCCCGGCGACAAGCAATTGATCGTCGTGCAAGATCTCATCGATCACGCATCCGCGCTCGACGACCATGCCGAAGTATGCGCCGATTGCCCGGCGAATTTAAGCGCTCAACCCTTTGGTTGCATGGGCTTCGTGCAGTATCCAATTACCGCTCGCGCCGAGACCTGGCTGCTGGAACGTTTGCCGGTGCCCGATGAACCGCTGATATGGTTATTGCTGCGGCAGGGGATTCAAAAGCTCGGTTACGATGGCGCGTCTATTCAGGAATTGCGCGCGGCGGAAGGCGGCCTGGAGGGGGTTGAGCGCAGGTATTTTGAATTGCCGATCGCGCCCGAACGCCGGCTCGGCGAATTGCGCGTTTCCGGCGACCAGGCGCTCGAGATGATCTTCGGCGTCGGCGATCGCATCATCCCCAATCACGCAGGCATCCTGCTGCTCTTCGCCGGCGCGATCGAACGCGACCTGGAAGCGCGGGAGATTCAGGACATTTCGTCCCATGATGGGACAATCCGAAACCGGGTCGCCTTCGAGATGACTGCCGAAGCCGGCGCCGACGAATGCGTTCGAGAAATGGTCGCGTTTTTCCGGGCGCTGCACTTGGCTTGGAAGCTCAACGTTTCGCTCTACGTTGATGCCTAAATGATTACAAGCGAACAGGCAAGAAATAATAATGATCTCAATTAGGATGGACATTGCCAAAATAATCGGAAAGTTGTACGGGCGAGCCGGTGGCTCGCCCACTCTTGCTATCAAAGTCCAATCACTTTTTCGTATGACAATTTTGGTTCTTCTTAGTCGTTGAGGTTTTCCCGGAGAACAACAACAATGGGACAGACCAAAAGCTTGATCGCCTGGATCGAAACGGTGCCTGAATCCGAAGCACAGGGTGAACTGAAGCGGGCATATCGGCGCGCTGGCGACCCCGGGAGCGGCCAGGTGGATCATATCATGAAGATCCACAGCCTGAATCCTGCTTCCATGATTGATCACCTGCACTTGTACAAAACGTTGATGTACGCCGAATCTCCCTTGACGCGCGTGCAGCGCGAGCTGATCGGCGTTGTCGTCTCCGCCATCAATCGCTGCGAATATTGACTGAAGCATCATGCGCGCAACCTCCGTCAGTTGACTGGAGATCCGGAATTCACCGCGCAGATAGAAACCGACTATGGCGCTGCCGAATTGTCGCCAGCGGACCGAGGCATGCTGGATTACGCCGCCAAGCTGACGCGGACGCCCTGGGACATGACCGAAGACGATGTGCGACAGTTACGCGCTTGTAGATTCAGCGATCGGGCGATTTTGGATATCGCGCAAGTTGTCGCCTATTATGCTTACGTCAATCGTATCGCCGATGGATTGGGCGTATCGCTGGAAAGTTATTGGGCGGAGGGCAAGGAAGACTACGACTAGCTTCAACCGCCGCGAGTCGCGATTGCGAGCAGCACGAGCACGGTCAATATGATGAGGATGGCCGCGACAGCGTAGAACTTCGCGAAGAGCTTGCGGGCATCGGAGCCTTCGCGGAAAATGTCAGAAAGTTTCAATCGATTGACCTGCCAGCCTTGCTTTCAAGCCGTTTACGATTAGCATAGCCGCATTCTGATGCCGAATCAACAAGCTGTCGTGGGTGGCTATAGATAGCAATATGAAACGGGCATGCGATGGCAAGTGAGAAAAAGACTCTCATTCCGCAAGACTTCACCGGCTTGATCGCGGTGGTCAAGCGAGACTGCGAGACCTGCCGGCTGATTGAGCCTGCGCTCGCTGAATTGAAGCGCGGCGCGGCGCTGCAAGTGCGCTCCCAAGATGATCCTTCCTTCCCTGAAAGCGTCGAGGGCGTGATTGACGAACGCGCGCTTGAGTTTTCCTATCGGCACGATATCGAGATCGTGCCGACGCTGATTCAGGTTAACGACGGCGAAGAAAGGGCGCGCCTGGTCGGCTGGCAGCGCGATGACTGGCGCGGCCTGACCGGCATGCCGGCGCTCGGCGCTGGATTGCCTTCCTTCAGCCCCGGCTGCGGCTCCAAGTCTGTTGAGCCGGGCATGCCGGAGAAGCTGGCTTTCAAGTTTGGCGATACGCCTATTCAGGCGCGGCGCGTGGATGTCGCTTCGCAGCAAGACGAGCACGAATTGATGTTTGAACGGGGCTGGTCTGATGGCTTGCCTCTCGTGCCGCCGACTGAAGAGCGCGTCTTGAAGATGCTTGCCGCGACGACCAGGTCGCCTTCTGAAGTCATCGGCATCATCCCGCCCGACAATGTGCCCGGAACGATCGAAAAAATCGCGATCAACGCGGTTATGGCGGGCTGCAAGCCGGCGTACTTTCCTGTGGTGCTGGCGGCGGTGGAGGCAGCCTGTCTCGATGAATTCTGCATGCACGGCGTCTTGGCGACCACCTATTTCTCGGCGCCCATCGTCATCGTCAACGGGCCTATCGTCGATGAGATCGGCATGAATTGGGGGCACAACGTGCTCGGGCAGGGCAATCGCGCCAATTCCACCATTGGGCGCGCGCTGCAGCTGGTGATCCGCAATATTGGCGGCGGCCGACCCGGCGGCGTCGATCGCGCTACCTTGGGGCAGCCGGGAAAAGTCGGTTTCTGCTTTGCCGAGCGCGAGCATGATTCGTATTGGGAATCGTTGGCGGTCGAGCGTGGCTTTCGTCCCGATCAATCCACGGTGACGCTATTCGCTGGCGGCGGTGTTCACCCCGTCGGCGATCAGAAGTCGCGCAAGCCCGAATCTTTAACGCGCAGTTTGGCGATGACACTGCGAACGGTCCGCCATGGTAAAATCTACGGCGGGACTGATGCATTGCTCGTCATCTCGCCCGAGAATATGCGCGTCTTCCGCGAAGCCGGCTGGTCCAAGGCGCGCGTTCGCGGTGCGCTCGATGAGGCCATGACTGTTGACGGAAGCAAAATAGTCGCCGGCGTCGATGGCATTGCCGAGGGCATGCCGCCGCATCTGGCCGAGAGACGCTTGTGCAAGTTCCGCCCCGGCGGGCTGCTAATTGTGCATGCCGGCGGGGGCGCTGGCATGTGGTCGGCGGTAATCACCGGCTGGGGCGGCAGCGATGCGGTGACGGTCGCGATAGAATCGTAAACGTGGTTGGTTGTAGGGGCGAGACGGTGGAAGGCCCAACGGCACGGCTTATGGGAATGCTGTAGGGGCGAGACGGTGGCTCGCCCAACCGCACGGCTTATGTGAATGCTGTAGGGGCGAGGCGGTGGCTCGCCCAACGGCACGGCTGATGGGAATGCTGTAGGGGCGAGGCGGTGGCTCGCCCAACGGCACGGCTTATGGGAATGCTGTAGGGGCGAGACGGTGGCTCGCCCTACCTTGACATGATACTAACGAGAAGAAGGAGAATAACATGCCAACCTTACTAGATCCAACCAGCGAACTGCAGCCAGCGCCGCGAGAAGCACTGTCAAGACCGCAGTCGCTGAGCGACAAGCGGGTTGCGCTTCTGGATATATCGAAGCCGCGCGGCGATGTCTTCCTCGATCATCTGGAAGCGCGTCTGGGCGAACTGGGAATCGTCTCGCGCCGCTACATCAAGCCGACTTTCACGCGGGTCGCGCCGGTCGATCTCAAGCATCAGATCGTCAGCGAGTGCGACGCCGTCATTGAAGCCCTGGCCGATTGAGGGTCATGCACGTCGTGCAGTGTGCACGACATCACGGACCTGGAAGCGCGCGGGATTCCCGGCATGTTCGTCGCCTCGGACGAGTTTGTCGAAGCTGCCGCCGCCCAGAGCCAGGCTTTGGGATTCGACCCGGCCGCTTGCTATGTGCCGCATCCAATTCAGGACCGAACAGACGATGAAATCCGCGCGCTGGCCGATGCCGCCTTTGAAGAGATTCTTTCGCAGATGGTGGCGCCCTAGCCGCGCTCGCTAGTGGTAGCGGCTGATGACGACGGCGGTGTTGTGCCCGCCGAAGCCGAACGAGTTGCTGAGCACGTGCTCAATCTCTCGCGCCACGCCGATGTTTGGCGTGTAATCCAGATCGCACTCGGGGTCTGGCGTCTCCAGGTTGATCGTCGGCGGGATGAAGTTATCCTGCAGCGCCTTGACGGAAAAGACGGCTTCAGCCGCCGCCGTCGCGCCCAGGATATGCCCGGTCATGGATTTCGTTGAGCTTATCGGAATGTTATAGGCCTCTTCCGCCAGCGCTTGCTTGATAGCCAGTGTTTCGCTCTTGTCATTGAGCTGTGTGCCGGTGCCATGGGCGTTGATATAGCTGATTTCGCTCGCGCTGATCTTCGCCTCGCGCAGCGCCCGCCGCATCGCTTCGGCCGCATCGACGCCGTCCGGGTTGGGCGCGGTCACATGAAAGGCATCCGATGTATGTCCATAACCGGTGAGCTCGGCGTGAATGTGAGCCCCGCGCGCCCGGGCGTGGTCGAGATCTTCGAGAATCATCAGGGCGGCGCCTTCCGCGGCGACGAATCCATCGCGACTGGCGTCAAAGGGCCGCGAGGCTTTCTGCGGGATGTCCTCGGTATTGGTCAGCACTTTCATATTGTTGAAGCCGCTGATCACCATGGGCATGATGCAGGCTTCGCTGCCACCGGCGACCATGACATTGGCTCGTCCCATGCGGATGAGGTCGGCGGCGTCGCCCAGCGAGTTATTGCTGGTGGCGCAAGCGGCGGTGATATTGTAATTGGGACCCTTTAGACCGAAGTGCATGGACACGCGCGAACTGATGCCATCGTGCAGCAGGGCGGGCACGATCACCGGGCTGACGCCGCGATGCCCCTTCGCCTCAAATCCTTGCAGCGCTTGCACGACCGTGACGATCCCGCCGATGCCGGAGCCGACGACAACGCCGACATCGTATTTGTTGTCATCGGTGATTTCGATGCCGGCATCCTGAAGCGCTTCGTCAGCGGCGACTAGCGCCAACATCTGCGCGCGGTCCATGCGCCGCATTTCGCGCCGCCCAAAGCGGCCGACAAGATCGAGATCCTTCACCTCTCCAGCGACGCGGTTCTCCACCAGGTCGGCATCGAATAATGTGATCCAGTCTATGCCAGAATTACCCGCGCGAATATTCGTCCAGGAATCTTCGACATTATTCCCCACCGGGCTGACCAGCCCCATGCCGGTGATTACGATTCGCTTTTCCGCCATCTACGGTCTTTCTGCCGGCGCCGCAACGTTTGCGCTAGCTTCAAAGAATACTTACCAGAATTATAATATGGCTTGCCGCAGCATAGCATGTGCAACTTGCGCAATTAATCGCCGAGCTCTTCCAAAAGAGCCGCTTTGATCTCCGGCGGGATCTGGTAATAGGGCAGATCGAGCAGCGCGCCTTGCAGCGCCCAAAGCATGGTCAAGCTGGCTGGATAGCGCTTTCGCAGCCGTTTGAAAACCGCCGCCGCACCCAGGGCTTCAATATCCTCGCGCGACTCGATGCCCGCTTCCAAGAGCCTGCGCGCCGACTTTGGCCCGATATTCTTTAGTTTTGTCAGGGCTTCGAGTTTCTGCTCAAAAGTGTTGTCGCTTGTCATCCTGATTACATTGCGGGCGGCACACCCCATCCCCCGGCCCCTTCCCCAGCGAGCTAGGGTCGCGTAGACACTGACCTT
>WTGC01000218.1 GCA_011523705.1 Chloroflexota bacterium | reverse complement strand
GAACAGGGGTTGGGGGGATGGGGTTTGCCGCTCCTACCCGCAAACCCCATGCGGCGTCACATGATGCGCGCTGACCCAGCCCCGCGCCCCGTAATAATCCACCTTGAACCAGTCGGGCGTCCGCGCAAGCGCCGTCAGCGTGACGTACCCGGGCAGCCAGCCATACTCCTGTCTGCCCCAGGGGTCGGTGTATTGGAAGGGAGCACCGCCGGGCGCATCGCGGAATCGGATCAAGCCCTTCGTTGTAACCATGCAGCCTTGCAGCTGCTGATAGGCGGACGCGGGAGATTCGGCCGCTGGCGCCGGCGCTGCGAAACTCACGCTCGCTGGTAGAACGGGCAAGCCGGCCGGCGGATTGCTGACCAGCACCAGCGTGCCGGGGCGATCAATGGCGGCGCAGGTCAAGCCGTCGTGCGAGTAGGTATGCGGGGAGACCGGAGCGCGGGGGCTGGTGGTGGCGTCCAGCAATATGAGCGAGCCCGCGCCGGGGAAACAGACCTCGACGCCTTGCTCGGCGTAGCCGTAAACATCGACCGCATCCAGGAAGCCGGCGTCGAGCGCCGCCGTAACCCCGATGCCGCCGCGATCGACCCGGCGGAACTCGACGCCGCTGCCCAATCCGTAAGTCGCTTGGAGACGGAAGCCGCGCGCCAACAGGTCGGGGCAGTAGAAGCAGCTGGGGCGGGGCGGGGGCGTGGGGGTGGGGTCACCGTTGTCGTCATCGTCGTCTCTGCCACCGCCGCCGTTATCATCGGGCGGGGGCGGATACCATTCATAAGCGCCGATGTCGCAGGCGCCGCCGACGGGATAGGGACGGACCGCGGCGCGCTGGTCGACATCGGTCCCGTTCTCGTCCCTGAGGATGGTGCATTGGTCGTCATTAGCCGCGTCCCTGGCCAGGCTGTTATGACGAAGCGGGAAATAGAACAGCGTCCCGCTGCTGCGCGTACCGAGCAAGGGATCTACGGTCAAGTTGCTGCTGTCGGCGCAGCTGCCATCCTCGATTATATTGTATAGGCTGCTCTCAAAGCCAACGCAATCATTGCCGGTCGCGCCCGACTTTCTCTTGATTATGCTGTTATACATTGAAACACTATGTCTATCGGCGACATGGATCGCGACCGAGTTGCCGGCCCCGGTCGCGCTGTTATCAACGAATGTAACGTGACGAATACGACCTGAGAGTTGACTCGCTGAAGTATCTGGCCGGCCCGCCACGGCGCCACCGTCACTGCCACTTGAGTTATTGAAAAGCGTACTGTTTTCTATATACAAACCTCTTTCAGTGAAGATGGCGCCGCCACGGGCGCCTGCGGAATTGCCCGAGAAGACGCTGCGGTATATTTCGGTGAGATAATCGTCGTAGATGGCGCCTCCGCTAATGCTTGCTGTATTGTCGGCGAATAAGCTCCCATTTATGGTCATCTTCGAATTTGCAAAATTTCGAATGGCGCCGCCTGCGCCTCCGCTGGTGTTGTTTCTGAGAATACTGTCGTTTATCGTGAGGCTTCGCCCGTTCGAGCCAACGGATATAGCCGCGCCACTGTTGGTTGACGTATTCTTCTCAAATATGCTGTCGTTGATTGTTGCCAATGCGCGAGTATCAACCCTTAGCGCGTGTCCACTTGCGGTTGAGTTGTTATTATTGGTCAATGTAAGGTTGTTGATCGTCAATGTGCGTGTGTTGGTGTCGGGCGAGCTTACGTGCAACAGACTCCCGGTTCCGCTGAGGGTATAGTCGCCGCCATTGATGGTCAGCGTGCTGGTTATGGCAAGCGCGTTGGCGTCTGGCAGCGTGACATTACCCGTCAGGTTGATGGTGTCGTCGCCGTCGCCGCCCGTGCAGTCGTCGTGGGTTTGGGCGTTGTCGTTGGCGTTGATGAGCGCTTCCGCCAGGCTGCACTGATTATCCTCGGTGATGTCCGCCTGAGTGCGATTGACGGTGATGCTCGCCGCGCGGACGTGGATTGAGGGGAGAAGCAAGAAAAATAAAGATAGAACAAATACTCGGGGGGCAAGGATAAATGAATGCTTAGCGGGCGTCATTGTGCTTCTCCGTGATTTTCAGCGAGCCGTTGGCTTGAGCAAGGGTGCTAGTGGATGGCATAACTAGAAGACAATTGTGGATAGATCGATTACACACATTGTAACGCAAATGCGGCGGCTGTAAATTCTAGCGCTGTGTAAGAATAGAAGTGGGATATAAGCTGTCAGTGTATATCATAAGTCCGGAAGGTAGCCTATTAATTAAATATCATACTAGTGAGCCAGATGAACAGAAAGTGTGTAATAAGAGACAGAAAATTTAGAGACTTCGCGGAAAACTTGCGACTTTTCAGCAGTCGCGGGCGGGCGACCCAATGGGTAGTCCCTACCATGTGCTGGTGTGGCGGGGATGGCATAGAAAAGCGCGCAAAGCTCCCGCATCCATTCGACGCGAAAACTCGCTATGGGCGCTCCCCCTCCCTAGTTTACTGGGGAGGGGGCCGGGGGGAGGGGTTGGAAAACCCGCGGGCGACCTGATAGGTCGCCCCTACGGATTAGGATTTGGCGGGTCGCCCGCCGGCTCGCGCTTTCCCATTCGACAGCCGCCACGCCATGTGTTAGATTCTGCGTGCAGCACAAGCGATTGCGAAAATCAACAATGGAACGCTCCAAACGATTCGACCTGCTGGCAAAGCGGGACATCAACAAAGAAACCTATGTCGAGCCCTGGCCCGAAGCCGGCTTGATCGTCGCCGACAGCCCCTACGATCCCGCGCCGAGCCTCAAGATCGCCGCCGGCAGCGTGCTTGAAATGGACGGCGTGAATCGCGCCGACTTTGACGCGCTGGATATCTTCATCGCCTCGCGCGCGCTCGATCTGGACATTGCCGAAGAAGCGATGGCGCTGCCGTCGAAGGCATACGCCCGCATGTTGGCCGATATCAACGTGCCGCGCGCCGACATCGCCCGCTTGATCGCCGGCTGCACGCCAGCCAAACTGACCGAGATCATCCGCCACCTGAACGTGCTCGAGATGATGATGGGCTTGGCAAAGATGCGCATTCGGCGCAGGCCAGCCAATCAGGCGCATGTCACCAACTGGCGCGAGCACCCGGCCCTGCTGGCGGCTGACGCGGCCGAAGCGGCCCTGCGCGGCTTCGCCGAGGTGGAGACCACCGTTCGCGTCGCCCGCTTCGCCCCCTTCAACGCCCTGGCCATCCTGGTCGGGACGCAGACGGGCCGCGGTGGCGTGCTGACGCAATGCTCGGTGGAGGAAGCGCTGGGCTTGCGCCTGGCGATGAAAGGGCTGACCAGCTACGCCGAGACCCTGTCGGTCTATGGCACGGAAAAGACCTTCGTCGATGGCGACGATACGCCCTGGTCGAAGGCTTTTCTCGCGTCCGCCTACGCCTCGCGCGGCGTCAAAATCCGCTTCACCTCGGGCACCGGCTCGGAAGCGCTAATGGGAAGAGCCGAGAAGAAATCGATGCTCTACCTGGAAGCGCGCTGCCTGCTGGTGGTCAAGGGCGCCGGCAGCCAAGGCGTGCAGAACGGCTCGATTTCTTGCATCGCTTTGCCGGAAGCCTTGCCCGGCGGCGTGCGCGCGGTGCTGGCGGAGAACCTGCTGGCTTCCATGCTCGGCTTGGAAGTGGCGGCCGGCAACGATGCGCTGGCTTCGCATTCCAGCATTCGCAAGACCGCCAAGCTGATGCTGCAATTTATCCCGGGAGCGGACTTCATCTTCAGCGGCTACAGCGCCATCCCCAAGCGCGACAATCTCTTCGGCGGCGGCAACTTCGATGCCGAAGACTTCGACGATTACAATGTCTTGCAGCGCGATATGCAGGTTGACGGCGGCCTACGTCCAATCACAGAAGACGAGGCGCTGGCGATAAGGCGCAAGGGCGCGCGCGCTATCCAAGCCGTCTATCGCGAGTTGGGCTTGCCAGCAATTTCGGACGACGAGATCGACGCGGCGACGGTGGCGCATGGCAGCGATGATATGCCGGCGCGCGATATCGTGCCTGATCTGGAAGCGGCGGACGCCTTTATGGCTGGCGACGAAGACTTTGTCGCCGTCATCCGCGCCTTGCAGAAGACCGGTTTCGCCGATGTCGCCGATAATATCCTGGAGATGGGCCGGCAGCGCATCGCCGCCGATTACTTGCAGCCATCCGCGATATTCGACGCCGACTTCAAGGTGCAAAGCGCGATCAACGACGGCAACGACTACCTCGGTCCCGGCAGCGGCTATCGCCCCGCAGGTCAACGCTGGCGCGAAATGCAAGCCATCCCGCAAGCCAAGTCGCCCGAAGGCTTTGTCGATCCTCATGTCGGCGATCCATTGCCGCGCCTGGTGGAGATCGGCCCGGCGGCCAGTGGCACGGCGCGTGAAGTGGTGTTGGCTCTCGGTCCCGCGTTTGGGAACGCGCTCGCGACCACCATCGGCGGCTTGGACCACGAAGACGTGCTCAAAGCGATCCTGGGCGGCGTCGCGACCGAGGGCATGGTGGCGCGCATCGTCCGCGTTTATCACTCATCGGATTGCGCCGCCATCGGCTACGTTGGCGCCCGCCTCAGCGGCAGCGGCATCGGCATCGGCTTGCAATCGCGCGGCACCGCCGTCATCCACCAGAAAGACCTGGCGCCGCTGAACAACCTGGAGCTCTTCCCGCAATCGCCCAGCCTGACCCTGCAAACCTACCAAGCAATCGGGCGCAATGCCGCGCGCTACGCCATGGGCATCCCCACCGTGCCGGTCGCGGTCGAGATCGACAACGGCGCCCGCCTGCGCCTCATCGTAAAGACGGCATTGCTGCATCGCCGCGAAACGGACGAAGTCTGCCCCGAGCGTCCTCCACAAGAATTGCGCTTCGATTGGGAGCCGGACCTATGAACGAGTATCCCCTGCGCGATAGCGCGTCCGATGCGCTCTTAACCCACAGTGGGCGCGCGCTCGGTGACATCACCGCCGAGTCCATCGCCGCGGGCGCGCTCACCGGTGATGACCTGCGCACTCATGCTGACACCCTGCGGCGGCAGGCCGCGATCGCGCGCGCTGGCGGCTATCCACAGCTGGCGGCGAACCTGCTGCGGGCGGCGGAATTGACCGATGTACCCAACGAGGAACTGCTAAAGATCTACGAGCTGCTGCGTCCCGAACGCTCCTCTTACGACGAGTTGGCGCGGCTGGCGGATTACCTGGAAGAGACATACGGCGCGCGGGAAAACGCCGCCTTCATCAGAGACGCGGCCGAAGTTTACCGCGAGCTAAGCCTGCTCCGGCGCTAGCGCGTTCATTGGGGGAATCTGTACGGGCGAGCCGGTGGCTCGCCCATTGATATGGACACGTCAAAGACGGGCGGCTCACCGAGTCGCCCCTACAGTCATCCCATAGTATGGCGGACATAGGTGCCGTTTACGTGACATTAGTTCGGAAGGGCACAGAAAGGGAAACTTGCATGAACGACACCCTCCTCGAATCCAACATCAACACGCATTCCCGCCCAACCGACTTGCGCATCACCGACCTGCGCATCGTCAATCTCGAGCCGCTGCCGTTTCACGTCACGCTGCTGCGGCTGGACACCAATCAAGGCATCAGCGGCTATGGCGAAGTCCGCGATGGCGCCAGCCCTACCTACGCGCTGCTGCTCAAATCGCGCCTGCTGGGCGAAAACCCTTGCAATATTGACAAGCTCTTCCGGGTGATCAAGCAGTTCGGCTATCACGGGCGGCAAGGCGGCGGCGTTTGCGGCATCGAAATGGCGCTCTTCGACCTGGCGGGCAAGGCTTACGGCGTCCCGGCCTATCAACTGGCGGGCGGCAAGTTCCGCGACAAAGTCTTGATCTACAGCGATACCGACACGGTCGCCGATGGCGCGGCCATGGGCGAGCGGCTCAAAGGGCGCATGGAGGCTGGCTTCAAGTTCCTCAAGATGGATATCGGCATCGGCTTGCTGGAAGGCATCGAGGGCGCGGTGGCGGCGCCGCCCGGCGCGCTCGAACGGCGCGATGTCATGCACCCCTTCACCGGCATCCAACTCACCGAAATCGGCATCGATTGCCTGGTCGAATATGTTCGGCAGGTGCGTGATGGTATCGGCTATGAAATCCCGCTGGCGGCCGATCACTTCGGGCGTATCAATGTTGAATCTTGCATCCGGCTGGGCCAAGCGCTCGATCCATTCTCGCTCGCCTGGTACGAAGATATGATCCCCTGGCAATTGACCGAGCAATGGCGGCAACTGAAACAGTCGGTGCTGACGCCCGTCTGCACCGGCGAGGACATCTACTTGAAAGAGGGCTTTCTGCCCCTGCTGGAGGCCGGCGCCGTCTCAGTCATCCATCCCGATTTGGCGACATCGGGCGGCATCATGGAGACCAAAAAGATCGGCGATCTGGCGCAGGATTACGGCGTGCCGATGGCGATGCACATGGCCGGCTCGCCAGTCTCATTCCTGGCCAATGTCCATTGCGCCGCCGCGACCGAGAATTTCTACGTGCTGGAGAACCACTCGGTCGATCTGCCCTGGTGGAGCGATCTCATCGATGGCATCGCAAAGCCGCTGATCGTCGATGGCTTCGCCCCCGTGCCGGAAGCGCCCGGCCTCGGCTTCGGCGATCTCAACGAAGAGGTCATCCGCGATCACATCGACAAGACGCGCCCCGAAGGCTATTTCGAGCCGACCGACCGCTGGGACGGCGAGCGCTCGCTGGATCATCTGTGGAGTTAATATGCGCATCCGCGAAATCCACGTCACCCCGGTCGCCGTGCCCGACCCGCCGCTGCTGAACGCGGCCGGCTTGCACGCGCCCTACGCCCTGCGCATCATCGTCGAAATCGTCAGCGATGACGGGCTCTCCGGCTGGGGCGAGATCCCCTGCAGCGACGCGACGCTCGCCGCGCTGCAACAAGCAGCCGACCATCTCATCGGCTTGGACCCTTGGCGCCTGAACGCCATCGACGCGGCTCTGCAAACGCTGGCGAAGCCGGATGAGCGCGGCGCGAATCCCTGGGATCAGCGGACCGGCGTGCATGTGCTTAGCGCCATCGAAGTCGCCTGTTACGATCTGATGGGGGCGTCCATCGGGCGGCCCGTCGTTGACTTGCTCGGCGGTCCCGCTCGCGAGCGCGTGCCTTTCAGCGCTTATCTCTTTTACAAATACGAAGGCGCCGGCGGCGAGTTCGGTTTCGGGAGGGATGACTCGGCAAGGGGCTGGTGCGCGGCAAGGCAAGAGGCGGCGCTCGACCCCGAAGGCGTTGTCGCCCAGGCGGAGGCGATGGTCGAGCATTACGGTTTCCAGTCGATCAAGCTCAAGGGCGGCGCTTTTGAACCGCAGCGGGAGGTCGATGCCATCCTGGCGCTGCGCGAAGCATTTGGACCGGAAATGCCGCTGCGCCTCGACCCCAACGCCATTTGGCGCGTCGACACGGCGATAGCAGCGGGCAAGCAATTGGAAGGGGTTCTCGAATATTATGAAGATCCTGTCCGCGGGCAGGCGAACATGGCGACCGTGGCGCGCGCGGTTGATATCCCCCTGGCGACCAATATGTGCACCACCTCCTTCGCCGATCTGCCGGGCAGCGTCGCCCATCAATCCGAGGCGATTATCCTCTCGGATCATCACTTTTGGGGCGGCTTCCGCGCCTCGCTTGATCTGGCGCGCTTTTGTAAAATTTTCGGTCGCGGAATGTCGATGCATTCGAACAGTCATCTGGGTATTTCACTGGCGGCGATGACGCATTTGGCGGCCGCCGTGCCCAACTTGACTTACGACTGCGACAGTCATTATCCCTGGCAGGACGGCTGCGACTTGCTCGCCGAACCACTACAATTTAAGGACGGGGCGATAGCTGTTCCAAGCGCGGCGGGCTTGGGCATTGAAGTCGATCGCGAGCGGCTGGCGCAGCTGCATCGGCAGTACTTGAAATGCGGCTTGACCGAGCGGGACGACGAAATCGAGATGCAAAAGGTGCAGCCCGGCTGGACCTTCCAAGCAACCCGCTGGTAAAGGACTGATCGTTAGAATATCGCGAGCCATGGTTGCCAACTGGCACATGCTTCTCCGACCTCATGCTAGTTGGTTTGGTCATTGATAGGATATGCTGGCAAAATGAGTCACCCCTCCCTGATGCTTCGGGGAGGGGCCGGGGGAGGGGTAGAC
>WTGC01000164.1 GCA_011523705.1 Chloroflexota bacterium | reverse complement strand
GGGTGTAGTGGTCCTAATATATTGGACACGAAAATCAGGATGTTGAGGGAGGGTTACGGTGCCACCCTTCCTCGACTTCTGCCGGCGTCAGGTAGTCGAGGCTACTGTGAATGCGCTCGTATCGATAGACCACATCAATGAAGTGTCCGATTTGCTGGCGAGCTTCCGCCATGTTGGCGTAGTCGCTCAAGGAAACTTCCTCCTCCTTAATGGTGCGGATCAGCCGCTCGGCGTAGCCGTTCTCGCTCGGCTTGCCAACGGCTGCCATACTGATCTGCGTACCAGCAGCCTGCAATCGCTTGACATAGGCTTTTGCTGCGTACTGTGTCCCTTGGTCGGAGTGATGGATTTCCGGCGCCGGGTATCGCTGTAGAGCTCGCTCAAGTGGCAGCAGCGCTAATTCCTGGCCCAGTGACCGGCTTAAGTGATATCCGCGAATTGACCGGCTGTATTGATCCATGATGATGGACAGGTAGATATCGTGCGAAGGCAAGTGAATGTAAGTGATGTCGGCTACCCAGATCTGATCGGGCCGGCTCGCCTTGAGACCCCGTACCAGATTCGGAAATCGGCGAAGACCGTGGCGGCTGTCCGTCGTGCTTCGGCGGCGCTTGGGCTTGACCAGGAGATTCATCTCGCGCATCAACCGCCCGACCCGATGCCGACCCACCACTATCCGATATGGCGCACGCTTCAGTTGCTCCTTGATTTTGCGGCTGCCGTAGCGCGGAAAACGACCGGCGATGTCGACTATCGCTTCCCGCAGCTCACTCTCATCGCTCGGTCTAGACCGGTGATAATAGCTGCTTCGCGCCAAACCCAGCACCGCGCAACAATCCCTCACTGTATACTCCTGGCTCAAACGGCGCACTAGCTCTCGCTTTCGGGCGGTAGAGACTTTAAGTAGCGACTGGCTTTTTTTGCAATTTCCAGTTGCAGGGCTTGTTTCCCCGCCAATCGCTCCAAATCCGTGATACGCTCACGCAGCCGCTTCTCCTCAGCCGGCCGTCCCGCTTCGAAAATTCCTGGCGCGCCTTCCAAAAACTGCGCCTTCCAACGGGACAATACCGTGTTCTTGATCTGATATTCGCGACTCGCCAGCGCCAAACTCTTCCGGCCCGATATTATCTCCAGCACGACCTGCGCTTTGAACTCCGGACTGAACTTACGCGCCTTACCCATAGCGGTTTCCCCTCTTGCTGAAACACTAGTATACTCTCTCCACTAGGTGTCCAGTTTTTCGGGACCACTACAGGGTGAAATAGGCGCGCTAGAATGATTCAATTGCGGACAAGCCTAGCAGGAGAGGCCAGTGAGGTCGCCCGCATCCATCCCAATCTGTATGGGCCACCCTAGACTCGCCCATCCTCTGCGTCTCCACACTCAATCAGCCATCATGAGCCGCCGCGCTTCAGCCAGAACGCGCTCAACAGAAATATCGCGCACGCAGGGGTGATAATCCCGCTTGTCGTCGCGCCAATCCAGGATGCGGCACGGTCGGCACGCGATCTCGGATGAGACGACGGCATGGCGCCGAGCATCGCCCCAAGGCGCAAATTCCAGCGGATCGGCCGGACCAAACAAGGCGACCGTGGGACATTCTACGGCCGCGGCCACATGCAGCGCGCCGCTATCGGGTCCTAACACGATGGACGCGCGCCGGTACAGTGCGGCCAGCTCGCCGACGCTCGTCGATTCGGCAAGGATGTGAATGGGCGCCGACATCTTGCACCCGATCTCTTCAATCATTGCCCGGTCTTCCGCTATGCCGCTGAAGATGATCGCGGCATCGTATTCGCGCGCGATCGTATCGGCGACAGCGGCCCACTTCTCGGCGAACCAGAGCTTGCTGCTCGCGCCTGAACCGGGATGAATGCAGATGATAGGCTTGCCGTCGTGTATACGTCGGTCAGCTAAAATGCTGTTGATTTGCTTGCCGTCAGCCGATTGAAGCGGGAACTTGAGATGAATTTCGCCAGGCAAGGGCATGTCGACGAAAGCCTCGGCCAGGCGCCAGTTCTGCTCGACGACATGCTCGTGGCGCAGCGTACGCGCGACAGTCAGAAAGGGCGCGACCCCGGGCTCGCTGTAGCCGATGCGTCCCCGGATGCCGGCCAAATAAGCCAGCAGCGCGCCCCACCAGTGATCGGGTCGCATGATGATGGCGCTGTCATAGCCGACCTGGCGCAGCTTCCGCGCCGATCGCAGCGCCAGCAGATAGGGATTGCCGGCCGCCCCGCCACGTTGGAATCCCGGAAAGGGCAGCGTCAGCACCTGGTCAATCTCCTCGAAATGAGCGAGGGCGTCGGCGCTCCAATGGCCGCAAAGCACGTGAATGCTGAGCTGCGGGCGCTGCGCCTTGATCGCTCTGATCGCCGGCGTCGTCAGCAGTACATCGCCCAAGTGATCCGGCCGGATGATGAGCAGGCGATTGCTTTCTTCGCTTTGGAGCGGTACAGGCGCCATGGCGACGAGCCTCAGCAGCGTGTTGCGAAGGCGATGCTTGGCAGATGGCTGACGCCGCTTTTGTACCAGCCCTTGATTGCGTGCCGCGAGCCTCTCTCTATCCAAGGCCGATCTCCCGGTAGGCGCGCAGGAGCTGTGGAATCAGCGCCGTCCAGTCATAATGTCTGCGCACGCGTTCTTGCGCCAGCTGGCCCAGGGCGCGCCGCCTGCTCTCGTCGGCTAGCAGAGTGACGATAAGCTCGGCAAAGTCCTCCGCCTCATCAGCGATCGTAAGTGCGCTTTGCACGGAGTCATTGAGACCGGCTGCGCCAATCGAGGTCGAGACGACCGCGCAGCGAGCCGCCATCGCCTGCAGTATTTTCAAGCGTGTGCCGCTACCCATCCGCAAGGGCGCCACATATATCGTCGCCCGGTGGAGATAGGGCTGAACAGAATCCACCCAGCCAGTGACCTGAACGCCGTCGTTTGCAGCCAGTGATGCCAGCCGCCGATGCGGATTGCGTCCAACGATGAGCAGGCGCGTTTCCGGGAACCGCTCGCGAACCATGGTAAAGATAGAACGATGAAACCATTCGACAGCGTCAACGTTGGGTCGGTAATCCATCTTGCCACTGAACACCAACTGGTATGGCTCGCGCGTCTCATCCGCCGGGGGCGCGTAGTCGGCCGCCGAGATTCCGTTCGGCATGACGTAAATGGGCGCGCCGCCATGTTCGATCAGGTAAGCGCGGTCTTCGTCGCTGACCGCAATGACGGCGTCCACATCGCGACAGATCGCGCCTTCGAATCGCCACAAGCGCGCGGACTGCAGCGTCGAGTAAACGGCGGCGGGCCAGCGTCCGGGGCGCTGCCGGTCGATCTGCGCAACGACCCGCTGCAGTTCCGCTTCGGCGTTCTGCGCGTCGTAAACGACCTTGGCATTCTTCTTTTTGGCCTGAATTTGCGGCAGATAGCATCCCAACTCAATGCCGGCAAACTGAATCAGATCAAAGGCATTCTCACTTAGAATCGCGGTCAAAGTCCGTGCGAAGTCTTCGCTCGCCAGCCGAATCGCGATATCCGCCTGGCGACTCAATAGGAGTTTGACGATGCGCTTGCGTTTGCCGTGATCGGGCAAGGGGATCGCGTGGACGCTATCGCAGAGTTGATAGAGCGGGTTCGCGTCCCGGTCGGGCGGTTGTTCGGCGAAACTCAACAAGGTGACTCGCTGACCAGCTTTCGCCAAGCCCCGAATGATGCCAATGTTGCGGATGGCGACGCCCGATTCGCTCGGGTAGGGCAGAATTGGCGTCAGCAGCAGGATTTTCATCTCGTTCTAGCTAAGCAGCGCGTCGTAGCGCTCTAGCACGATGCGTGCCGTATCATTCCAGCGAAAGCGCGCCGCACGCCGCAGCGCCGCCTCCGATTGCGCCTCGCGCCAACAGTCGTCGGTCAGCGCCGTCTTCAGCGCTTGGGAAATCGTAGCCGTTTCGTGCGGGTCAATAAGCAAGCCGACAGCGCCTACAATCTCCGGCAGCGAGGCGACGCAACTGACGATGGGTACAGTGCCGCAAGCCATCGCCTCCAGCGCCGTTAAACCGAATCCCTCGTATAATGACGGCGCCACCAATGCCAGCGCGTGGTTGTACAAAGCCGGCAGCTGGTCATCGGAGACATCTTGCCGAATCACCAGGTGCTGATCGATTCCCACCGTACACAGTTCTGCCATCAGTTGCTCATAATGCCAGCCGGGCCGTCCAACGATGACCAGTTTCGGCGCATCCGGCAACTCGTCCTTCAGGTCGCGATAGGCTCTTGCCAAGCCGACCAGATTCTTGCGCGGCTCAAGCGTGCCAACGAAGAGGAAGAACTCCTCAGGGAGACCGAGCGCGGTAATGACGCCCGCCGTCGTCGCGCGCGGCAGCGGTTGAAAAGCCTCATCGACGCCCAGCATGTGGACCGTGATCAGATTGGCGGAGGCGGAGAGTATATCGATCAGATCTCGTTTGGTCGCTTCGCTATCGACCAGGATATGATCGGCGCGAGCAATCGAGGCTTTGATTTGACCATTGTAATAGCGGCGGCTCTCTGCGGTGATGTATTCGGGATAATGAATGAAGCTGAGATCGTGCACGGTGATAATGTGACGGCGCGCGCCCCAAACCGGCGCGATGAAGTCCGGGCTGTGGAGCAGGTCAAGCCGGTGCGGCCACAATTCGAGCGAAAGGGCGGCGCGCTCCAGCCGATGGTGGGGCGGCGTCCACAGCCCAGCGCTGCGAAAGCGCCCCGACAATCGTCTGTTCGACTTGCGGCTCTGCAATATTTTGATTTCGTGCGCGGGCTCAAGCTCTTCAAAGGCGCTGATGATTGCGGTGATGTATCTGCTGATGCCGCCCAGACGATAGTGGGTCAAGCGGGCATCAATTCCGATATATGCCATATCGCGAGTATAGCGGTATCATCAGGTGCACGCTAGCGGAAAGCGCCGCTTGGCTGCAACGATAGTAGCGCGGCTTATCAACGCGCCCGCCCACACATCCAAACCCGCACCCTGTGAGCTCCCTTTCCCTGGCTGGCTGGAAGTTCGCCCCCGTTGAGCGGGGGGACCGAAGGGGAACAGGGGCCCGGGGAATGGGGTAGAAAATTGGAGCATCCAATGACCCGATATGATGTTTTGAGCTTAGGCGAATCGATGATGCGCTTGACGCCGCCGGGATTCCTTCGCATTGAACAAACGCGCACCTTCGACATCTGGGTGGGCGGTACCGAGTCCAACACGGCCGTTGGTTTGGCGCGGCTGGGAATGAGCGCGGCTTGGCTGTCCCGCCTGCCGGCGACGCCGATGGGGCGCTACATCAGCAACCGCGTCGCCCAATACGGCGTTGACGTCAGCAACGTGGTCTGGGCCGACGAAGAAGAACGGCTCGGCATATTCTTTCACGAAAATGCGCAGGCGCCCCGCGCCAGCGAGATCATTTACGATCGCAGAGATTCGGCGATGAGCCGCATGAGGCCAGCAGACTTGCCTGACCGGCTGTTTCAGCCGGATGTGTCACGCGTGCTGCATGTCACCGGCATCACCTTGGCAATCAGCGAGACGGCGCGCGAAACGGTCCATGAGGCGATCCGCCGGGCGAAAGCGGCCGGCTGGCGCGTCAGCTTCGACACCAACTATCGCGGCAAACTTTGGAGCGGCGCCGAGGCGGCGAGCCGCTGTGATGAAGCGATGTCGCAGGCCGATGTGATTTTCTGTCCCTTGGGCGATTATCACGTCATCTACGGCGAAGCCAATGAGCGCGAGGCGATAAACGCGCTGGCGGCGAAGTATCCGCAGGCGCTGATCATCATGACCTTGGGCGCGGATGGCGCGCTGGCTCGCACAACCGACGGCGAAGTTATTCGGCAGCCCGCGATCCTGGCGGGCGAGGTCGGGCGGATCGGCGGCGGCGACGCCTTCACCGCCGGCTTCCTCTACGCCTGGCTGACTTTCGATGATGTCGATGCCGCGCTGAAATGGGGCGTGGCGATGTCGGCGCATAAGTACACCATCCCCGGTGACTTGCCACTGGTGGATCGTGAGGCGGTGGCTGCACTGGTCGCCGGCGCGGCGGGCGGTGGCTTGATCCGCTAGACTCTGCCCATCTCCCAGTCCCAAGCGCCCACCATCCCAACTCGTAGGGGCGTAAGAACCGCGGTGTCGGCGGTCAGTGTCTACGCGACCTACGCTCGGCTTGTCTCGCCCTCCAGCCAATCCCAAACCGTCTGTACGGGCGAGCCGCCGGCTCGCCCTCGCTTTGTGCCCTCTGTGACTCTGTGGTGAATCTACCCCCCCCCCCGCCTACCCATACCCTATCTATACACTTGCCCAGAACCGCGCTGCCGTCTGGCACGTAGACCGCCAATCTCGTATAATCGACAGCTTATGCTCAATTAGAAACCGTACCCGCAAATGTCAACCGCAAAAGCCAAAAAACGCCATCCCTTCATTCGCCTGCTCAACTACGCCTCCGCCTACAGAAAACGCGTGGCGCTGGCGACGCTCTATTCCGTGCTGGGCAAGATATTCGACATCATGCCGCCGGTGTTGATCGGCATGGCGGTCGATATCGTCGTCCAGCGGGGTGACTCGCTGCTCGGGCGCCTGGGCGTCCGCGACCTCTCTGTGCAGCTCCTCATCCTCGGCGTTGTCACGCTGATCGTCTGGACGCTGGAATCTGTCTTCGGCTACATCCAGCGTATCTACTGGCGCAACCTGGCGCAATCGCTGCAGCACGACTTGCGCGTCGACGCCTACGATCACGTGCAGCACCTGGAAATGGCTTACTTTGAGGATCAGAGCACCGGCGGCTTGATGTCCGTTCTCAATGACGACATCAATCAGCTGGAGCGCTTCCTCGATATCGGCGCCAGCGATGTCGTGCAGATCCTGACGACCGTCATCGTCATCGGCGGGATTTTCTTCTTTGTGGCGCCGAGCGTGGCCTGGATGGCGGCGATTCCCATTCCCATCATCATCTGGGGTTCGTTCCGCTTCCAGGAAATGCTGGGACCGCGCTACAGCGCCGTGCGTGAACAGGTGAGCATGATCAATCATCACCTGGCCAACAGCTTGAGCGGCATCGCCACCATCAAGAGCTTCACCGCTGAGGACTACGAAGCGGAGCGGCTGCGCATCGAGAGCGATGAATATGTCGAGCGCAACCGACGGGCGATTCGCTTGAGTTCCGCTTTCACGCCCTTGATTCGCATGGCCATCGTTTGCGGCTTCATCGCCATCACCGTCGCCGGCGGGCAGCTGGCGCTGAGCGGCGCGCTGGATATCGGCGCCTATAGCGTGCTCATCTTCATGACGCAGCGCTTGCTCTGGCCGCTGACGAAATTGGGCGAGACTTTTGATCAATATCAGCGCGCCATGGCTTCGACCAATCGGATCCTGGATCTGCTGGGCATCAAGTCCAACGTCATTGACGGAAGCAAGCGCCTGCCGCTGGACCAGGTTCGCGGGCATATGCGCCTGGATGAAGCCGAATTTGCCTATAGCGATGGCCGCGAGATCATCCGGGGGCTGACGCTCGATGTGCCGGCCGGGGATACGGTGGCGATCGTCGGCGCGACCGGCGCCGGCAAGAGCACCGTGATCAAGCTGCTGCTGCGTTACTACGATGTCACCGGCGGCAGCGTCACGCTGGACGGCATCGAATTGCGCGACTTGAAACAAGAGGACATTCGCAGCGCCATCGGTCTGGTCAGCCAGGATGTCTTTCTCTTCCACGGGACGGTGCGCGAAAATATCGCCTATGGCCGCAACGGCGACGTCCCGGACGAATTGATCAAAGAAGCCGCGATGATCGCCGAAGCGCATGAATTCATTGCCGAGCTGCCGCAGGGTTATGACACCATCGTCGGCGAACGCGGGCAGAAGCTCTCCGGCGGGCAGCGCCAGCGATTGTCGATCGCGCGCGCCGTGCTCAAAGACCCGCCGATCCTGATTCTTGACGAAGCCACGTCGTCCGTGGACAACGAGACGGAAGCGGCGATCCAGCGATCCTTGGAGCGCATCGTCGTCGGCCGGACGACGATCGTCATCGCCCACCGGCTATCGACCGTGCGCAACGCTGATATGATTTACGTGCTAGGTGAGGGCCAGCTCCTGGAGAGAGGCCATCACGATGATCTGGTGCTCCTTGATGGTCTGTATGCTTCGCTGTGGCGGGTGCAAACGGGCGAGCTTGTGCTGGCCGGGGCGATTCACTAGCGCGCGTCGGTTTGTCCAACCCCATCCCCCGGCCCCTGGT
>WTGC01000156.1 GCA_011523705.1 Chloroflexota bacterium | reverse complement strand
GGCTTCCTGCAGATCTACTGGCGCATCATGCTGCCGCTCGCCGGTCCGCCGCTGGCAACCCTCGCGATACTCACTTTCAACAGCTCCTGGAATAACTTCTTTTGGCCGCTGATTTTCATCAATTCGGCTGAGAAAATGACATTGCCGCTCGGTATGATATACTTGCGCGGTCAGGATGGGGTGACGAACTCAGGCGTGCTCATGGCGGCGATCGTCTTGAACCTGATTCCAGTGCTTATTTTCTTTTTGATCTTTCAGCGTAGACTGGTGGAAGGCGTGACCTTGAGCGGGCTAAAAGGCGCCTGAATCAGCGTAAATCTTGAGGTCCGTCACAGGACTGTTTTGATAGGCGACATGCAAAGGGTGAGGTAATGAAACATCACGAAGGAATCCGAAGTTACGACCATAGCGCCAGCGCCCTGGCTTTCCCTCTGGGCGGGATCGGCACCGGCAACGTCTCGCTGGGCGCGCGCGGCGAATTGCGCGATTGGGAAATCTTCAATCTACCGGCCAAAGGCAACACGCTGCCGCTGACCTTCTTCGCGCTCCGCTGCCAGCAAGCCGGGCTCGAGCCCAAGATCCGCGTACTCGAGGGACCGCTGCAAGCGCCGCATACGCCCTCGCACGGCTACCACCCTTTGATGACTACGGCCGGCTTGCCGCGCTTCAAAGGCACGACTTTTCGCGGGCAATATCCCTTCGCCGCCATCGATTTTCACGATGCCAACATGCCGGTCTCGGTTGAACTGGAAGCTTATACGCCCTTGCTGCCGCTGAACCCTGAAGATTCCGGCATTCCTTGCGCCATCCTGACCTACACCGTCAGGAATATAACCGAAGACCCGGTCGACATGACCCTCGTCGGCTCCTTGACCAACCCGGTGGGGCGCCTGCAGCCGGACAAGTTTAGGAACGAAGCCCGCGTTGAATTCGGAACGCCCGTCAACCGATTCCGCGAAGACGATGACCTGCGGGGCTTGCTGCTCACCAATCCCGAGCTCGCCGATGACGACCTCCATTACGGCAGCCTCGCCCTTGCCACCGATCATCAAGACGTGACCTACAAGCGCAGTTGGCTGCGCGGGGAATGGTGGGATTATCTGCATGACTTCTGGGACGATCTCAAGGACGACGGCTTGCTGGAGGACCCGGCCGATGACGCGCCGGGCACGCGCATTGCCGCGGCCTCTCTCGGCTTGGTCGATCGCCTGGAAGCGGGGGAGAGCAAGCGCTACCGTTTTCTGCTGACCTGGCACTTCCCAAACCGGCCCGCCGCCTGGGATCTGCGGGCGCTTCCCGGCTTGGGCGTCGACGAGAGCGATGTCGGCATCATCCGCAACCACTACGCGACGCGCTTCGATGACGCCTGGGGCGCGGCGCGCTACACGCTTGATAATCTGCCGCGCCTGGAATCGACCACGCGCCGATTCCATGACGCCTTGTTTGGCAGCACGCTGCCGCCAGTCGTGCTCGATGCGGTCTCCGCCAATATCGTACCGGCCCGCAGCACCACCTGCTTTTGGCTGGAGGATGGCCGCTTCTATGGCTGGGAAGGCTGCTTCGACGATTCCGGCTGCTGCGCCGGCACCTGCACCCACGTCTGGAGCTACGCTTATACCATCGCCTATCTCTTCCCCTCGCTCGAGCGCGAGATGCGCAAGATCGAATTCAATGTGGAAACGGCTGACGACGGCGCGATGAAATTCCGCAGCTACGGTACCTTTCATGCGAATGTCATTGATGCCGTGCGCGCGGACGCCGCCGTCGATGGACAGATGGGCTCCATCCTGCGCGCTTATCGCGAGTGGCAACTGAGCCGCGATGACGAATTTCTCGGCGAGATTTGGGATGGCGTCAAACGCGCCATCGGCTTCGCCAGCGCCTACTGGGATACCGACAACGATCACGTCCTCGACGCCGTGCAGCACAATACCTACGATATTGAATTTCACGGTCCTAACCCGCTGTCCAGCATCTATTATCTGGCCGCCCTGCGTGCAGTCGAAGAGATGGCGGGCGCAATGGGCGAAACTGATCTGAGCGCGCGCTGCCGCGGTGCCGTCCAAACGGGCAGCGCCAATCTGGACTCCATGCTTTGGAATGGGCATTACTACATTCAGAAGCTGGATGCGCTGAACGCGCAAAAGTACCAGCACGGCGAGGGCTGCCTCTCCGACCAATTGCTGGGGCAGCTGCACGCCAGCTTGTTGGGACTGGGCCATCTGCTGCCCGCTGATCACGTGAAGACGGCGCTGAAGTCGATTCACGAGCACAATTTCAAGCGCGATCTCAGCGAGCACGACAATTGCCAGCGCGTCTACGCCCTGAATGACGAAGCCGGCTTGCTGCTCTGTTCCTGGCCTCACGGGGGCCGCCCGCGCCTGCCCTTCCCTTACGCGGACGAGGTATGGACTGGCATTGAATACCAGGTCGCCGCGCATCTCATTCATGAAGGCTGGGTCGAAGAAGGCATTGAAATTGTCGAAGCGCTGCGCGAGCGCCACGATGGCATTCGGCGCAACCCCTGGAACGAAGTCGAATGCGGCAATCATTACGCCCGCAGCATGGCCAGTTGGGCGCTGCTGCTCGCGCTGAGCGGTACGCGGATCGACGCGGAAACGGGCGCGTCCACGTTCGCGCCGAGCAGCGACCTGCTTTCGGACAAAGAGCCATTCTCGGTCTTCTGGTCGGACGGGCGCGAATGGGGCATCTATTCGCAGGCATGGGACGAAGAGAACGAGACCTGGAAACCGCGCTTTGAGACGCTTGGCGCGGCGTCATAGCATCAGCTGCCACGCCTTACGGGCGAGTCGCCGCCGTCGGTCAGTGTCTACGCGACCTCGCCCCTACAGATTTTCGCGGCTTTGAATTATGGATGGTGAGGTGACTAGATGTCGCTGAAATACTACACACACGGCCGGCGCGACCAAATGAAAGTGGCGCTGACCTTCGACGACGGACCCAATCCGCCGCGCACCGACCAGGTCATTGAGATTCTCAACAGCCGGGGCGCGCGCGGCACCTTCTTCGTCCTGGGCAAGTGGGTGGAGCGTTTTCCTGAAGCGTTCCAGCGCATCGACGAGAGCGGGCATTGCGTCGGCAATCACAGCTACCTTCATGAAGCCCACCTCGGCGATTTTGACCGCGCCGAAGCTGCCATTGGCAATCTGCTCGGCCGCCCGACTCGCTTCCTGCGCGCCCATTACTTCAACTTCTTCACCTGCCTCTATTCGCCGGTCGCGTTGTCGCGCGACATGAAGATCGTCGATGCCGATGTCAACCCGGCCGATTACGCCAAGAGCGATCCACAAGCGATCATCGACGCCACGCTGCAAGCGCCTACTCTTGCCGGCGGCTCCATCATCGACCTGCACGACGGCCGGGAGATAGACGATGACGCCCGGCGCCTGGCCAGCCCGCTGCCGATGATCGAAGCGCTGCCCGCCATCGTCGATGGCTTAAAAGCGCGCGGCTTCCAACTGGTTGGCCTCGACGAAATGGAACTGGTTGATCCCATCGAGTGGCAGCCTGATGGGCGCGGGACCTTCGCCACGCCCGAGGCGCGCGCGGCTATCGAAGGCTTGGGCCGGAAGTCCAACTAGCGGAGCGCGACAGACACATCGAATGCGTAGGGCTCGTTCGCTAGCGTGCGGTCTGCGCCGTTAGCTCAACCCCTCCCCCCGGCCCCCTCCCCGAGGCATCAGGGAGGGGGGTACTTTCGCTGCGAATAAGGTAGCTTGCCAAAACTGGACCCGAGCTTCCGAATTCCGACGCCAGGTCACCCTACCCTAGTTCACTGGGTCACGTAGACATAGACCTTCGGGAAGGGCCGGGGATGGGGTAGAAAATTTGACAAGCCAACTTGGAGGCGCTACAGTTCGTTCTGGAAACGGCGAATTGAATTCGTGATTTCTTATTCTTAAGGCTACGCGCAAAATGTACTTGCGATTTTCCAAACTCCGCCCCATTTTGACAGGCCGCAATATCCGCCTAAGCGATGATAGAGCGAGCGACTGATGGACTCGACTCAAGCCCGGGCTGAGCGGGTTGCTGTCGACGAGTCTGCGCCTGCACCGCTGCTCATAGCCCGAAACATCACCAAGTCATTCGGCCATGTCCAGGCGTTGAGAAACGCCTATATCGATGTGCGGGCGGGCGAAATCGTGGCGCTGGTCGGTGACAATGGCGCTGGGAAATCGACGTTAATCAAAGTCCTCTCCGGCGCGCATCGCCAAGACGCCGGCGAGATCATCGTCCGCGGTCAAACGGCCGCCATCAACAGCCCGAACGATTCCTTTGATCTCGGCATCGCCACTGTGTATCAAGATCTGGCGCTGCTTCCATCGCGCGATGTGGTGGCGAACTTGTATGTGGGCAGGGAGCTCACCAACAGGGGCTTGCTCGACCGGCGCAAGATGACCGAAGAAGCCAATCGCGTCGTGCGTCAACTGCGCACCAACCTGCCCTCGGTGCATACGCCGGTGCGCTTTCTGTCCGGTGGTCAGCGGCAGGCGGTCGCCATCGCCCGCGTCGTGCATTTCGGCGCCGAGATCCTGCTGCTCGACGAGCCGACGGCGGCCCTCGGCGTCAAAGAATCGCACGAAATGTTGACCTTGATCGAGAACTTGAAGGAGCAGAACAAGGCGATCATCGTCGTCAGCCATAATCTGGCGCACGTCTTCCGCATTTGCGACCGCATCACTGTCCTGCGCCATGGCGAGACGGTGGGCACGCTGATCAAAGAAGAAACCGACTCCACCGAAGTCGTCCAAATGATCACCGGCGCTGATCTCTTGTGACCTCACGGATCCATCATGCCTGGCGAATATGGTAACGGAGCGTATCGGTGACAGCCATTATTGACAAAGTCAAGCCATCTGACGATAAGCCGGAAGGAGCGTCGCGGCTGCGGCGTTTGCTCATGCAGCGCGAAGTGCAGTTGCTGCTGGTGCTGGTCGTCTTCACCTTGCTCGTGCGCGCGGGCGGCGCAAAAGGCTTCCTCGGTCCCACGCATTTTCCCATCTTCCTTTCACAAGTCGCGCCGGACATGCTGGTGGTGATCCCGATGGCGATGCTGTTGATCGGCGGCATGTTCGATTTATCAGTGACCGGCGTCGCCAACCTCAGCGTGGTCTTGGTCGGCTGGACCTTCTCTCGCTTGCTGGGCACGATGGACGACACCCTCCTAATCATCTTAGTTGTTGCGATCGGCTTGACGGCCGGTCTGATCGTCGGCGCGATCAACGGCTTGGCGGTCACGCGCCTGCGCATGAATCCGCTGATGACGACGCTGGCGACCTGGTGGATGGCTCAGGGCGCGGCGACCGGCGTGGCCGGCGGCGAATCGCGCCACAACTTCGTCGGCTCCTTCCGCGATATCGCCCGATTTCAGCCCCTGCGAGATTTGGGCGAGACCTTCCCCTTTCTGCAGGAGATGCGCATCAGCACCTTGCCATTGCCCGTTTTCTACGCGGCGATTGTGATTTTCCTCGGCTGGCTCATTTTGACGCGGACGCGCTTCGGCTGGCATATCTTCGCCACCGGCAGCGACCGGCAAGGCGCGGCGCTGAATGGCGTCAACGTCAACCGCGTGACTCTCATCGGCTTCATCGCCACCGGCATGGCCGCCGCCATGTGCGGTATCGTTTGGGCCAGCCGGCTCACTTCAGCGCCGCCCAATACCTTGGGGGGCCTTGAGCTGCGGGTGATCGCGGCCGCGGTGATCGGAGGCGCCGCGCTCACCGGCGGGGAGGGCAGCGTGCTCGGCGCCGTCCTGGGTCTGTTCTTCATGCACATGATCCGCAGCGCGACTATTCAATTGGGCTTGCCCGTCTATTGGGAATTCTTCGTATTGGGCGCCGTTTTGTTCACCGCTGTAGCCTTTGACGCCTGGACCAAACGGCGAGCCGACACCCAATGACGCGAGTGCTTGGCTCGCCGTCAATCCGACAGCCTTGGTTATGCCAGGGGAAGCGGCGCTACCGCGTTCTCGGCGCGGCGCGTCTTTGAAGGGGGCAGACGCATGGGCGCGTCTGCATCGTCAAGGTGGTGATTTGCGCGGCCGCCGACCGTGACAGCCGCGCGATCTATGCCACACTGCGCTACCCGACTTGATATGACAATCACAATTCTTGGAGAGCAAAATGAAAAGGTACATGGTAGTACTGCTGGTATTTTCGCTGCTAATTGGCGCCGCTGCGCCGCTCGCCGCCCAAGACGAAGACGTCTATTACATGATCGGCGGCAACCTGGGGCATCCCTGGTGGAAGCAGCACTTTGAAGGCATTGAAGTGGCGGCCGAGTGGCTCGGCATCAATGTCGAAATCGTCGGTCCACCGCCCACCGATGGCATCGCTCTCGAGCAAATAAAGCTGCTTGAGGAGATCGTCGCCAAGCCCAATACCGCTGGCATCATGATGATCGGCTTTGATGTCACGCTCATCCCCGAAGTTTCCAAGCAGGCGATGGCGGCCGGCATCCCCTTCATCCAGTTCAACGGCGACCTGATCGACAAGAGCGCACGCCATGCCTTCGTCGGCACCGGTGATTACGCCTTTGGCGAGTCGGCTGCCCAGTTGGTGCTGGACCGCTATCCCGATGGCGCCAAGATCGGCGTGGTGGCATTCATCAGCGCCCAGCAGCATCGTGACCGCCTGCAGGGCTTCCAGGAAACGCTGGAAGCATCGGGCCGCGCCTATGAATTCCTTGAGCCGGTTGATGACCGCGCTTCAATGGACGGCGCTTACAATGGCGCGCTCAACCTGATCGAAGCCAATCCCGATATGGACATCATCTATTCAGGCGACGCGTTCGCCGAGGGCGTGGCGAATGCCGTGAACGACATGGGCTTGATCGACAGCATTGACGTCGTCGGTGGCGACCGCGCCGACTCGCTGCTGCAGGACATCAAGGACGGCAACGTCATGGGCACCATCGCCCAAGACACTTTCGCCGAAGGCTTCTTCGGCGTGCTTTACATGTATGTCGCGCGTCAGGGCCTCGTCGCGCAAGAAGGCGGGCGCCTCGCCTTGCCCGACACCTCGATCACGCAGTCCTTCACCATCACGGCCGAAACGGTCGACTTCTTCCTCGGCGTCGAACCGGATAAACCGACGCTGCCCGCCGGCACCGACGGCACATACTATATGATCGGCGGCAACCTCGGGCATCCTTGGTGGAAGCAGCACTTTGACGGCATCAAAGCGGCCGCCGATTGGCTGGGCATCAATGTCGAAATCGTTGGTCCACCGCCCACCGATGGCATCGCCCTGGAGCAGATCAAGCTGCTGGAGGAGATCGTCGCCAAGCCCGATACCAAGGGCATCATGATGATCGGCTTTGATGTCACATTGATTCCAGAAGTATCCAGGCAAGCGATGGCGGCCGGCATCCCCTTCATCCAGTTCAACGGCGATCTGATCGACCGGAGCGCCCGTCACGCCTTCGTCGGCACCGGCGACTTCGCTTACGGTGAATCGGCCGCGCAGCTCGTGCTGGACCGTTATCCTGATGGCGCCAAGATTGGCGTGGTCGCCTTCATCAGCGCCCAACAGCATCGCGACCGCTTGCATGGTTTCCAAACGACGCTTGAGGCATCGGGCCGCGCCTACGAATTCCTCGAACCGGTGGATGACCGCGCCTCGATGGACGGCGCGTACAACGGCGCGCTGAATCTGATCGAAGCCCATCCTGACATGGACATCATCTATTCCGGCGACGCATTCGCCGAGGGCGTCGCCAACGCGGTCAAGGACATGGGCCTGGTCGGCAGCATTGACGTGGTTGGTGGCGACCGCGCCGATTCGCTGCTGCAAGCGATCAAAGACGGTGATGTCATGGGCACGATCGCCCAAGACACCTTCGCCGAGGGTTTCTTCGGCGTCGTCTATATGTATGTCGCCGCTGAAGGCATCGTGGCGCGGGAAGGCGGGCGCATCGCCCTGCCCAATACCGTGATCACCAAGTCCTTCACCGTCACCGCTGAAACCGTCGACTTCTTCCTGGAGGGCTAGCAAGGCCTGACAAATGTAAGGCTTGGCCGGTACTGAAGAACGCCTGTATCCGGCATGATTTTACCCCATCCCCGGCCCTTCCCGTAGCGCAGTGTCTACGCGCGCCAGTTCACTGGGGAAGGGTGACTCGACGGCGAAATTGGGGAACTCGTGTGCTATATCGGTGAGAAAATAAGACTACCTAGTTTGCGCTGATAGCGCTCCCCCTCCCTAGCTCGCTGGGGAGGGGGCCGGGGGGGTGGGGTTGGC
>WTGC01000052.1 GCA_011523705.1 Chloroflexota bacterium | reverse complement strand
TCTCGCTGGTGGTGATGCTGCCGCTGATCATCGTCTTCTTCTTCGCGCAGAAGCACTTCATTCAGGGTGTGGTGTTTACGGGGTACAAGTAATGGCGAGCGCGCTACTCCGGCTTATTGGGCTTGTCGCCGCCTTTGCCTGGCTTGGGGTCGTTGGCGCGCGGCTTGGGGTCGTCCTTTGGTTTTTCGCCCGACATCGTCGAGCGTATGAGGTGGATGCCTTTTGAATCCACGCGATACTCGGTGATGGGTGTGTTGCCAGTGACCCAATTGTTTCGTTTCACGGCGATTTCTCCATTAGGCGTCCAAGCTTATGATAGCGTATCGCTCACAAGGATGCCATTCCGAGATAGCAGATTCCACTCGCCGAACTCCAGTACTTCAATATGAAGCTCGTACAATCCTGCGCCGACGAATTCTAGTTCGTCCAGTTGGAATCTCGTGAAACGACCATCAGACAACATAAAATCGATTCCGAAGTGCCATTCTGCCAAAGTTTGATTGTCGTCGGGGGACAGTATTCGCAGCACTGCGGGGTATCTTCTCTTGTCCGATTCGGATTCTCTGAACCAATACGAAAGCAAGATGACAGGTGGGTTTAGTGATGCTTGTAGGGGCGGCGGCTCTGCTATTTCAATGCGAAGAACGGAATCCGCGAACACCTCCTTCAACGTCACAGTTCCGTCTTCGTGTTGTTCAAAGTCTCTGCAAAGCACCGACCAGCCCAGTCTCATTCAGCATTCCTTGTGCATGTGCTGGCAGAATGTGGCACTGCGAAAGGATAATAAAAGACTGAAGCGCCGCCATCAATTGGAAGACTAAGCGGAAATAAGCCGCGGACCTGACAGGAGGCACAGGATTTATGCAAACCATATCGAAGCACAACAAACTGCAACCGCTCGAACACGACGCCGTCCATTGGAACGACGGCTTTTGGGGGCGGCTGCATCAGCTCTGCCGCGAGACGATATTGCCCAGCATGCGCGAGGCGCTTGACGAGCCGGAAAACGGCGCTGTCTTCAGCAACTTCGCTGTCGCCGCCGGGCAGCAGGCAGGCGAACGCAAGGGCACGATGTGGAGCGATGGCGACTGCTACAAATACATGGAGGCTTGCGCGCACGTCTATGGCATCACCAAAGAGCAGTCGATTATCGACCAATTGGACCCGCTCATTGAAGTGATCGCGGCGGCGCAAGAAGAAGACGGCTATATCAGCACGCCGATGCAGCTGGACGGCAAAGAATACTGGACCAACCATCGCGACCACGAACTCTATAACATGGGCCACTTGCTGACCGCCGCCGCCGTCCATCATCGCGTCTCCGGCAAGCGTAATTTCCTCGAGATTGCGATCAAGCAAGCCGATTATCTCTACGATCTGTTCATGCCGCGCCCGCCCGAATTGGCGCACTTCGGCTTCAACCCCTCCAATACGATGGGCGCGGTCGATTTGTATCGCGTCACGGGAGACGAGCGCTACCTGGAATTGGCGGCTTGCTTCGTCGACATGCGTGGCTCGCAGCCGGGCGGTGGCGACCAAAATCAGGCAATGGTGCCTTTGCGCGAAGAGACACGCGCGGTCGGCCATGCGGTTACCGCCGGCTATCTCTATTGCGGCGCGGCGGATGTCGTGGCGGAAACCGGCGAAGAGGCGCTGATGGCGGGCTTGCAACGCATCTGGGAGAATGCAGTCCACAGCAAAATGTACATCACCGGCGGCACTTCAGCGCAGCACCACGGCGCTTCGGAGCGTCCCGAATTTGGCGGCAGCGCCAGCGATGTGCACGAGGCTTTCGGCTACGAATACTCGCTGCCCAACGCCACCGCCTATAACGAGACTTGCGCCAATATCGCCAACGCCATGTGGAATTGGCGCCTGCTGAATTTGACCGGCGATGCCAAATACAGCGATGTCGTCGAACTCGTGCTTTACAATTCCATGCTTTCGTCGATGAGCCTGGATGGCGTCACCTTCTGTTATACGAATCCGCTGCGCTGGTATGGCGCCGAACATCCGCTGCTGAGTCAAGACGCCTACGAGCGCTGGTTCATATCGCGCTGCTACTGTTGCCCGACGAATACCGCGCGCACAATCGCACTGCTGCACAATTGGGTTTACAGCAGCTCTGATGACGCGCTCTGGGTGCATCTTTATGGCAGCAGCAGCGTGAGCACAATACTAGCGGATGGCTCGGAGATGGGGCTGACGCAGCGGACCGAGTATCCCTGGGACGATGTCGTGCGCATTTCGATCGACGCGGCGCCGGCGCATGAAGTCGCCTTGATGCTGCGGATACCCGGCTGGTGCGACGCGGCCGGCTTGCGCGTCAACGGCGAAGCCAGCGACCGGCCGCTTGCGCCGGCGAGCTATGTTGAAATCAAGCGCGCCTGGCAGGCGGGCGATGTCATCGAGTTGAGTCTGCCGATGCGGCCGCGCTTGATCAAGGCGCATCCCAAGGCCGAGGAGATCCGCAATCACGTCGCGGTCATGCGCGGTCCGCTGGTCTATTGCTTGGAAGGCCTTGATCTACCCGAAGGCGTTTCGATCCTGGATGTCTACGCGCCGGACGATATGGGGCTGACCGCGAGCCGGGAAGACGATCTGCTCGGCGGCGTCATGGCGATCAAAGGTGTCGCCCGCCACATCACCGAGCGCAATGGATCAAATGCCCTATACCGTGAAGCGGGTGGCGAGCGGGAAGAAGACCTCGATATCACGCTGATTCCCTACTACGCCTGGAACAACCGCGGCATCAGCGAAATGACCGTTTGGCTGCCGCGGCGATATTGAGTTCGCGCGAGACAGACGAGGTCGACTGCGCCTGACGGCAGGTGAGCGACCGCGGATTTGAACTAGCACTTTTGCGCTCTAAAAAAAAGCGGTAAGGTAAGCAGCGGCGAAGCGAAGTTCGCCGCGCAGATGTGGTCTGTTGGGGCGTTTGGCCCGCGGTGTCGGCGGTCAGTGTCGAAGGGCGATGTCTACGTGCCCTACGCGACCTACGCGCGGCGCCGAAACGCCCGTGAAATGTGACTTATACTTTGGGCGTCTCAGCGAGACGCCCCTACAGTGTTGCTGCTCTCGCGCATAGCTTACGGAGCGCAACAAAAATCAAATGATAGTTTGCGGGAGGGCATCGCTCGACGCTCGTACTGTATGGTGAAAATCGCGGCAAAGATCCCCCTCTCTCAGCAAGGCGCGCCGAGCAGTTCCTTACTGCGCAGTTTTTCCTTCCTCAAGAAGTACCGTCATATCGCCGCCGGCGTCTACGTTCTGGCGCTGATCAGCAATGGTTTGGCGGTCTTTATCCCGCAGACGATTCGCTGGATTGTCGACGCCGGCATCATACAGCAGAATCTGGATATCTTGGGGGCGTCGCTGTTGGGGTTGTTGGCGCTGACCATTGCCAAGTGCCTGGTGGATTTCGCGCTGGGGCGCGGAACCGAAATGGCGTCGCAAGGCGTCGCCTATGACATTCGCAACGCCATCTACGAGAAGCTGAGCGCCCTTTCCTTTTCCTACCATGACCGCGCGCAGACCGGGCAGTTGCTGGCGCGCTCGATATCCGATGTGGAGCGGATCCGTTTCTTGACCGGGCGCGGTATTCTGCGGCTTTTTCAGCACTCAACGCTGCTGCTGCTGACCTTTGTCGCGCTGCTGCTTATGAATGCGCAGCTGGCGCTGCTCTCGATGATTCTGATGCCGCTGTTGCTTTATGTCGCCTATCGCTTTGGGCGCATCTACCGGCCCCTGTCGCTCGATTTGCAGCATCAACTGGCGGAGATGACCAGTGTGCTGGAGCAAAACCTGCGCGGCGCCAAGATTGTCAAAGCCTTCGCCCAGGAAGATGCCGAGATCGAGCGCTTCGAAGAGGAAAACGCCAAGTGGTTTCAGCTGGCGCAGGCGCAAGTCTCGGCATCGACCAAGCATATCCCTCTGCTCGATTTCATCGCCAGCTTGAGCACGGTCGTCATCATCTGGCTGGGCGGCCGGCTCGTCATTCAAGGGGATCTGACCCTGGGCGAGTTGGTGGCGTTCACCACCTATCTGGGGCAGTTGATCGCGCCAGTTCGCCGTTTGGGAGTGATCGTCCCGGCGGTGGCGATGGCATCGGCGGCGGGCGAACGCATTTATTCCATCCTGGATGCGACGTCTGAAGTCGTTGATTCGCCAGACGCCCGCAAACTGCCGCCGATCACCGGGCGAGTCCGCTTTGAGGATGTGTCGTTTTCATATTTCAATCAGCGCGTCGTGCTGGACAAGCTCAATTTTCAGGCTGATGCCGGCGAAGTGGTGGCGCTGCTTGGCGCGACCGGCTCGGGCAAATCCACCATCATCAACCTGATGCCGCGCTTCTATGACGTCACCAGCGGGCGGATTACCGTTGATGGCATTGATGTGCGTGATGTGACATTAAATTCGCTGCGGGACCAGATCGGGATCGTCCTGCAAGAGACCGTACTATTCGCCGCGAGCATCCGCGAGAATATCGCTTTTGGGCTGGAAGACGTGGACGAAAAGGATGTGATCGAGGCGGCAAAGGCGGCGCAAGCCCATGACTTCATCATGGCGATGCCGGCCGGCTACAATACCGAAGTCGGCGAACGCGGCGTGACCCTCTCCGGTGGGCAGAAGCAGCGCATCGCCATCGCCCGCGCCTTGCTCAAGAATCCCCGCATTCTGCTGCTCGATGACGCGACATCGAGCGTCGATACGGAAACGGAACGACTGATTCAGATCGCGCTGGAGCGTCTGATGGAAGGCCGCACCTCTTTCATCATCGCGCAGCGCCTGAGCACGGTGCGTATGGCGGACAAGGTGCTCGTCCTGCAAGGCGGGCGCGTCGCCGCCGCCGGCACGCATGAGGAGCTGCTGCAAAAGTCGGGCTTGTACGCCGAGATCTATTATCGGAATTTGCGGGAGTGAATCGACTGGCGGGAGGCATGGGGTCAATTTTGCCTATTAACTTTGCCCTCGGGTAAGCTTGAGCATGAAGAATACCGAAGCCGTTGAGGATGACATTGATGCGCCATGACTGGACACTGCTATGTACTGAGGTTCATACTCATGACAACGGCTCAATCGGATTGGAAAATGTATTTTCAAGTTTGCAAGTAACCAGCCCTTTTGGTCGTATTGAGGATACGGAGTCGGTTCTCTTTGATCCTCCAGCTCTATTGGTATCTCACTGGACGGCGGAGTTCGAGGAAGAAAGGCGCCTTCACTCCGCGACAGTACAGCTAATGGCGCCAGGCGGCGACCGCGGCTTGTGGGGCGAAAGCGTGGAATTCGACTTTAGGCATCAGACGACTACTCTCTTGACGCTGATTATGCAGAATATGCCGTTGACAGGTTTGGGCACGTATGAGTTTCATGTATTTTTGGAAGAGTACGCTACGATTGGTGAATGGGGACGCGCCAGCCTCACAATAAGCGAAACATAAGGAGCGGTGCCATCATGAAGCATTTGAAAGCCAAAATTGTCCACGATACCAAGATTCTGGTGGTACACCATCCAACTGAAAACTGCGTCAAATATCCCGAAGATGAGGGCTCGCCGTTGCTAAAGCGGCTCGCGCCCAGGCGGCCTCCGCTCAATCCAGCGCCGCCAGAGGAAGACGACAATTCCGGTCCAGCAACTCAAGACGAAACTTGAAGGCGGCAAGCAATTATGAAACATTTGAAAGCCAAAATTATCCACGACAGGAAGATAGGTGTTTTCTATCAGTCGGAGTCGGAAATTGCAGTCAGGTATCCCGAAGACGGGGGCTCGCATCTGCTGAAGCGACGCGCCCCAAGGCAACCTAAGCGCTACCCGCCACAGCCTCGCAAGGACGCCCGGCAAAGCGACAGCGAAAGGGAGTAACTCATCGGCTTCTCAATCGGCACATCAGGCGTCGGCGCCGGCAGCCCGCGCCGCACGCTGGACGCCTACGCGGACAAGGTCGAAGGCCGCTCTTTCAACTTGCGGGTGATCTGGCGCCTGCTGGTCTTCGTGCGACCTTATGCCTTGCACATGCTGGGCGCATTCATCGCGATGCTGGCGGCCTCGGGCTTGACGCTGCTCGCGCCTTATCTGGTCAAGGTGGCGATTGACGGTCCGATCCTCGCCGGTGACGTTGATGGCTTGAATGAGATCGTGCAGCTGCTGCTGCTGGCCTTCCTCGGTCTCTACCTGGCATCCATGGCGCAGCGCTATCTGCTCAGTTGGGTGGGGCAGCGCGTGCTGGCCGATTTGCGCTCGGCGCTCTTCCGGCACTTGCAGGAATTGCCGCTCTCGTATCACGACAATCATATTGTCGGCGTGACGATTTCGCGGGTCATCAGCGATGTGGGCGTGATCAATCAGTTATTGTCGCAGGGGCTGATCACGCTGACGGGCGACAGCCTGCTGCTGGCCGGCATTGTCATCGTGATGCTATCGCTGAATGCGCAATTGGCGCTGGTGACCTTCTCAATTATTCCGGTGATTGTGTTGGTGACGATGGTCTTCGCGCAGAAAGCCAAGCAGGCTTTTCGCAAGACCCGCGCCCGCAACGCCCACATGATCGGCGACCTGGCGGAGAACCTGAGCGGCATCCGCGTGATACAAGCCTTCGCCAACGAAGAAATCAGCACGGAAAAATTTGACGAGGTCAACGGCGCCAACCGCGACGCCCATGTGGAGGCGATGTCGCTGTCATTTGTCTTCCTGCCTACCGTTGAGTTTCTGGGCATGGTAGCCACCGGGATCGTGCTGCTTTTCGGCGGCTTGAGCGTGGCGCAGGGCAGCCTCACCTTAGGCACGGTGATCGCCTTCCTCGCCTACGTCAACCGTTTCTTTTTGCCGGTGCAGGAGCTCAGCCAGCTCTACGCCACCATGCAGACAGCCATGGCCGGCGGCGAACGCGTGATCAATCTGTTGAATACCAAACCGGCGATCAGTGACCGCATTGACGCGGCGCCGATGCCGCCGATTGCGGGGCGGATCGAATTCCGCGGCGTGCATTTCGGCTATCGAGAGAACCTGCCCGTATTGCGCGATATCAACCTGGATATACCGGCGGGCACGATGGTGGCGCTGGTGGGACCGACCGGCGCTGGCAAGACCTCAATCGCCAATCTCATCGCGCGCTTCTATGACGTCAGCGCCGGGGAAATTCTGATCGACGGCGTCGATATTCGCGCGGTTGCGCAGCGCTCCATGCGCGGGCAAATGGGATTGGTTTCGCAGGATCCCTTCATATTTGCCGGCACGATCGCCGACAATATCCGCTTCGGAAAGCCGGAAGCGACGATGGCGGAGGTGACCGCGGCCGGCGATCTGGCCAATGTCGCCGAGTTCGCGCGTGATCTGCCGCTTGGCTACGAAACCGAAATCTTTGAAGACGGCGCTAATCTATCGGTAGGGCAGCGGCAACTGATATCCATCGCGCGGGCGATTCTGGCTGATCCGCGCATCCTGATTATGGATGAAGCGACCTCGAGCGTGGACATGGTCACCGAGGCCTTGATACAAGATGCTTTGCGCAAATTACTGAGCCAGCGCAGCGCCATCGTCATCGCCCATCGGCTGAGCACCATTGTGAACGCCGATCTGATCTGCGTGGTCGATGAGGGGCGCGTCCGCGAAATGGGCACGCACGCCGAATTGCTGTCCCGGCGCGGGCTGTATTATGAACTGTATCAACGCCAATTCGTCGACGTGGCGGATTGAGGCGCTGCGCTTGGAACTTGAGCGATTCTAGTCCGACGACGCTATTTCCAGCTAATCGTCTGTACGAGCCTTGTTTGACTTTTGATCTGGATGTTGCTTTGGCCGCCTTGGAGCAAGCCTTTTGAGCTTGGGCGCGTTCTTGTCGTTGGGATCGGGCATCATGGAAGGGGCATGCTCAACAAAAACATTCTTGGCATCGTCGATGAAGGTTATGTCTGGCTCTTTCATCTCTTACAACTCCTTATCGTCTCTTAGATCATCCTTACACTGGCTCGCCCCCATTCGCCCCTTTGAGCGAAATTGGCAACGAGTATGTGAAATTCGTAGATACCTACGCCGACAAATCTCATTTCGTGAATTCGGTGAATATATCGATAAACCGTTGTATGTCGAAAATCAAACTCCAGCGCGCGCTGATCCAGGACATTTTCTCCGCCAGGCGCCATCAATTGTTGCACACTTTGGTGAATCCGCCGGTCAAAATCGAATTCCGCTGTCCATTGCGAAACGATCCACATTGGCGCATGGATGGGAATCACGGTGTCGATGCGAGACTGACGGTATCGATCGCCGACCCTTATAGCGGTCACGACATTCAGCAGGTCAATGCTACCAGATGGCGGCGCCGTCACGTCTGCACACAACAAGGTCCAGTCATGACGCATTGATCCCTATCTCCGCTTTAGAAATTAGAAATTACCAAATATAGTAGAAGGATGTGAAAGCCGATGGCAATTTCTACGTTGTCCTCGAATGCTGCCGGCGATGTAATGAAGAGGGGAGCCACACCATGAAAGCACTGATCACCGGCATCAGCGGGCGCGTCGGCGCGAATCTCGCTCATGAGATGAGGCGGCGGGGCTATGACATCCGCGGGCTGGTCATGCCCGAGGACCCGCAAGCGGAAAAGGCGGCTCGGCTCGGCGTCGAGCTCCTGGAGGCGGATATGGCTGACGCCCTTCGCCTGCGCGAGGCTGTCGACGGTGTTGATGTCGTCGTCCATCTGGCGGCGCAGATTCCGCAAGGGGCGGACCCGTCTGAGCGCATGCTTGATGTCAACACGCGGGCCACCTTGAGCTTGCTGGAAGGCGCGCTGGCATCGTCGACGCCGCTCAAGCGCTTTGTACTGGCCAGCACCTACCAGGCTTACAATCCCTTCGTCACCCAACAAATTACCTATGATGAAGAGAGCCCGCAGAAGCCGATTGACATCTACGCGTTGACCAAGCTGCTCGCCGAGGAGATCTGCTTCGCTTACGGGCGCGAATACGGACTGCCGGTGACGGCGCTGCGCTATTGTTCGATCAAGGCGGCCAACGAGGTGCTGGGCATGCTTCGCCCGGCCTGGCTGAATTACTTCATTGAAATGACCCTATCCAACAACCGCATTCCCTGGTTCGGCGCGGAACATATTGATGAAACCAAGGCGATCATGAGCGATTTGCTGAAGACGCCGGATTCCGTTTGCGCCGTGAGCGACGCCCAGGGCGAGCCTTGGCGATTGGTCGTCACCGATGTGCGCGATGTCGTGCATGGCACGATTCTGGCGCTGGAGCACGAGGCGGCCTTCGACGAAGCCTTCAATATGACGGGATGCCCGCCGGTCACGTTGGCGGCAGCCGCGCGTCTGCTTGCTGACGCGACAGGTCGCCCCTACCGCGAGGTGACGATGCCCTTCTGGCGCGGCGCCGACGCCTCGACAGAGAAAGCGCGCGCCTTGCTCGGCTACGATCCGCAGTATTCCTTTGACAAAATGGTGGAAACGGCGCTGGCCTATGAGCGCGGCGAGCCAATTGATCAGATTCCCAACTAGACTCCCCGCCCGCTATCGCTGCGTCCCGCGGAGGAAGTCGAGAGACTGTTTCATGCCCACAGCCGCCGGCGGCAGTTGATCGGGGAACCAGCGCCGCTCATACTCCAATGAGTAGAATCCCTCATAGCCGAGGTCGGTCAAGGCGCCGATGATCTGCGCCCAGGGAATAATGCCCTGGCCGAGGACAGCCGCGACGCGTTGGGTGCCATGCCAGTAGAAATCTTTGACATGCACATGTTGGATGCGCGGACCTTGCAGGGCGATTGCCATCTCGTAGACTTCAGTATTCATGAACGCGAGATTGGCTTGGTCATACAGCACGCCCACGTTTGACAGATCAACCGCGCGCGCGATTGCCATAGTCATCTCGGCCGAAGTCGCCATCGTATCCATGTGATTCTCGATGTTTAACTGTACGCTGGCGGTAGCGGCGTATTCGCCGACTTCGCGCAGTGACTCGGCCAGCCGGCCAAAGGCGATTCCCTGCTCGCCGGGCGGGACCTCATGCCCGCCAAAGACGCGTATGGCTCGGCAGTCCAGCGCGACCGCGATATCGACGGCGCGTTTGAGATCGGCGATCGCCCGTTGTCTGGCCATCGCCTCGGGATGATTCGTATCCTTGGTGTATGGCACCAGGCCCGCGATGACTAGCCCGGCGTCCACGGCGCGCTGTCGAACACTGCTGAGATCGCTCTGAGAGGATTCGAGGTTCAGGCCGCAGGGGTAATCATCGGCGCAGATGATCTCGATGCCATCCAATCCCAGCTCGGCGAACAGATCCATCGCCTCCAGCAGGGTTGCTTCTGGCGTTCCCATTGTGTGTCCGACTATTTTCATCATCACAACCTCGCGGCAGTCGCTCGCGCTTGACGCCATTCCATGATCGATCAGCAATAGTTTGCCCTCATTATAAGATACATCCTTGATGAATGGAAAATTCTCGGGGCGAGCGATGGTCAGTGTCGACGCGACCTGCGCGACCTGCGCAACCTTCAGTGCTGCTTCGATTCCTCGGTGGTGAAAAACCGCTGCAGTGTTCATGAAAGGCAATCGATCCGCGGAGTTTACCAGCCCATAATCTCGAAGTTTCGACCGCCGGGGCATAATGCGTTACGATATTGGGCGTTCGACGACGCTCGACTGACTCATGAGACGGGCGAGGGAGAGGCACATGCCGGAATCCGCCACCGATGCCGCCGCGCGCGAAACGCCGGTCACTTTGATCGACTGCGATGTGCATCCCTACCTCAAATGCGCGGATGAGCTGCGCCAATACCTGCGCGAGCCTTGGCGCAGCCGGACGATTCCCTCGCGCCGTCAGATTTACCTGCCACCGGGCGATGGCCGGCGGCTCGATGCATTGCCGGCAGATGGAAGCCCGGCCGGCTCTGATCCTCGCCTGGTGGAGAAACAGGTGCTGCAAGGCATCGGCGCTGATTATGTCATCTTGATTCCGTCATCGAGCATCAGCATCATCCCCGACCCGGTATTCGCCGCCGAGGTCGCGCAAGCCTGGAATGATTGGCAGATTGACACCTGGCTGGGGGACTACAATTGGCACGGTCGCTTCAAGAGTTCCATCGTGATCGCGCCGCAAAACCCGGAGCGGGCGGTGCAAGAGATTGAGCGCTTGGCCGGTCATCCACATTTGGTGCAGGTTTTGGTGGGCTCAAGCGCGTCCGCCGCTTATGGCAAACGACAATTCCACCCGATTTGGGAAGCGGCCGCGCGCCACCATCTGCCGGCCGCGCTGCATGTGGAAAGCCCGGTCGGTCCGACGCCGCCGTCGCCGCTGGGTTATCCCACCTATTTTCTCGAATTCCATACGCTCTACCCGACCATATACATGACCCACCTGGTCAGCCTGATTGCCGAAGGCGTATTCGAGAAATATCCGGACTTTAAGTTCGTCTTTGTTGAAGGGGGCAGCGCCTGGCTGGCGCCGATCATGTGGCGCATGGACAAAGACTGGCGTGGCGCCCGCGCGGAAGTGCCCTGGCTGAAGCGGCCGCCCAGCGAGTATCTGCGCGACCATATTCGGTTTTCGACGCAGCCGATTGAAGAGCCGGAGAACCCGCGGCATCTGCTTCAGATCTTTGAGATGATGGATGCCGAGCGTGTTCTCATGTTCGCTTCCGATTATCCGCATTGGGATTTTGACGATCCGAAACGCGCTTTCCCCCAGATGCCGGCGGCTTTGCAACGGCGAATATTCTGTGAGAACGCGCGCGAATTGTACAATTTGCCCGCGACGCGACCGGTTGATGCCTTGGATTCGACGTAATTGTCTGCAAAAGCGAAAACTGTAGGGGCGACTGACCTGCAGTGTCTACGCGCAGCTGTGAGTCGCCCGCGAAAGCGCAAAGGAATCGGAGAGGCGCGCGACTGAATGAGCCGGTTTGTCGTCTGCAAAGTGTCCGAACTGCCCCCCGGCGGCCGCCGCATCGTGCGCGTCAATGGGCGCGAAATCGGCGTGTTTAATGTAAAAGGAAAATACTATGCCTTGCGCAACCTCTGCCCGCACCAAAGCGCGCCGCTCTGCCAGGGCGAGCTGACCGGGCTGGCGGTGTCAGACGAACCGGGCGAAATCGAATGGACGCGCGAGGGCGAGATTTTGCGCTGCCCCTGGCATGGCTGGGAATTTGATATACTCAGCGGCCGCACCGTTTTCCAGTCCAAGAACCGGGTGAAGACCTATGATGTGCGCGTCGAAAAAGAAGCGCTGAAGCGCTTGAATGAAGGCGTCGAGACTTACCCGGTGACGGTAGAGGACCAGGTGGTCATCCTTGAATACTGATTGTCCTGCCACAATACGCGGGATGGGTGTAGACTCACGCGCGGCAACACCTCCGCCCACACGCTATACCTTGCCTCCCGCTGTAGGCAATAGACCAGATGAATAAAGCACTCGCTACGTTTAGCTCCCCTTCCTTAGCTCGCTGGTGCGCGTAGACACCGCACTACGGGAAGGGGCCGGGGGATGGGGTGGAAGCGACTAAAGGAGACAGCCTGATGCGCATCGCCATGATTGAAGTGGGGCATTGGCACGCCGGCATGCACCTGCGTTCCTTCCAATTGGCGGACGAGGTGGAGATCGTCGGCGTTGCCGATCATCAGCCGGGCGTGGCCGCGGCTTTCGCCCAGCGATCGGGCGGCCTCGCCTTTGAGCGCTACCAGGAGATGCTGGAGGCGACCGCGCCCGATTTCGTCATCGCGATGGGCCGCCATATTGACATGCCGGCGATCGCCCGCCACGTTCTTGAGACGGGAATTCCCTTCGCCATGGAGAAGCCAATCGGCGTAACAGCGAGCGATGTCGCGCCCCTGGTTGATTTAGCCGAGGAGCGGAATGCCTTCGTCGCCGTGCCGCTCATCAATCGCTACAGCGGCCTCTGGCGTCAGATTGATGAATTGGAAGAAGCCGGTCGGGTGGGCGCGCGTTCTCATTTCCATTTTCGAGTCATTAATGGACCGCCCGTGCGCTACGCTTTGGATGGGGTGGGCTGGATGCTAGACCCAGCGGTTGCTGGCGGCGGCTGCATGCGAAACGTCGGCATCCATACCGTAGATGGCTTTTTGCGCTACACTGGGGGCGAGTCGACCGAAGTGCTCGGCGCTGCCATCAGCTATCGCGCGCATGGCCAAGCGATTGAAGAGTTTTGCGCTGCAGTGCTGCGTTCGGAGAGCGGCGTGATCGGCACGGTGGAGGCTGGTTATTCCTACGCCTCGATGAAGCCCGGCGGCGACTTTGAGGCGCGCGTTTCCGCCGCGAACTGTTATATCATTGATCGCAACGAGACGCTGGAAGTGGCGACGCTGGACGATGACGAGGCGCGCACGCTGGCGATTCCTGATCAAGGCGCGCGCTACAATCAGTTTGGGCGCGATACTTTGGCGCGGCTGCGCGACGGCCGTCCGCCGATCGCCACGCTGCGAGATTGCCATCGCGCAATGCAGATCATAGACGAGGTCTATGACAAGGCTTTGGTGACCCCTTATGATTCTTAAGTATTGTAGGGGCGAGCCGGTGGCTCGCCCGAAATCAGTCATAAACGGGAGGCATATTTGCCTTGTCTCCACTGCCGTAGAGAAAGGAGCGTTATCGATTGTCATTGCGTTGCAACCGGCCAGCGTAAAGCTGCCGATTCAGATTGATTGCATTCCATAGGAGGAAGACATGTCAAAGAAGCTGCTGTTCATTCTGTTAATCGCGGCGCTGGGCGTATTCTCAGCCGCGGGCCAATCGGATGAGATGGGCTCCTTCCTGGTAGGCGAATTTGAGGGACCGACCATCATCACCGATATGGGCATGATGCCATCCATGTTCAGCGAATCGCCCATGTTGAGCGCGATGGTGGAAACGGGTGACTTACCGCCGGTTGAAGAGCGCTTGCCAGCGCATCCGGTGGTGATTCAGCCGGTGCACGAAATTGGCCAATACGGCGGGCAATGGCGCCGCGGTTATACCGGCCCGGGCGATGTCTGGAACGCCCGCCGCATCGCCGGCAACGACAATCTCTTGTTCATGGATTACACCTTGAACGAAATCAAACCCTGGGTCTTCGAAAGCTGGGCTGTTAATGACGACTTCACCGAATTCACCTTCAGCCTGCGCGAGGGCCACAAATGGTCCGACGGGATGCCATTCACCGCCGATGATATTGTCTTCTGGTTCGAGGAACTGTTCCTGAACGAAGAGTTCCTGCCAGCCCCGTCGACCTTCCTTTCGGTCAATGGTGAATTCGCGACCTTGACCAAGATCGACGATCTGACGGTGCAGTACAACTTCAGCGCGCCTTATCCGCTTTTCCTCAAGGTGATGGCGACGCCCTCCAGCAATATCGCCAGCCATGCCCGGCGCGGCTGGAATGGACATGGCGGTTACGCGCCCGCGCATTACATCAAACAATTCCATCCGAACTTCGCTGATGAAGCCGACCTGAACGCGATTGTGGAAGAGGGCGGTTATTCCAATTGGGTTGACCTGATCAAATCCAAGAATGACTGGGCGCGCAATCCGGAATTGCCCACCTTGGCGCCCTGGCGCGTCAAGTTGGCGCCGGCGGAAAACCCTGTTTACGTGCTCGAGCGCAACCCCTATTACTTCGGCGTCGATACCGAAGGCAACCAACTGCCCTATATCGACTCCATCGTGCTGACGCTGGCCGAAGACCTTGAGGTGCTGAACTTGCGCGCCATCGCCGGCGAGTACGATATGCAAAGCCGCCACATTGACTTGCAGAAACTGCCGCTCTATCTGGAAAATGCCGAGCGCGGCAATTACTCCATTCGACTGGATCCGGCCGATTATGGCGCCAACGTCTTGCTCTTCTTCGGCCAGACCTACAGCGCGGACGCTGAGATCGCCGGCTGGCTGCAGAATATCGACTTCCGCCGCGCCGTTTCGATGGGCGTTGATGGCGGGCAGGTCAACGAGACCTTCCTGCTCGGTTTGGGCGAAGCGCGTTCGGTGGTGCCGACCGCCGCCAATCCTTACTACCCGGGCGAAGAATACGAAACGCTGCATACGGCATTCGACGCTGAGGCCGCCAATCAGCTTTTGGACGATATCGGCTTGTCGGCGAAGGATGGCGACGGCTTCCGCCTGCGTACCGACAACGGCGAACGGCTGACCCTGACCTTGACGACGCCGGGCGCCAGCTTCGTCCCTTATCCGAAGATCGCTGAGATGGTCGCCAGCCAGCTTCAGGGCATCGGTCTCAATGTCATCCCCGAGCAGCTGGAGCGCAGCCTGTGGCAGTCGCGGATCGACAACGGCGAGATTCAGTTGAGCCTGTGGGACAATGGCGGCACCGAAGACGTCTTCCTGCACTACAACAACACTTGGCTTTGGGCGCGCCCGAATTACACCGACTGGATGCGCAGTGGAGGCGCCATCGGCGATGAGCCGCCACCAGCGATCAAAGAGGCGATGGAGATCTGGGTGAGCGGTCCTTCACTGCCGCCGGAAGAGCGCATCGAAGCGGGCAAACGCTTCTGGGTGCTCTTCGCCGAGAACGTCTGGCAGGCTGGCATCGTCGGCAGCTCGCCTGCGGTGCTGGGTACACGCGTGGTCAAGGACACGATGGGCAACGTGCCGGCGCGTCAGCTCGCGAATGTGCTCTGCATGACGCCCGGCTGCACCTTGCCGGAGACCTATTTCCTGAAGCGCTAGCGGATCGCGTAGGCATATTGTAAGGCTTGTCCGGTACTGGGCCATGCTATCTCGCCGGTGACACCCCATCCCCCAACCCCCTTCCCGAAGGTCTATGTCTACGTGACCCAGCAAGCTAAGGAAGGGGGAGCACTCTTGCAGCGCACTTGGTATCAAGGGATTCTAACGATTTCGTCACCCGAATTTCCCGATTCTGCCGTCGAGTCACCCTTCCCTAGTTCACTGGGGAAGGGCCAGGGATGGGGTAAAATGTACGGAGGACAGGCTTTCTGCAGTACCGGACGAGCCTTGTAGGGGTGACGGACCGTCAGTGTCTACGCGACCTATCGGGTCGCCCGCTACAGCAAGCTTGTGCAATTGGGCGATTCACAGAATCGCCCCTACGGCTATCCATTGCAACGAACCAACAGGCCATGCTAACCTATATAATCCGCCGATTTCTGCTGGCGCTGCTCACGATTTGGGCGATCAGCGTTCTAGCCTTCGCCATTATTCAGTTGCCGCCGGGCGACTATGTCACCGCATACATCGCCCAACTGGCCAGCAGCGGCGTTGACGTCACGCCCGAATTCGCCGAGAACCTGCGCCAGCAGTATGGCTTGGACAGCCCCATCTGGGTTCAATACTTGAAATGGATGGAGCAGATTTCGCGCGGTAATTTCGGGCGTTCACTGGAATGGCGGGCGCCCGTTCTGGATATGATCGGCGACCGGCTCTGGCTGACGATGGCGGTTTCGGTTTCAGCTGTGCTTTTCACATGGGGGCTGGCGCTGCCGATCGGCATCTACTCGGCGGTGCGGCAGTATTCGATCGCCGACTACATTTTCACCTTCATCGGCTTTATCGGTCTGGCCGTGCCCAGTTTTTTGCTCGCGCTGATTCTGCTCTACCTGGGCTTTCGCTATTTTGACGCCAATATCGGCGGCTTGTTTTCGCCGGAATATCAGATGGCCGATTGGAGCCTCGGCAAGCTGTGGGATCTCATCAAGCATTTGCCGCTGCCCGCCATCATCCTGGGCATGGCTGGCACCGCGCAGCTAATTCGCATTATGCGCGCGAATCTGCTAGACGAACTGCGCAAGCCTTATGTCATTACCGCGCGCGCCAAGGGCATGTCGGAGTTTCGGCTCATCTTGAAGTATCCCGTTCGCGCCGCCCTCAACCCTTTCGTCAGTACCCTGGGTTATCTCTTTCCCTTCATCATTTCGGGCAGCATCATTGTGGCGCTCGTATTGAGCTTGCCGACCATCGGTCCCCTGCTTCTGCGGTCGTTGGTGGCGCAAGATATGTTCCTCGCTGGCACGATCGTGCTCTTCCTGGGCATCATGACCGTCCTCGGCACCTTCATCTCCGATATTCTGTTGATGTGGGTCGATCCGCGCATTCGCTTTGAGAGGCGCGAATGACGCAATCGACGGGAGAACGAGGCGCATTCGACAGCCAATTCGACCACGCTTCAATCACAACCGCAGCCGAAGAGCGCGTCTCGGTCGCCACGCAATGGCAGTTGATGTGGTGGCGCTTTCGCAAGCATCGCCTGGCGATGATTAGCGGCATGGTCATCGCAGCCTTTTATCTTGTCGCGCTTGGCGCCGACTTTCTGGCTTATGCCGATCCACACAAGACCGAGGCTTTCCGCTCCTTGATCGCGCCGCAACCCGTGCACTTCTTTGATGAAGGGCGCTTCCGTCCGTATGTGTTCGGGCTGGTGGGGAAGCGCGATCCGCGAACATTCAAACGGGTTTATGAGCCCGACCCGGAACAAAAAATAGCGCTGCGCCTTTTCGCAGAAGGGTATGAATACAAGTTCCTGGGCTTGTTCAAGACCAATCGTCATCTGATCGGCGTCGACGGCGGGGCCGCCGAGGAGGCGATATTCTTGCTGGGCACCGATCAATTGGGGCGCGATTTGTGGTCTCGCATGATGATCGCCTGTCGCCTCTCGCTGACGATTGGCTTGGCTGGCGTCACCTTGAGTTTGGTACTGGGTGTTTTGCTCGGCGGCATATCCGGCTTGTACGGCGGCGCCATCGATACGCTGATCCAGCGCGTCATCGAGATACTGCGTTCGATTCCGACTATTCCGCTGTGGATGGGGCTGGCGGCGGCCATGCCCAGAGATTGGGGCGTGGTTCAGGTCTATTTCGCGATTACGGTCATCCTGTCGCTGATCGGCTGGACCGACCTGGCGCGTGTCGTTCGCGGTCGTTTTCTGGCCCTGCGCGAAGAGGACTTTGTCCTGGCGGCCGAACTGGCCGGCGTCAGCCAGATGCGAATCATTCTGCGCCACATGGTGCCGTCCTTTCTGAGCCACATCATTGCGGCGACGACCCTGGCGCTGCCCAATATGATCATCAGCGAGACGGCGCTCAGCTTCCTCGGCCTGGGGCTGCGGCCCCCAGCCGTGAGTTGGGGCGTGCTGCTGCAAGACGCGCAGAATATCCAGACGGTGGCGATTTCGCCCTGGCTGCTATCGGCGGCGCTGCCGGTGATTGTCGTGATCCTGGCCTTCAACTTCCTGGGCGATGGCTTGCGCGACGCGGCGGATCCCTATGGCTAATCGTCTAATGAACGGCAATGAACCGCCGCCCATCCTGACGGTGGACAAGCTGAAGACTTATTTCTTCACTGATGAAGGCACGGTCAAGGCGGTAGATGGGGCGAGTTTCGCCGTCCGCCCAGGCAAGACCGTGGGCATCGTCGGCGAGAGCGGCTGCGGCAAGAGCGTCAGCGCCATGTCAATTCTGCGCATCGTGGATGACCCGGGGCGAATCGTTGCCGGTGAAATCCTGTTTCAGCGCGCTGATGATGCCGAACCAGTCGATTTGGCAAAGCTGGATGCCGAAGGCAACGAGATCCGCGCCATTCGTGGCGGCGAGATCGCCCTCGTCTTCCAGGAACCGATGACGTCGTTCAGCCCCCATTACACCATTGGCAACCAGATCGTCGAAACCATACAGCTGCATCAAGATGTCGGCAAAGCGGAAGCCAGAAACAGAACGATCGAACTGCTGCGCATGGTCGGCATCCCTCGGCCAGAGCGGCGGATCGACGAATATCCCTTTGAACTCAGCGGCGGGTTGCGGCAGCGGGTCATGATCGCGATGGCTTTGTCCTGCAATCCCAAAATCTTGATCGCGGACGAGCCGACCACGGCGCTGGACGTGACGACGCAGGCCCAAATCCTGGACTTGCTGCGCGAGATACAGGAGCGGACCCAGATGTCGGTCATCATCATCACCCACGATATGGGCGTCATCGCCGAAATGGCTGACGATGTCATCGTTATGTATCTGGGGCGCGTGGTGGAAAGCGGACCGGTGGATGAGATATTTCACCAGCCGAAACACCCCTATACGCAGGCGCTCTTGCGTTCGATTCCCAGCATATTCGCCGAGCCGCGCACCAAGCTGCCGACGATCGCCGGGTCGATCCCGCATCCGCACAATCGGCCCGCCGGCTGTCCATTTCATCCGCGCTGCGCTGAATTCATGCCGGGAAAATGCGACCGGCACGAGCCGCAGCTGCGCCCGGTGAGCGCATCGCAACTGGCGAGTTGTTTCCTCTATCACGAGCCCGACATTTAGACAGTGTGTAGGGGCGAGCCGCTGTCTCGCCCACGAGTATTGCAGGAAAAGTTGAGTATGCCGATTGAAGCGCCACTCTTGGAAGTGCGGAATCTGAAGCGCTTCTTCCCGATACGCAGGGGCTTGCTGCGGCGGGTCGTCGGGCAGCTGCGGGCGGTCGACGATATCAGCTTTCATATCAATCGAGGCGAAACGCTTTCGCTGGTCGGTGAGAGCGGCTGCGGCAAAACGACGACGGCGCGCTGCATCTTGCGCGCGCTGAAGCCGACCGCGGGCGAGGTGCTGTTTCAAACCGCCGCCGGCGATGTGATTGATACGGCGGCGCTGCCCAAGGGGGCGCTGCAGCCCTTCCGCCATCAAATGCAGATGATCTTTCAGGATCCTTTTTCCTCTCTCAATCCCCGCATGACCGTCTTCGATATCATCGCGGAACCGCTGCTAGCCAACGGGGTCAAGAGTCGCGATCAGCGGCGGCAGCGGGTGGAAGAGCTGCTGGAGTTGGTGCGCCTGCGGCCTGAATTTATGCAGCGCTTTCCCCATGCCTTCAGTGGCGGGCAGCGTCAGCGCATCGGGATCGCCCGCGCTCTGGCGCTCAATCCCAGTTTGATCGTCGCCGATGAGCCGGTTTCGGCGCTGGATGTGTCGGTGCAGGCGCAGATTCTCAATCTGATGCTGGATTTGCAAGACGAACTGGGATTGACCTACCTGTTCGTCGCCCACGATTTGAGCGTGGTTAAGCACATCAGCGACCGGGTGGCGGTGATGTATGTCGGCAAGATCGTTGAGATCGCCGAGACCGACCGTTTGTTCAAGGCGCCAAAGCATCCCTACACCGAGGCTTTGCTGTCGGCGGTGCCCAAGCCGGACCCGCGCCTCCGGTCAGAGCGCATTGTGCTGGCGGGCGAAGTAGCCGACCCGGCGCAGCCGCCCACGGGCTGTTATTTCCATCCGCGCTGCGCCCACGCCATTGACCGCTGCCGGAGCGAAACGCCCAAGCTGGAAGAGATTCAGCCCGGCCATGTCGTCGCCTGCCACCGCGCGCGGGAAATCACCTTGAAGGGTGTGGACGCGCAAAGCAATGGAAAGCCGAGCGCCTGAACGATGACCGATATCCGAGTGGGCATCGTCGGCTGCGGCTTGATCGGGCGGCAATATGCGCAGCGCTTGGGGCGCCTGGGCGCGCAGGTCGAGGCCGTAGCCGATCCGATGCCCGAGCGAACGCAGCAGGTGGCGGCGCTCAGCGGCGCGGCGACTTATGCCGATGCGCGCGAGCTTCTGGCACGGGAATATATCGATCTGCTTTGCGTCTGCTCGCCGACGCCTTATCACTATGAGGCGGTTCTGGCGGCGGCGCAGCGAGGGCGGCATATCTTCTGTGAGAAACCGCTGGCGGAGAATCTGGAACAGGCCCGCGAAATGTGCCGCGCGGCGCATGAGGCCGGCGTCATGCTGGGCATCGGTTTCAAGATGCGCTATGAAGCCGTCTTTGCTCGCGCCAAGTCGATGATTGATGCGGGCGACATCGGAACGCCGCTCTACGCGATATTCAGCTATTTCCAGCAGGTTCCGCCGCCGGAACGCATCTGGTACACCGATTATGGCGCCTTGCGCGACAACATCGTGCACGCGATTGACCTGTCCAATTGGCTGCTGGGTCGGTTGCCGGCGCAAGTCTCAGCTCGGCTTGGCAACCGCTTGGGATTCAAAGGCGAGGATAAGGTCTTCCTGCAAGTGGCCTACCCCGACGGCGCGCTGGCGTCGATACATGGCGGCTGGGTCGGGGGCGATTATCCCCAGGTCGCCGCGTCAGACGATATCTTTTTCCAGATCGTGGGGGCAGCGGGCTATGTCGCTGGCGACCGAGCCGGGCATTTCGTATCCGCCACCAAGCGCGCCATTGAACGCTGCGCTTTGGATCCGGTCGATAGCTTCACAGAGGAATTGGCGGCCTTCCTGGGCGCCCTGCGTTCGGGAGAGCCGCCACCGATTCCGGGCGCTGCCGGGTTGCTGGCGCAGGCGGTCATTGAAGCGGCTTTCGAATCCAGCCGGCGCGCTGAGCCCGTGGCGATCGACCGGCGCGACTATTCCTTCTGAGGGGCGAAGGTCATGCCTCTATTGACTCGACCTCGACGCGCGCTTCTTTTTCGTGGCTAAGCACGGCCGCGCTCAGCAGGCGCTGGATACGCGCGCCCTGGCGGAAATTCGGCCTCAGCTCCGTGTCGTTGAGGATGCCGTTGATGAATGCGCGAATCATAAAGTCTTCCGACCGGAACATGTCCCGATAAGTGTTGTGCACCGTGTCGCGGCGGGCATTGCCCCAGATATGCTCGGGTATCGGCAACTCGCAGATCATGCCTTCGCCAACTCGCGCGCCCATGACCTGCTGGACTTTGTCCCAATCGGTGTAGCTGTAGAGCGTGCCGCCCGCGCCGTGAAACTCCATGTGATGCGTCTGGCCGAATGGAGTGTCTTCATAACAGAGAGCGGTGCAATGGATCATGCCGTATGCGCCGTTACAGAATTCCAGCGTGAGCATGCAGGAATCATCAAGGACTTCATAAGGCTCGCCGGCGGGATCGATCGGCGGGCGCGGGACGGTGAATCCCAGGCGGCAGGTGATCGCTTTGATATCGCCATAGAGCCACTCGGCCAGGTAGAGAAAATGCGAACCCAAATCGCCGATGATGCCGGACCCGGCGATGCCGCGATCGAAGCGCCACAAGTAATCGCCTTCTCGGGCGAACCCAGTGTAGTAGCGCATATTCAGATGATAAGGCGCGCCCAGGTAGCCGCCATCAACCAATTCCTTGAGATAGCGAGCTGTCGGCATAAAGCTGTAGGTGAAGGGAACGAGTGTCTTCAGGCGCCGCGCCTCGGCCGTCTCCGCCATTTCCCGCGCCTGCGCATAGGTGAGGGCGATTGGTTTCTCGCAGAGGACGTGCAGATTCTTTTCCAGCGCTTTCATGCTGATGGGGTAATGACTGCTGTTGGGAGTGGCAATGATGATGGCGTCGAGATCAGCGCGGTCGAGCATCTCGCGATAGTCGGTATAGACTTGCGGGATGTCCCAGATCTGCGCCATCTCGCGCGCATTGTTGCTGTTGCGACCGCAGATGGCGACCGTCCGCGCGCCCGCATGGCTGGCGAGCGCCGGCAAATGCATGGCATCCGCCCACCAACTGGTGCCGACGACGCCGACAGAGACTGTGTTGCTAGTCATACAACTCTTCCGTACAATGAGATTGAGCGTGACAATGCATTGTAATTTTGCGTGGCTGGTTTATCAATGAATATCTGACAGGTGAGGCGGATGCGAAATTTGACTTATACCGGCGTCATTGAGCGGCTGCTCTTCACCGCCATTGTGGTCGGCGTCTTGATGGCGGCGGGCGGGGCGATCCGCTACTTCATGCTGCAGAATCAACTCTCCAGCAATTTGGCGGCGCAGATTCATGAGCAGGGCGGCGAAGTCGCGATCGAGAGCAAAGGGCAGGCGCAAGGCTTGATGGCTTCCGATATCGAACGCCGGCGATTGGTTGCCGAGCAATTCAATATGATGATCGTCGGTGGCGTCGGTCTGGCGCTGCTGGGCTTGGGCTGGCTGGGTCACGATTTATTGGGCAGCCGCCGACGTAAGACGGCTGCTTCAGCCGCGCAATCGAGCGTGGCATCTTCCTAACCCGCTATGCTCTAGGTCACTGAGCCCATAATACGCTGGCAGGCCAATCAGTTATGGCACAACCAGATTCAGCTGATGGCTCCGTTTGGACGCTTCGCCAGGCGCTAAGGCAGGCGCTTCAACCGCGGATACTGCCGCGCAGCGTCTTCGCCAGCGCCATCATTTGGCTGCTCATGGCGAGCGCGATGCCATCGTATGCGCGGCTCATCTTTCATGGGCCGCTGGAAGCCTATTTCGCAGCCGGTCTCAGCATGGTGCTGGTTAGTCAGATTATCGTCATTCCTATCACCTCGCTCCTCGCTTCGGATCATGCGACCCTGGTCGTGCCGCGCAGCCCGACAGTGGTGATCCAAGGTATGGTTGCCAGCAGCGTGGTCGCGGCCGCGCCGGCCGACATGCCGGAGGAGGCGCTTTTCGCGGCGGTGTTTTTGGTCATCGCGCTTTCTGCGGTCTTAACCGGGGGCTTCCTATTGCTCTTGGGTTATCTGCGCGCCGGGGGCTTAATCCGGTATCTGCCCTATCCCATCGTCGGCGGCTTCATGGCCGGTTTGGGCTGGTTGATTGTGAATGCCGGTTTCGGCATTTTACTAGACCTGCGGCTGAGTTTGCAGTCCTTGCCCATCTTATTGGAGGGCGCCGTCTTGGCGCGCTGGTTGCCGGCTTTGGCTTTTGCTCTGAGTATGTTTGCGTTGCGGGCACGGTTCAAGAGCACGTTGATCATGCCGGGCTGCATCATGGCGTTTTTCGTTCTATTTCACGCCTGGGCGTTCTTGGGGCCTGGCGATGTCGCCAGCTTGGCGGCTGACGGTTGGCTCCTGCCGGAGTCTTGGGGCGCGCTGCGTTGGCAGTTGCCTGACTTCGCCACTGTCGCGCAACTGGACGCCTCCATTTTCGCAGCCAGCGCCGGTGGCATCTTGACCTTGACCTTGGTCTGTACGCTGAATCTGTTTTTCAATGCCAGCGCGCAGGAGCATATCGTTGACCGCGAACTCGATTTCAATCGCGAATTCCGGGTCAATGGCCTTGCGAATATGGCCTCGAGCCTGTGCGGCGGCGGCATTCTGGCTTATCACGCCCCCATTTCTTCCACGCTGGTGGCAAACATGCGCGTCAACGGGCGCATGGTTGGGCTCATCCTCGCGTTCATGTTTCTGTTAACGCTGTTCTTTGGCAGCGCCATATTCTCGCTTATTCCGCGTTTTATCCCGGTGGGCCTCATCATTTACTTCGGCTTGCAATTCATGAAAGAGTGGCTGCTCGACAGTTGGGCCAAGCTGCCGCGACAGGATTACATCGTCATCGTCATCATCGCGCTGGCGACTGGGCTGTTCGGCCTTCTTACCGGCATCGCCATCGGCCTGGTTGTGGCGATTGCGGCTTTTGTCCTGGAATACAGCCGGATGGAGGTCATCAAGCAAGAGTTTTCCGGCGCTATTCATCGCAGCAACCTCGACCGCTCCTTCGCGCAAAATCAGTTGCTGCAAGAAGCGGGGGCGAGGATTTGGATCGTCCGGCTGCAGGGTTACATCTTTTTTGGCACCGCCTATCGCTTCTACGAGCATTTGAAAACGCGCGTCTCCGGGGCGAAAGGGGAACCGCTCAGCTTCATCATTCTCGACTTCAAATCCGTCCGCGGGCTTGATGTTTCCACGATTGTGGACTTCCAGAAGCTGAAAAAGCTGACGGATAGCAAAGGCATTGAACTGCTGATTTCGGACGCGTCGCCGCAGTTGCGGACCTTGCTTGCCAGTGGCGGGATCGTCGAAGGGCGGCTGGGCAAGCCGTCGCTATTCGACGATTTGGATCGCGCGCTGGAATCTTGCGAGAACACGCTCTTGCGAGATTCCAGCTTGCTGGACGCGGAGCGCGTCACCGTCGAGCAGCAACTGGCACAGCATGCGATCGTGCGTCCGCGAGACGCTAGCGCGCTGGCGACCTTCCTCGAAACGATGGAAACTGAGGTCGGCGATACGATCTTCAATCAAGGCGATGAATCGGATTCGCTGTACTTTATCGAGTCCGGCCGCGTCGATGTGCTGTTGCGCGATGAATCGGGCCACGTCCTGCGCCTGCGCAGCATGACCGCGGGCGTCGTCATTGGCGAAGTTGGCTTTTACCTGGGCAAAGCGCGTTCGGCATCCATTGTGGTGACCGAAGCTGGCGTGTTGCAGCGGCTGAGCCACGAGGCGCTGCGCCAAATGGAGGAGACGGCGCCGCAGACCGCTTCGGCGATACATGTGTTCATCGCCAGCATGCTGTCGGATCGGTTGTCGACGACCAACCGGCTCGTTCAAGAACTGATGGACTGACGGCGGGGCTGCGTGAATGGCGCCCACTTGATCATAGCCGTCTAGTCATAGGCAAATCAGTTTCTGCAAAAACTCCCTACTCGCTCGTTTATTGATATGATTGTTTGGAGATAAGATTAGCTTGTTAAGCGCAGAACCTTTGAACTGAGTTACTCCCCTCGAATTGCGTCCTGCCCAATGTCTCAATACAATGGTTGAGTTCATTAAGTCGGACTGAAACATCGAGACCAGTACCTGATTGACAATTTTGTCTGGCTCAATGCCAATAAAGTAGAACATGAATACCGATTTGTCTTTCGATAAGTATTCCAGTAGCTTGTCAATATTGTACGCTTTAGGATTTGAGTTCAGAAGCATAATCTTGGTTTTAACATCTGTTGCAGTCTCAAACTGGTCGAATACTCGGGTATAGTCACCAAGATCATTAGTATTCCTGAACTTAGGTATTTCTCTATGTCCCTGCAATACCGCTTCAATAACCTGATTCTTGTGCTTCTCGTCTTCGCCCGTGACCATGTATTCAATCATCCTGCCGCGAACATTAACATTCTCGATGAGCCCGGCCACGATTATCGCCTCAGTGACCCGGCTAACTCGTGAATCCAAGTCCGATTTCAAACGATTGTACTCCGGTGACTGGACAAAACTGGTAGCTCGTGCTGGCGCATTCAGAATTGCTTCTACTGAAAAATCCGAAATGGAAAACTTGCTCCCGAATGGGACAATATTATTCGTCGCCTCTACTATTCGGGGCAGATTCTCGCTGAATCCTATCGCGGCATGAATATTGAAGAGATCTTCAAAGTATTCCGGCTCATTCGGCAAATCATTAAAAGCTCTAACAATGTCAGAACCGTTTATGCTGCCCTTGATGTTGTCAACGCGGAGATCTTGAGAGGAGTGGCTTATCTTTCGTAAGAAAGTTGTATTTGCCAAGTATAGAATGTTTTTGGTAGGCGTAACTTGGCAGACAATGAAAGGTAAGTCGTCATACTTTTGTATAGTGGAAAGCGCTACCACCGTATTTGAGAAACTGTTTGAACGGGTTGAGCTGAAGCGAATCGCGTAATGCGATGAATAATATACCGACCGATCCGTTATGAGTGCGAATTTCTGCTGCGTCAGTTTTGACAGAGCTGCTTTGTCCGCGATTCCGTCATGTGCCCTAATGTGGTCAATTAACTCAAACACAGCTCTGTTCATAGAAGCTGCCTTCGTTGCGGTTTCTTCTCAATCTTCTTGCTTGCGTCTGGGTTCAAGTTTCTCTCCCAAAAAACTCCATCGTCATATCCTTGAATTCGTTTGTCCAATGCAGCAATCTCTATCCTTTTCTCAGCCAAACACGCGTAGTGCCTGTCGATTTCAATCCCAACGAAATGCCGTCCTAGTTTCTTAGCGACCGTCGAAGTTGTTCCAGAACCCAAAAAAGGATCAAGAATGATGTCACCGGGCCTTGAGCTTGCGAGGATAATCTTGGCAACAAGCTTTTCGGGTTTCTGCGTCGGATGCCCGGTGTTTTCGGACATGGACCAGAAGGGTACAGTCAGATCTGTCCAAAGATTAGAAGGATGTGTAAGCCGGAAGTTTCCATTGGTCTCTTCCGACCAGTCCTTGGGCTTGCCATTGTCATGCCGATAGGGAGCGATCACCTTCTTCTTCAGTTTCACTGCTTCCACATTAAAGCAATACTCATCACTCACTGTCGCAAACCAAATATCTTCCGACGCGTTTTTCCAATTCGCTTTTGCGCCGCGTCCCTTTTCCCTTTCCCAAGTGATTCTGTTTCGTACATTGACATAATCGGATAGAACTCTGAACAGAGGCGAAGAAGAGCGCCAATCACCGCAGACATATATTGACGCATTGGGCTTAAGCTTCGAGAGAATCCTGCTGAACCATGAACGTACCCAACTTTCGTAATCACCGCTTGCCATTCTCTTGAAAGATGCCTTTCCGAAAACTTTGCTCATATTGTACGGAGGATCAACAAATAGCATGTCCGCAAAGCATCTAGGAAGGTAATCAATGACTTCGAGCGCATCACCCAAGATCGTTTTATCGATCACGTCCGTCTCGTCTAAACAAGAATGTACAGATAGCAATCTTTTTTCCAGTAGTCGAATCTCAGATTCGGTGACTGTGATAGTCTTATTTCTTGACGATCTTTTCGTCATCACCCAGACTCCTTGACCTAACGTTATTCTACATGACTTTGGCCTCAATTCTCGTATTCTCTTCCGTAGTCCTTGTTTGGTATTGGGCTGGTGCTGGTCCAGCCGCCATCCACCACGATCGACTGACCGGTGATTTTGGCCGACTCGGGCGCGGCCAGGAAGAGCACCGCGTTGGCGATGTCTTCGGTCTGAATAGCCCGTCCGACTGGAATCAGACTTCCCCAGCGCGCTTCATAGTCCGGATCGTCATTGAGGTTGCGCGGGGTGATGACAGCGCCGGGGGCGACGCAATTGATCGTGATGCCATGCGGGCTCAACTCCAGCACCAGGTTCCGCGCCAGCATTTCCAGCGCCGCTTTGGTCATGCTATAGGCGCTGAGATAGGGGACGGCGCGGTGGCCCGTCACCGATGACATCAGCACGATGCGCCCGCCGCTTCCCTGGGCGCGAAATTGACGGGCGGCTGCCTGCGCCAGAAAATAGCTGCCGCGCAGGTTGACGCCCACTACGCGCTCGAAATCTGCCGGCTGGTAATCGAAGAAGTCTCCCCAAGAGGTCAAGCCAGCGTTGCAGACGCAGACATTGAGCTGTCCGAATGTCTCCACCGCTTGCTGCACGAGGGCGCGCAAGACTTCGATATCGGCGACATCGCCGGGGGCCGGCAGGCAGGGCGCGCTCGTCTCAGCGGCGATCGACTCGGCGGCGGCTTCAGCGCGCCCGGGCAGGATGTCGTTCAAAATGGCGGACGCGCCTTCCGCGCAGAATTGGCGCGCGACCTCATATCCGATCCCCTCGCCAGCGCCGGTAACGATGACTGTTTGATTTAGAAATCGCTTCTGTGTCATAATCTGCTTTGCCTGAGAATTCGATACAGGTATTTTAACCACCGAGTACACCGAGTACACAGAGGAAACTCTCTATTCATTGGACTCAAATCGGGTCACAATCCGAGAAGCATAGTCGTTGGCCGACCGTCGCCACAGCACATGTTTCTGTGAGAAGTAAAACCGTGCTAGTCGTGCAAATCACAACCTTGCTAAAAAAACTCCCCTTCCTTAGCTTGCTGGGGAAGGGGCCGGGGGATGGGGTGAAATAAGTGGCATTCCGAATTTTCATTGCGTTCTTGGTTTTGCTGAACTCGCGTTGTGATGAAAATTGCTTTCGGTGTCCTCATAACCCTCGGTGTATTCGGTGGCTAAAATTGGGAGGCTAAATTATGGATCATGAAATCTACGGCGGCGCGGAGTTGCTGCGGACGACGCGAACGCGCGGCCAAGGCCGGGACGGGGCGCTGCCATTCGACGAGGATATGCTGCTCAACGAAGCCAGCGGCAATCTCTTCGCCATGACCCAAAATGTGGCGATGGGCTGGCATCCGGAGGAGGTCAATCGCGAGCAGTACGTCATCGTCAGCACCAAGGGCGGCTTGCGCGCGGAAGACGGCAGCCCGGTTGCGCTGGGTTATCACACCGGCCATTGGGAGATTAGCCTGCTGGTCCAGGAAGCGGCCGAGACGATCCGCGCGCAAGACGCGATCCCCTTCGCCATCTATTGCTCCGACCCCTGTGACGGCCGCTCGCAAGGCACGACCGGCATGATGGACAGCCTGGCGTATCGCAACGACGCCGCCCTGGTGATGCGGCGCATGATCCGCTCCTTGCCCACCCGCGATGGCGTGATGGGCGTCGCCACCTGCGACAAAGGGCTGCCTGCGGCCATGATCGCCTTGGCCGGCTGCGGCGACCTGCCCGGCGTCATCGTGCCCGGCGGCGTGACCCTGCCGGCGGAAGGCGCCGAAGATGCCGGTACGGTTCAGACGATAGGCGCGCGCTTCGCCCACGGCTTGATCACGCTGGATTACGCGGCCGAGATGGGCTGCAAGGCTTGCGGCTCATCGGGCGGCGGCTGCCAGTTTTTGGGCACGGCGGCCACTTCGCAAGTGGTAGCTGAAGCGCTCGGGCTCAGCCTGCCACATTGCGCGCTGGTGCCGTCGGGCGAAGCGGTCTGGCTGGACAATGCGCGGCGCTCGGCGCTGGCTCTGCTCAAGCTGAAAGCGGCCGGCACGACACTCGCTGATATTTTGACGCCCGGTGCCCTCGAGAATGCGATGCTGGCGCATTCGGCATTTGGCGGCTCGACCAATTTGCTGCTGCATATCCCCGCCATCGCTCATGCCGCCGGCTTGAAGCCGCCGTCGGTCGACGACTGGATCCGCGTCAATCGCAGCACGGCGCGTCTCGTTGACGCCTTGCCCAACGGACCGCGCAATCACCCGACCGTGCAAGTATACATGGCTGGTGGCGTGCCCGAGGTCATGTGTCATCTGCGGCGCATGGGGCTGCTCAACACCGACGCCCTCACGGTAACGGGCGACAAGCTCGATGCCGTATTGGATTGGTGGGAGAGCAGCGAGCGGCGGCGCTTGGCGCGGGAGCGTCTGCGCGAGAACGATGGCATCGACCCGAGCGATGTCATCATGTCGCCCGAACAGGCGACCGCGCGCGGGCTGACGAGCACAGTGGTCTTTCCTATGGGCAATATCGCGCCCCAAGGTTCCGTCATCAAGGCCACTGCCATCGACCCTTCGGTGATTGACGCCGACGACATCTATCGGCATCGCGGCCCGGCGCGTGTATTCACTTCCGAGCGCGCGGCGATACGGGCGCTGAAGGGCTTGGAAGGCGAAGCGATTCAGCCCGGCGATGTGCTGGTGCTGACTGGCCTGGGACCGATGGGCACGGGCATGGAAGAGACTTATCAACTGACTTCGGCGCTGAAGTTCATCCCTTGGGGCAAACAGGTGGCAATCGTCACCGACGCGCGTTTTTCCGGCGTATCGACCGGCGCCTGCATCGGCCATGTTGGACCGGAGGCGCTGGCGGGCGGTCCGATTGGCAAGCTGCGCAATGGCGACTTGATTGAGATTATCATTGACCGTACCGAACTGAGTGGCTCGGTCGAAATGGTTGGCACGGCGGATGGCGAGCTCTCGACCGCCGAAGCGCAAGCGCTGCTTGATTCGCGCGCGCCGCATCCCGACTTGCAGCCGCATCCGGATTTGCCGGACGATACGCGTCTGTGGGCGGCATTGCAGGCGGCCAGCGGCGGCGTCTGGGCTGGCAGCGTCTATGATGTGGACAAGATCACGGAAGCGCTAGAGGCCGGTCTGCGCGTGGTCGATGAGAGAAAGGCGCCGGCAGAAAAGTGATGGACATACGATGTCAAATCAACTGAACCAAGCAAACAAAGAAGCGGTATGGGACTTCTGGCAGAAGCTGAATCATGTCGGTGCAGCAAACGTACCAACAGCGGTGCGGGCGGCGGTTCACGAGGATGTGGACTGGAATGTCTCGGCGCCAATCGATCAGCTCGTCGGCGCGGATAACGCGATTGCCGGCTTCTGGGCGCCGCTCTTTCAATCCTTTCCCGATCTTAAACACGAGCCCTATGTCTTCATGGGCGGCATCGACGAAGGCTCGGCGCTTTATGCCACGGAAGGCGGCGAAGAGTGGGTCAGCGGCTGTGGTTATCTGACCGGAGTCTTCGCGAACGATTGGCTCGGCATCCCGGCGTCCGGCCGGAAGACAAACATCTGGTTCGGCGTTTTCTACGTCATGCGCCAGGGGAAGATCGCCGAAGCCTATTTGCAACTCGATATCCTGGCGGTGATGCGGCAGGCGGGCTTTCAAGTACTGCCGCCGGCGCCGGGCGCGGAAGGCGGCAAGATACCGGGTCCGGTCGCCAAAGACGGCACCCTATTGACCGAGCAGGATCCGCTATCGTCGCGCAAGAGCCAACAGTTGGTGCAGGCGATGGGGCGGGGCATGCGGCGCTACCTGCGAAGTCGCGATGGCGGCGACCTGCGCTCGATGGAGCAGGACAAGTATTGGCATCCGGATATGAAGTGGTATGGTCCCAGCGGCATCGGCGCCTGTTTCAGCAAAGAGGAATACGAAGATTTTCATCAGCGGCCTTGGCTGGAGGGCTTCGGCGATCGCAATATTTCGCGCGCTGGCAGCGGGCGGCGGATGGGGCGCATCGGCGAGGGACTGTATTGCGCCGGCGGCATCTGGGATACCGCTTACTCGCATCATAACGGCACTTATGTCGGCGTCCCCGCCACCGGCAAATTGATGACATTGCGCGATTTTGACTGGTGGAAGCGCGAGGGCGACACCTTGATCGAGAATTGGGTGCCGATCGATATGATTGACCTTTTCCGTCAGATGGGCGTCGACCTGATGGAGCGGCTGCGCCTGCAGGTCGAGGCTCGGCGGCAGGGCGTCCCGGGTCTGTGGTAGGGCGGCGCCACATGATTGACGTTTCTCTTCCGTTTCGCCAGGCATTTTTAGCGACCAGCCGCTCAAGTATTTTTTGCTTATGCGCGATTGACTTGTTATGCTTGTATCAACTGCCGGGCATGGTCGTGGGTAGCGGCTTGATTGCAGAAATCGCATGGATGGCTCGCCCGGGGTCTCCAAGATGAGGCGTAGGGAGGCGCCTAGACTAAAGTCGTCGATTTGCTCAAACGCATTTCAAGTCATATAGGAGAAAGAAAATGTCTAAGAGACTACTGATCATAACGCTTCTCTTGGCCGCGCTGCTGTTGCTGGCGGCGCCGGCGCAGCTGCAGGACGCGACCGAAGGCGGCGAGTTGATCATGATGCAGTCGGCCGACGTGATTGCCTGGGATCAGACCAGGACCACCTGGCCCAGCATTCGCAATGTGCGGCCGCTGTATGACACGCTGCTGACGGTGGATGACAACGACAATCTGATGCCATTCCTGGCCACCGATTGGGAGATTTCCGAGGATGGACTGGAATACACCTTCCATCTGCGCGACGACGTGATGTTCCACGATGGCACGCCCTGGAACGCCGATGCGGTGATCTTCAATTACCAACGCCAGCTTGATGATCCCGATGCGCGCGGTCATGTGCGCTTGAGCAAAATTCAACGGATGGAAGCCGTTGACGACCATACGGTCAAGATTTGGATCGACAAACCCAACGGCGACTTCATCTACGTCGCAGCGGTGGGCACGGATGCCTATCAGATCAGCCCGACGGCCTGGGGCGAGGATGGCTCGACCTTCCATGAGAATCCGGTCGGCACTGGCGCCTTCATGTTCGAGGCGCATGAGCCGCAGAGCGAGATTCGCTATGTCGCCAATCCGAACTATTGGCAGGGCGCGCCGCTCTTGGATCGTCTCACAATTCGCATTCACGGCGATACCCAGGTGCGCTTGATCGAGGTGGAATCGGGCAACGTGCATTATGTCGATGGCATCGAGCCGGAAGACGCGGTGCGCTTGCAGGGCGAAGGCAATTTCGTGGTGAACACGCCTGTTGGACCGGGCGTGACCATGATCAGCATCAATACATCGCGCTATCCGATGACCGAACTGTCCTTGCGCCAGGCTTTGGCGCACGCGGTCGATTTCGATGCGATCATCGAAGAGATCCTCTTCGGCTTGCCGCAGCGCTCGCGCGGCGGTGTATCGCCCAACTCGCCCTACTGGACCGATGATCTGCCGGAAGTGGCGCCCTACGATCCGGAGCGGGCGGCTGAGATTCTCGAGGAAGCGGGCTGGGCGCTGGCCGATGATGGCTTCCGCTACCGCGATTGCAACGATCGAACCGTCGATTGTGTCGACGGCAAAGAGCGGCTGGTCGTCAATATCATCTCGGCCGACTTCGCGCTCTGGGGGACCTTCAACGAGATTTACCAGCAGTTTCTGACTGAGATCGGCATTGACGCCCCTATCAAGACGGCTGAATGGAACGCTATGCTGGATGAATGGCGCGAGAACCAGGGCAACTGGACCTTCGGTCACCACTCGCAGGGTTCCTTCTTCGCCGTAACATCGGCAATCGAAGCGGCTTGGGCGCCGGATTCATTCTGGTCGATCTACCAGATTGACGATGCGACCGATCCCTATCTGGTCGAGGTGGCGGCCGAGCTGCAAGAGACATTCGATGCCTTCTCGGCAACGACTGATCTGGAAGAGCGCAAGCGGCTTTCACACCGAGCGCAGACAATCTTCCTCGAGCAGCAGTTGACGATTTGGGGCTGGCACTCGCCCTGGATCAACGTCATCAACCCGGCGGTTGAGGGCATCGTTTGGGAGCTGGGTGGACGCATCCCGCTGTTCCACAAAGCCTGGCTCAACGAGTAGCGTGTTGACTCAACTCTATTTCCCTCTCTCTTAAGGCGGGAGGGACCATTCACCCCTTCCCTCATTTTTGGGGTCGCGTAGACACTGACCTGCGGGAAGGGGCTATGGGATGGGGTTGCTTTCATGCAGAAATACATCATAAGACGCCTGCTGCTGGCGATTCCAACAATTGTTGGCGCGATTACGCTGGTTTGGTTCGCCATGCAGTTGGCGCCGGGCGATCCGGCTCTGATGTTTGTGCCGCCGGATTACCAGGGCGAAGACGCGGCCGCCTATCTGGAGAAAATCAACGAGAAATACGGCTTCAACGATCCGCTGCCGCTGCAGTATGCGCGTTACATGCGCAATACGCTGCGCTTTGATTTTGGCACATCCTTGCGCACGATGCGCCCGGTGTCGGAGGATCTTGTGCGCCGCGTACCCAATTCCGTGCGCTTAGGCGTGGCGGCCTTCCTGCTGGCGGCGGCTATGGGCATCTCCTTAGGCGTGCTCGCGGCGATCAAGCGCGGTACCTGGGTCGACAGCGCCTTGATGGTCTTCGCGTTGGTGGGCGTCTCCATGCCCAGCTTTTGGTTTGCGTATGTGCTGATTCTGTTATTCGGCTTATATATACCTATATTGCCGCCATCGGGGCTGGGCGGCGTTAAGCACATGATCTTGCCCACTATCGTGCTGGGCTATGGCAGCGCGGGCTCGCTTACCCGCTATGTGCGTTCGAGCATGCTTGAGGTGATCAACCAAGACTTTGTGCGTACGGCGCGCTCCAAGGGCGTTTCCGAGCGCAATGTGCTGATCAAACACGCCTTGCGCAATGGGCTGTTGCCGGTCGTGAACGTGCTGGGCATTAACCTGGCTTTCATTTTGGCTGGTTCGATCATCGTAGAATCTGTGTTCGCCTGGCCCGGCGTTGGCTTGTATTTGTTTGATGGCGTCCAAGGGCGCGATTTTCCAGTTGTACAGGGAGCGTGTCTGCTGATTGCCGCATCCGTCGTATTGGTCAATCTGCTCACCGATGTGATGCTGGTACTCGTGGATCCGCGCATTCGCTTCGAATGATTAGGTTGGGCATCGGCGATGTCGTGGCGAATGGACACGAATGTTCAGGAGTTGCCGTGTGGCTTACGTAGCGCCGGAAGATAGCTATAAACAGAAAATCGCGCAACTGGAAGCTGATGAGTTGCTGCGCATTTCTGGCACGAAGCGAGCCTGGCTGGAATTCCGCCGCAACCGCTTCGCCCTGGTTGGCACAGCTTTCATCATTTTCATCGCATTCATGGGTGCTTTTGCGTCGATTGTCTCGACGCATGATCCCTACAAGCAATCGCTGCGCAAGCGCATGAAGCCGCCAACGACGGAACATTGGATGGGCACCGATGAGCTGGGACGGGACGTTTATTCGCGTCTGGTTTATGGCGCGCGCATCTCGCTATTTGTTGGCATCGTTGGCACAACAGTCGGCGTCATATGCGGTACGATCGTTGGCTTGATTTCCGGCTTCTTTGGCGGCTGGGTCGACACACTAGTCATGCGCGTGATTGACATCATGTACGCCTTCCCGGGCATCGTGTTGGCGATCCTGATAATTTCGGTGCTAGGCCCGAGTTTGATCAATTTGATCATTGTGCTGGCGATCTATGCGATACCAACCCTGTCGCGCATTGTGCGCGGCAACGTGCTCTCGCTCAAGGAGCAAGATTATGTGGTAGCCGCGCTCGCGCTCGGGGCGGGGCGGACGCGAATCATGTTCTTGCATCTGCTGCCCAATACGCTCGCGCCCATCATCGTCTACGCCACCCTCGGCGTCGCCTTCGCCATCTTAACCACGGCTGCGCTCGGCTTTCTGGGCTTGGGCGTGCAGCCCCCGCAAGCCGAATGGGGCAATATGCTCAGCAACGGTCGGCAATATCTGCGCAAGGCGCCGCTGCTGATGATCTTCCCCGGCGCCCTGATCTCCATGACGGTGATCTCGATCAATCTGATCGGCGATGCCCTGCGCGACGCCCTCGATCCTTACATCCAAAGTTGAATCGGCGCGAACGAAATACGAATCCTGCGGACCGACCGGCAACGCTACGCAATGAACTCGGTCAGCTCCGGAATTCACTGACTGAAATAGTTCCTCATTGTGAGGCATATCTATGGAAATCAAGATGAAGCTGGCGCGCGGGCACGAGCCCTCAGCCGAGCCGGACATGTGGCAGGGCTACGTCCGCGCGGAACGTCTGTTGGCGGCCAACGCGGCGAAATTGACATCCGATCTGCTGATCCGTCCGCATTGGATCGGCGATTCATCGCGCTTCTGGTATCGCTGGAGATCGCTCTCGGGCGTCGAGTTTGTCTTGGTCGACCCGGCGACGGGCGAGAGAAAGCCCGCCTTCGATCACAGCCGGTTGGCGGCCGCGCTCAGCCAAGCGACTGGCTCGCCTTGCAACGCGGCGCAGCTGCCCTTCTGCGAAATTGAGTTTGTTGATGAGGGCGGCGGCATCGTCTTCGATCTTGAAGTGGATGGCAAACGCGAGCGCTGGTCCTGCGATCTGGATTCCTACGAATGTACGCGGATCGGCGATCCGCCAAAGACCGCGGGCGATGTCATTCGCTCTCCCGACGGACAGTGGGAAGCCTTCACGCGCGATTACAATGTCTGGGTTCGTTCGGTTTCCTCCGGCGAAGAGCGCGGCATCACGACCGATGGGGCGGAGAAGAATGACTACGGCGAGAATCTGCCCTCGCCACTGTCCAGTGGGGGCATCGACGATCCGCCGCCGCCCTTCATCAAATGGTCGCCCGATAGCGGCAAGCTGCTGTTCTGCCGCATTGACCAAGGCGAAGCGCCACAGTTTCACCTGGTGCAGTCCGTGCCCAAAGACGGGAGCCTGCGCCCTCATTTGCATTCATTCGCCTATCCTTTGCCCGGCGATGAAGTGCTCCCGCTCGCATACGTATACTGTGCCGATCTGAATTCAGGCGCCGTCACCGCGGTTGATATCGAACCCATCGAGGTTCAGTATCACGGTCCGCCCGTCTATGGCGATGGTATCTGGTGGTCAGATGATTCGCGGACGATCTATTTTGTGCGGCAGGGGCGCGGCTATTTTCGCATTGATTTATCCATCATTGACGCCGAATCGGGCGCCGCCCGCAATGCGATATCGGAGGAGAGCAGCACCGGCATTGATCCTTCGGTCTGGCGCGGCACGTCCAACGTTCGCGTTTTTGCTGACGGCTCGCGGGTCATCTGGTATTCGCAGCGCGACGGCTGGGGTCACCTGTATCTTTATGATGCCGAGAACGGTTCCCTGATCCGACAACTGACAGCAGGCGATTTCGAGGTGAGCAATGTCGAGCATGTCGACGAAGCTGCCGGATTGGTCTATTTCACGGCGATGGGGCGCGAGGCGAATCGTGATCCCTATTATAGGCATCTCTATCGCGTCGGCCTCGAAGGCGGCGAGCCAGAGCTGCTGACACACGAAGATGCCGATCATGCAATCACGTTTGCGCCCGCTGGCGGCTGCTTCATCGACAATTATTCGACTGTCGATCAGGCGCCGGTGATCTTGCTGCGCGCGGCCGACGGCTCGACGATCTGCGAACTCGAGCGCGCCGATATCGGCGCCTTGGATGCGACGGGCTGGCGCAAGCCAGAGCGCTTCAAGGCGAAGGCGCGTGATGGCAGCACCGATATCTACGGCGTCCTGTTCCGCCCCTCGGATTTGGATCCTGAGGCGCAGTATCCAGTGATCGACTATATCTACGGCGGTCCCCAGGCGATACAGGCGCCGGCCTGCTTCGCCGATGCCGCGCGCGAACGCGACAAGAACTTCTGGGAGGCGCAATCGCTGGCGGAGTTGGGATTCCTGGTGGTGATGATCGATGGCTTGGGCATGCCGGGAAGATCGAAAGCGCAGCACGACCACAGCTACCGCAACCTGCCGGACAATGGCTTGCCCGATCATATCGCCGCCATCCGGCAGTTGGCCGACCGCTACAGCTACCTTGACATTTCGCGCGTGGGCATCTTCGGGCATTCGGCCGGCGGATACGCCTCCTGCCGCGCGATGTTCGCCTATCCCGATTTCTTCAAGGTCGCGGTGTCATCGGCGGGCAATCACGATCATCGGCTCGACAAAGCCACCTGGGTCGAGCGTTATATGGGGCTGCCCGTCGGCGAACACTATGTCTTTTCCGCCAACCAAAACCACGCGGAAAACCTGCAAGGCAAGCTGCTGCTCATCCATGGCGATATGGACGAGAATGTGCACGTCGCGTCGACGATGGTTGTGGTGGACGAACTCATCAAAGCGAACAAGGATTTCGACCTGCTCATCATGCCGAACCAGCCGCATTCTTGCACCGCGCATCCCTATTTCGTGCGCCGCCGCTGGGATTACTTCGTGCGGCATCTGCTCGGCGTCGATCCACCTTCCGGATATCAAATCAGCGATTAAGCGAGTGACGCGCGGTTCTCGGCGTCGAAATGCAAGTTTAGTAAGTTTGTCTGAAGAGGACGCAGATGATGTTTGGAAAACTGACCTATCCCGAAACGCGCCGGGGCGATGTTGTTGATGACTTCTTTGGCACGCCGGTGGCCGACCCCTATCGCTGGCTGGAAGACGCCGACGATCCCGAAGTGCGAGAATGGACGCGGGCGCAGCATGAAATGGCGATGGATTCGCTGAACAGCTTGGCCGGGCGCGATACCTTCGAGCGGCGTCTGCGCGAGGTATGGGATTTCCCGAAATACGAGATTCCGCGCAAACGCGGCGACAAGCTCTTCTACATGCGCAATGATGGCTTGCTGGCGCAGCCCGTCCTCTATCTGAAAGAGGGTGACGAGCCCGAACGGGTGCTGGTTAATCCAAATGAATTGAGCGATGACGGCACAGTCGCGATCTTTGACTGGCAGCCGACATCAGACGGACGGCTGGTGATGTACGCACTGTCGGACGCCGGGTTGGATTGGGTCCACTTTCGCTTTCGCGATGTGGAAAGCGGGCAAGATCTCGACGACCGGCTGGAAAAGCTCAAATTTTCGTCGGTGGCGTGGCGCAAGGACGGCGCCGGTTTCTATTACAGCCGATACACCGATGGCGCGCCCGACGAAGGTCCTGACAATCCCGAGGTGTCTTATCAGGTCTACTACCACAAACTCGGGACGCAACAAGCCGAAGACGTGCTGATCTATGATGATCCAGCGAGCAAGGGTATCCAACTGTCGGCTTCGGTCAGCTCGGATGATCGTTTCCTCATACTCGATATCACTTGGGAGTCGCGGATCGCCAATCGCCTCTATTACCGACCGATTGACGATGAAGGCGATTTCGTCCGACTCTTCGACGAATTGGACGATGAATACCGTTTCGTGGGTAACGATGGCGATATCTTCTACATCTTGACAACAAGTGGCGCCTTGAATTGGCGCGTGGTCGCGGTGGATGTCAACAATCCGGCGCGTGAGAACTGGGTGGATGTTGTGCCCGAAAGTGAAGAAGCGATAGAGGGCGTCGCCATCGTCAATCAGCAATTTGTAGTCACTGCGGTGCGCCTTTCCCGGCATATCATCAAGATCTACAACAAAGACGGCTCGCTTGAGCGCGAGTTGCTGCCGCCCGGCCTGGGCGCTGTGGCGCTGCGCGAGTGCGCCGGCGCTCACGGTGGCGCCAAAGACGACAGCATGTTCATCGCCTGGACCTCGTTTTTGCAGCCGACGCAGATATTGAAATATGACTTTAAGACGGGCGACCTGGATCCCTTCTTCGCCGCCACAACGCCATCGTTCGATCCCGACCAATACGAAACGAGGCAGGCATTCTGTCCCTCAACGGACGGCGTGAAAGTTCCCATCTTTATCACCTGCAAAAGGGGCTTGGATCTGAACGGCGACAATCCAGCCATCATGTACGCTTACGGCGGTTACAGCTTTTGTCAAACGCCGAGTTACCGCGAATGGCTGCCGGTCTGGTTGGAAAACGGGGGCATCTTCGTCGTCGCCAATATCCGCGGCGGCGGCGAATACGGCGAAGCCTGGCATCGCGCCGGCATGTTTGCCGGCCGACAGAAGACCTATGATGACATTCATGCCGCGGCCGAATGGTTGATTGGGAACAAATATACCTCGAATCGGAAGCTGGCGATTGAAGGCAGGAGCAACGGTGGATTGCTGGTGGCTGTCTGCATGCTGCAGCGCCCGGACTTATATGGCGCGATTCTATGCCACGTGCCGACCATCGACATGCTCCGTTTCAAATACTTCACCTCAGGACGCTATTGGACGACCGAATATGGCGATGCCGAAGCGAGCCAGGAAGAATTCGAGTTTCTAACGGCCTACGGTCCGCTGCACAACATCAAAGCCGGGCAAGCTTATCCGCCCATCCTGATTCTCACCGCCGACCATGACGATCGCGTCGTGCCAATGCACTCCAAGAAGCTCGCCGCCGCTTTGCAGCAGGCCAATGAAACTGACAACGTCATTCTCTTGCGCGTCACGACCAGAGCCGGCCATGCACTGGGTAAAGCGACTTACAAGTTGATTGAAGAACAAGTGGATATCTTCGCTTTTCTCAATCACATCTTCGAGATGGGCGTCGACTGAGCAGGTCAGCCGCCGAGGCGTTCTCAAAACAGGTCGCCTAACAGAATGCTGCATGACAATTGTCAGGCAAAGGCTGGCTGTGCGCTTGCTGTTGACAAGGTGTCGCACATCTGCCAAACTCTTCGGCAAATTCAATTGTGGGAAAGCGAACCATGCTCACTTCTGAACAGATCGCCTTTTATCATGAGAATGGCTATATCGTCGTTGAAAATGTGCTCAGTGATGAGGAGGTGGCGGACTTGCGGCGCGTGACGGACGAGTTCGTCGAGCGCTCGCGCGGGGTCAGCGAGAGCGACGCGATCTTTGACCTCGAGCCGAATCACAGCGCTGAACGTCCGCGGCTGCGGCGCATCAAGAATCCGATCGCACAGCATGAAGTTTACGATCGGACGATGCGGCACAAAGGCATTCTGGATATCGTCGAGCAACTGGTCGGTCCCGGCGTGAGACGGCAAAACACCAAGCTGAATATGAAAGAGCCAGACCACGGCAGCGCGGTCGAGTGGCATCAGGACTGGGCATTTTATCCGCATACTAATGATGATGTTTTGGCCGTCGGCGTCTGCATGGATGACATGACCGAAGAAAATGGCTGCATGTTGATGGCGCCGGGTTCGCACAAGGGCGCGCTCTACAGTCATCACGAAAACGGCGTCTTCGTCGGCGCGGTGAGCGACCCGGACTTTCAAGTGGGAGAGACGGCGAAGTGTCTGGTCAAAGCCGGGGGCATCACCGTTCATCACGCCCGCACGCTGCATGCCTCCACACCGAATCACTCGGCGAATCCACGCCGCTTGCTGCTCTTTGAATACTGCTCGCTTGATTCCTGGCCCCTGCTGGGCGCCACCTATGAAGAATATTGCGCTTCGGTCGTCCGCGGCCAGCCGAGCGTCAGCCCGCGGCAGGAGGCGGTGCCGGTGAGCATCCCCTTGCCCAAGCCGGAAAATGCCGGCTCGATTTTTGAGATTCAAGAGTCCTTGCGCAACCGGGAAATGGCGAGGCAATAGTCCCGCCGAACCGCGTGCAAATGCCGGCGGCGCATGTCAACTGAGTCAGTCTCAATATCGCCGTCCCGCCGCGCCATGCTGAGACGCGCTTGGCACGCTGCCGTATTTCTGGCGGGAATGACCTGCCTCTGCCTGGTCGCGTTACAGCCCTTCACCTTAAATCAGATGCCGCATTCAGCTGATGGGCTGCTGCAGTTGCATCGGGCAGTGGCGCTCGAGCGCTCGCTGCGCGTCGATCACCCGCTCTGGCCCCGCTTCTCCTCGGGGCTAGTCCACGGATATGGCGCGCCCCTTTTCAACTTCTTCCCGCCCACCGCATATTATCCGGCGAGCCTGGCGCATCGTCTGGGGATGAGCTTCATAAGCGCCTGGCTGTTATCCATGTCCGCGTTCACCGTGCTGGCGGGAATGGGCATGTATCTGCTAGGGCGGCTCTGGACACGCTCGGCGTTGGGCGGATGGGTCGCGGCTGCTGCTTATGTCTATTCGCCCTATTTGCTATTCGACAGTGTGGCGCGAGGGGCGACGGCCGAGTTGGCGGCGCTGGCGGCGCTTCCCTTCGCCTTTTATGGCATCACGCGGCTCGCCTTTGGCGGGAGACTCTGTGATTTCTTGATCGCGCTGGCCGCCCTGTCGATCTTCATTCCGCTGCACACGATTGTCACCTTGCATGGCGCGGCGCTGATGGCGCTCTATGGTCTCTTCTTGGTCTGGCGCGCTGAAGAGAGCCGGTCCGTTCTGCTTCGTCTGGCTCTGGCGGGCGTTCTGGCGCTGCTGTTGACGGCATTTTATTGGCTGCCGGCGCTTGCCGAACGAGACACGATCAAGCTGCCGCTCATCGCCGAGCAGTTGGGGCATATCGACGTCACGCGCCATCTGCGCTCGCTCTCGGAAGTGCTCGCCTTGCCAGAGACCGCCGATCCAACGCAGCAGAATCAGGCGCTGCCCATCGCCGTCGGCTGGCCGCCGTTGATCCTGGCCGCGCTAGGGGCGCTGCTCAGCTGGCGCGCGCCGTATCGCCGCTACCGCTCGCTGATGATGGCGCTGTGGTTGGTTGTCGGAATCTTGTTGTTCCTCAATACATCGTCCTCCGCCTGGTTTTGGCGGAACATCCCCTTGATCGGATTCACCCAGTTTCCCTGGCGCCTGCTGGGGCTGGCCAGCCTGCTGCTCGCGCTGATGAGCGGGGTGGGCGCGCGCCTGCTTTCGCTCAGCCTCAGTGGTCGCCGGGTCCGGCTCGCGGCCGTATCCGCCGTCTCGGTGGCGCTTATGCTCTATGCCATGCCGTGGACGTATACGATGGTCCTAGATGATTTTGAGGCGAGCGATATCGGCGATGTGCAGCGCTTCGAGCGAGAGAGCGGGCAACTTGCGTTGTCGTCCTACGCCGAGTATCTGCCTGTCAGCGCCGACGCGGGCCAACTTGACGCGACGCGCTTAATCGAGCGCTTTGAGGCGAGCGATGTCATTCCGCGTCTGCGCCCCTCAGCGACTTTGGACATCCTGTCGCAAGAATGGCGCGGCACGTCGGCGGCGCTGCGGCTGCGGTCCGACGAAGCGCAGACGCTGGTCTTCGATTGGTTTTTTGTGCCGGACTGGGCGGCGACCATCGACGGCGAGTCGGTCGCCGTATTCCCGTTGACGCCAGCCGGTTTGCTCGCGCTGGAGGCGCCCGCCGGCGAGTTCGACCTGCGGTTGTGGCTGTCGCCGACGAAGACGCAATCGCTGGCGAGTGCCCTGAGCGGAATTGGCTTCGCTGCTGCCGTCCTGACGCTGTTATTTTGGTCCCGTCTAAGCACTGAAAGGGCGCAGCCGCGCTCGGGCTCAGAATCCCAAGGGCAGTGGCTGCTGACCTTCGCGGCGATTGGCGTCGCGGTATTTCTTTTGAAGGCGCTGGCGCTGGACGCGGTGGATACGCCAATCAAGCACAGCCGATTTGGCGATCCGCGTGCGGCGGGGGCATTGGCCAACTTAGGAAACCGCATCAATCTGCTCGCTGTTGAGGCGCCTGTCGAAGAATTCGCCGGTCCGACCGTGACATTCAAGCTCTACTGGCGCCTGCATGACGCGCCCCTGGAGCGCGATTACTCAAGCATCATTCGCATGCGTGATCCGCAGGGCTTGGTTGTGGCCGAAGCGAGCGCCTTCACCCCCGGCGGATTGGCCACGAGCAACTGGCTGCCGGGCGCCTATATAGAAGATGTGATTCAGCTGGAAGCGCCGCCCTTCACGCCGCCGTTGCGCGAACCCTATACATTCGAGCTGAGCTTGTTCGACAGCGAATCGCTGGTGGCGATGAGCATGATCAATAAAGCGGGCGATCCGCAGGACGTGAAATTCGCGATCGGCGCGCTGCGCTTTCGACCGGCCGAAGCGGACAGTGAAGCGCGAAATGTATTGCCGCTGCCGACGGATCTCGGCGACGAAATGGCGAGGCTCGTCGCTGCGCCACAGTTGCCTGATTCCGCAACGGCAGGCGATACTCTGCAGTTCAGCTGGGTCTGGCAGAAACTCCAAGGGAGCGGAATGGACGCGATGGCGCAGCTTCTGTGGCTGGAAGCGAGTGGCGCCGTCGCCGCAGCCAGCGCCGCGCTGCCGCTGGTTTTCGGTTATGACTTTGCCGACTGGCGCTTCGGTGAAGCCAACCGTGGGCATCACCAAGCAGTCTTGCCGGCGAATCTGCCTGCCGGGCGCTACGACTTGGCGCTGCTTCGGCTTGACGCATCAGGCCAGCCCCAGGGGGACCACATTATGCTTGATCGGGCCATGACCGTGACTGCGCCGCAGCGCGTATTTGAGGCGCCAGACTTCGAATTCCCGTCGGACGATGAATGGGCAAACGGCATCGTGCTCTATGGATTCAGCCTAAGCGTCGACGGCGAGGTCGAACTGATTTGGGGCACTGATCGGACGATCGGCGAGAGTCTCCGACTGTTTGTGCACGCCCTGGACGCGGACGGGCGCATCGCGGCGCAATGGGACGGCGTGCCATTCGATTGGACGCGGCCTACTACCGGCTGGGTGGCGGGCGAGTACATTAACACGTCTCACGCCCTCGCGCTGCCGCCGGGCGAATATCGTCTGGCGGTTGGATGGTACGGGCCCGCGTCTGGAGAGCGGATCAGCCTGGGCGCCGCTGACGCGCTTGAACTCGAGCAGCTTCTTGTGGTCGAGTAATGCCGCGTTGACGCATTGACTGTTGCGCTACATTCCAGTAGGATGGGTAGCTCTGAACATACATTCTATGGAGATTTCCCATGTACAAAGTCACCAAGTACCCACAGGGCGCATTTTCTTGGGCTGACAACACCTCGACTGATCCGGAGAAAGCCAGAGCCTTTTATATGGACCTCTTCGGCTGGGGCGCGCAGGACGAGCCGATAGGCGAAGACTTGTTTTACACGATGTTCCAGAATCAGGGCGAGCATGCGGCCGGCTTCGCCGGGATGATGCCGGAAATGCAGGCGCAAGGCATCCCGTCGCATTGGACGAACTATGTGACGGTTGATGATGTCGACGCGATTGCCGTTGTCGTTACCGCAAATGGTGGGACGATTCTCTATGGCCCCGCGGATGTATTCGACAGCGGGCGAATGCTGCAAATCATGGACCCGACCGGCGCGCAGCTTGGGCTCTGGCAACCGAAGAAACATATCGGCGCCGGCATCGTCAACACGGTTGGCGCCATGTGCTGGAATGAATTGCTCACCAAAGACGCGGAGGCGGCGAAAGCCTTCTATGGCGCTCTGTTTGGCTGGGACTACCACACGGATGAAAACGGCTACATCATGATCCTGAATCGCGGCCGTAATAACGGCGCGATGATGCAAATGGACGAGAGCTTCGGCGAAATGCCATCAATGTGGCAGCCTTATTTCACCGTCGCCGACATCGATGCGTCGATCGCGAAAGCGGGAGAATTAGGGGCGACGATCATCATTCCCAAGACCGAAGCGCCCGGTGCCGGGCATTTCGCTTATATGTCAGACCCGGCCGGCGCCCACTTCTATATCATTCAGTTGAATCAAGCCGAGCCTTGGGAAGAATAGGCAGGACTTTCGCAAAGCTAAAGCCTTGTAGGGGCGACTCTGTGAGTCGCCCGCACTGACAGGAGACTAAACATGTATACAGTCACAAAGTACCCACACGGGACATTTAGCTGGGCCGATACCAGCTCGACCAACTCGGCCGCGGCCAAGCAATTCTATATGGATCTCTTCGGCTGGGGCAAATTTGACATCCCCATCGGCGAAGGCATGACCTATACCATGTTCCAACATCAAGGACAGAACGTCGCCGCGCTCAGCGAGGCGACGCCCGAGGCGCTTGAGCAGAATATCCCATCGCACTGGTCATGCTATGTATCCGTTGATGATGTCGATGCGCTGCTGCCGGTCGTCACGGCGAATGGCGGCCAGATCATCTTTGGACCGATGGATGTCTTCGACAGCGGGCGCATGGCTTTCTTGATGGACCCGACGGGCGCGGCCCTGGGCTTGTGGCAAGCACGGAACCATATCGGCGCTGGCATCGTCAATACGGTCGGCGCTATGTGCTGGAACGAGCTGCTCACGCGCGACGCGGCGACGGCGAAAGCCTTCTACAGCGAGCTGCTGGGCTGGGAGTTTTATGGCGATCAACATTACATCCACATCAGCAATCGGGGCCGCAACAACGGCGGCATGATTCAGATGGACGAGAGCTTCGGCGATACGCCGCCCTGCTGGATGCCGTATTTCAATATCGGCGAAATCAACGCGGGAGTCGAGCGTGTGAACGAGCTGGGCGGGAAAGTTCACATGGGTCCAAACGAGGCGCCGGATACCGGCTATTGGGCGCTGGCGACCGACCCGGCCGGCGCGCACTTCTATATCATGGAGCTCCTCAACGCCGATCGTTGGGAAGAATAGGCGCTCCTTCTAAGCGACTGTAGGGGCGACTGACCCGCTGTGTTTACGCGCGGCTGTGAGTCGCGCGCCTCTGCAGATCAGATTTTGGCAGCGGGCGACCAGGTTGGTCGCCCCTACAATTCTCGGTATGAATGCAGTTGGGCTATGACAGGTTTATGGAATCGAGGAGCTTATGTATAGAGTAACGAAGTACCCGCACGGAACCTTTAGCTGGGCTGATAACAGCTCAACCGATCCAGACACGGCGATCGCCTTTTACATGAACTTGTTCAGCTGGGAAAAGTACGAGATTCCCATCGACGAAAACCACAGCTATACCATGTTCCAACATCAAGGCGAAAATGCCGCCGCGCTGAGCGGAATGATACCGGAGGGCGTCCCGTCATTTTGGTTTAACTATGTGACGGTGGAGGATGTCGATTCTTTGGCCGAGGCTGTCACTGCCAATGGCGGCGCGATCATCGTGGGACCGATGGATGTCTTCGACAGCGGTCGCATGCTGCATATTCAAGATCCGGAGGGAGCGCATCTCGGCTTGTGGCAGCCCAAGCAGCATATCGGCGCTGGCATCGTCAATACCGTCGGCGCCATGTGTTGGAACGAGCTGCTCACGCGCGACGCGGAAAGGGCCAAAGCCTTCTACGGCAAGCTGTTGGGCTGGGAATTCTCCGGCGATGAGCAATACATCCACATCAGCAACCGCGGTCGCAGCAATGGCGGCATGATGCAAATGGACGAGAACTTCGGCGAGATGCCGCCGATGTGGATGGTGTACTTCCACGTCAAAGACATCGACGCGGCTATGAATCGAGTGGAAGAATTGGGCGGCCGCGTGGTCACGCAGAAGATGGAAGCGCCCGACACCGGCTGGTTCACCGTCATCGAAGATCCAGCCGGCGCCGTCTTCTATATCATGCAGCTCGCCAAAACCGATCCTTGGGAAGATTAGATTCTGCGGAATCGAAGGAGTTGTCGGGGCGACTCGGTGAGCCGCCCGCCTGCGCCAACCACAATAGTAGTCACTACCCTCCAGGCAAAACTCTGAAGTTCTGATGACAGGAGTAAGGTCATGTACCAGGTGACGAAATATCCCCACGGGACCTTCAGCTGGGCCGATAACAGCTCGAGCGATCCGGAAAGGGCGAAAGCCTTTTATATGGCGCTATTCGGTTGGGAAAAGAGTGAGTTTCCCATCGGCGAAGGCATGACCTATACCACATTCTTGTTGGACGGGCTGGGCTGCGCGGCATTAAGTGGGATGTCGCCGGATGAAATTCAAGCGGGCGCCCCGTCGCAATGGAACAATTTCGTGACCGTGGATGACGTCGATTCGCTGGTGGATACGGTGACAATGAACGGAGGCGAAGTCATGTACGGTCCGGAAGATGTCTTTGATGCCGGGCGCATGATGCATCTCCAGGATCCGACCGGCGCGCTTCTCAATCTATGGCAGCCCTATGGGGACATCGGCGCCCGGATCGTCAACACCGTCGGCGCGATGTGTTGGAATGAGCTGATAACCAACGACGTGGAATGCGCCAAAGCCTTCTATGCCGCGCTTCTCGGCTGGGACTTTTATCACGACGAGAATCACCCGGAGCAATACACCCATATCAGCAATCGCGGGCGCGCCAACGGCGGCATGCTCCAACTTGATGAGGCAAAATCTTTCTGGCTGCCGCACTTCCATGTCGCCGATGCCGAGTCCGCCACCAGCCGCGTGCGAGAGCTCGGCGGCGCGATCGAAATCGATATGCAGGTCGATAAGGACGGCGCCAGGTGGTCCATCGTCGCCGACCCGGCCGGCGCCCAATTCTACCTGATGCAGTTGGCGAAAGCTGATCTCTGGATTGAATAATCTTGCTATAAGGCTTGTCCGCTATTGACCGTTACGCGCGAGTTATCGCATGATAGCTTGGGAGAATTCGCATCGTTGTGGCGCAGTCCGTCGCTAATGAGCTGTTTCGAGCCTGGCGACGCTCCCCCTCTCCCCTTGTGGGAGAGGGGGCCGGGGGGTGAGGGGATTTGATTGACCTAACCCTGATGCAAACAGCTGAGGCGCCAGATATGCTCCTCGCGTTCGAGCAGTTTATCGGCGGCTTCTGGTCCCCATGAGCCTTTGGCGTAGCAGTGCATCGGCGGCGCGCTGGGGTCGCTCGCCCAACCCTCAATGATTGGATCGACAATTTTCCAGGCGCTCTCGATCTCGTCGCCGCGTATGAATAGGGCGGCGTCTCCATTGATGGCGTCCAGGATCAAGCGCTCGTAGGCGTCCGGCAAGTCTTCGGCTTTGAAGGCATTGTCGTAATGCAGCTCCATATCGACCGACTTGGCGATTTGCCGGTCGGGGATTTTCGCTTCAATCGTCAGGTGTATGCCTTCATCCGGCTGAATACAGATCGACAGCATGTTGCGAGAATGATCGCCGGTCTCGGTCAGCTCGAAAATGCTATTCGGCGGTCGCTTGAATTGGATATTGACTTGGGTCGTTTTCTGGCGCATCGCCTTGCCGGAACGCAAATAGAAAGGGATGTCTTTCCAGCGCCAGTTGTCGATGAAGAGCTTGAGGGCGGAGAAGGTCGGGGTGATGGAGTCGGGCGCGACGCCGTCGGCGCGGCGATAGCCATCGTATTGCCCGCGCACCGTGTCTTCCAGCCGGACTGCGCGAGCGGCTTGCAGGACCTTGACCTTCTCGTTGCGCAGGGCGTCGGCGTCAAAAGCCGAGGGCGGCTCCATGGCGATTAGCGAGAGCAGTTGCAGCAGGTGATTCTGCACCATATCGCGCATCACGCCGGAACTGTCGTAATAGCCGGCGCGCGTGCCGACATCCACCGTCTCGGCGACCGTCACCTGCACGTTGCTGATATGGCTGCGGTTCCAGACGGGCTCAAATATGGTGTTGGCGAAGCGCATGAACAGGATATTCTGTGCCGTCTCTTTGCCAAGGTAGTGATCGATGCGATAAACCTGCGACTCCTTGAAGACGGAATGGACGACCCGATTGAGCGATTGAGCTGTCTCCATGTTGTAGCCAAATGGCTTTTCGATGACGATGCGGCGCCAGGACGGGTGAGCGGTCCCACCGTTTTCGCGCGCCATGCCCAGGGCGCCCAGGTTGCAGATGACATCCTGGTAGAATTCGGGCGCGATGGACAGATAATAGAGTCGATTGCTGCAGCCATCGTCCAGCGCGTCAAGATCGTCCTTTAGATTCCGATAAGTCTCGGGCTGGGGCAGGTTCACCTTGCTGTAGGAGAGCATCTGGCGGAATCGGTCCCAGGCGCGCTCGTCGTAGATGGCGGCGGCGTAGTTCTTCAGCGACTGATGCGCATGTTCGATTAGCGTCGCGTCCGTCCATTCGCGCCGTCCCACACCAACGATCCGCAGGCGCTCGGGGGTGCGCCCCTTGATGAAATTGCTATAAAGCGACGGGATCAGCTTGCGGCGGGCGAGATCCCCCGTCACACCGAAAATCGCAATCACAGTGGGTCGATCGCTCATCGTCCCTCCTGGGCGGGGCTGTGTCGAAGGGCTATGTCTACGTGCCCTAAGCGCCCCTTGTTCAAGAATTGGCGGGTATTGTAGCGTAAATTGGCGATTGCAACGAATTTACCGAGGCTCGCGCGGGCGAAATGGAATCGACGTCCTCGAAGATGGTAGAATTGTGGCATCGGCAGACGGAGAATGGGATCATGTCGACATACGAAGTCTTGCAGCAGGCGAAAGCGCTGAAGCCGAGCGAGCGTAAAGAACTGCTCAGATGGTTGAAACGGATCGTTGAGGTGGATGAGGGTCAAAGGCCAGCGCCAAGTCTGCGCGACTTGGCCGGATTGGACAAGGAATCTTGGAAAGGCGTAGATGTGGACGCCTACATCAATGAATTGCGCGACGAATGGGATGATGATTGGCTATGAAGACCTGAACAAGCCAACTCGTTCGCGCCGCGGTTGCAGTTGCCATTCTTGCTTTGCTCATTAGCGCCTTCGTTATGCCCACTGCTGCGCAGGATGTGCCGGAGCCGACTGCAACGCCAACGCCACTAGTCCAATCAGCGCTGGCTACGGAGGAATGTGCCCAAATTGGTGGCTTAACAGTTTGTGTAGATCTTTCTAGGCCATTGGTTGAAGATCCGTGCTTTCAAATCGCTGGCGGTCGTACATTTAACGAGTCCATGATAACTGAGCACAATCGCCTTGTTCAGCTTGAAGACGGCAGTGAGCGCAAAATCAAACCAATATATGTAAATCGGTGCGACGACGAACCGCTTGCCTTTGAAGATTGGCTTTGGCTGGGTAGATGGGAGACTATTGAGGATTGGCAGGATACATGGGATATACCGACGGAGTGGGTGTCTCCACGATTTGCGTTGAACGCGCGCGTTTGCCCTCCGTTCTTGCCGGACGAGCCCCTGTCCGCCTGCGACGTATATACGCAGTTTACTTCGAAGGATGCGTTATTCGTAATTGAAGTTTTGTTAGGAGAAGTGGTAAACGATGTGCCTCAAAATTGGTTCGCTGTTCTGAATGCCGACGATGACGGTATCTGGCGTGTTCTTTGGATTGCCGGATGGCTGACTGAACGTGTTGCGGATGAAACCGGGGCGCCTTTTCCCACCGCTACGCCATATGTGATCGATCCAGAAAAATTGTATGACTTCCCTGATTCACGGGAAGCTCTAAACCGAATTGCTCGTACAGTGGCTAGTGTTCCGCCATGTACTCAGCTACAGGCAGCTACATTCGTAGGTAGCGAATATCGCGAATATCTAGACAATCTTCGAGGTACACACATGAGTGTGCTTCCTTCTCTTGTAGATCGTTTGCCAGAGGAGAAACGTGTAGACTTCGCACATGGATATATTTCTGAGATTGCTATCGGGACGGGAGAAATACTTCAAGAGATACTAGATTCGGCAGTTGCCTGCCAGGAGGTCGTTAATTGTGTTGCCTTGACCTTCCTAGCCGTTCAGGCAGTGCAGTTTGAAGACTTGGTAAACGAAGAATACGACTCCCTTCCGGCCTTGGTTCGTGCTGCTGACTCGATAGAAAGGTTGGAACGTGTTTCGGGCATCTATATGCGATAATTAGATCAAGTCATCTGGAGAGTTAACGTGATAGCTGCCCAGCCAGTGCGATCAATGTTGCCATCTAGCATGCGATACATCTTAGGACTTACCTTTATTTCTGATTCAATCTAGCGGGCGATTGCCCCAACGTCCCGGAATCTTGACAAGGTCACGCTCACATTCCTGATAAGATTTCATACTTGCCGTCTGGTAAATGTAGATGGCGCCAGCACGTGAAGACATGCCAACATGCTCGCCGTTTCGATCGAGCGCGATCAAATTCATGCCGCCAATGTAGTCGCCGCCCAAGTCACGCAGATCCATCATCGCTTGCCGCGCCGCCTCTCCCAGCGACATGCCCATCTTGAGGTATAGGACCAGGCTGCGCGCGGTCCCGGCGCGTATCGCCATTTCACCCATGCCGGTGCAGGCGCAGGCGCCGTATCGGTTGTCGGCGTAATTGCCAGCGCCGATAATGGGACTGTCACCGATGCGCCCGGGGTACTTCCATGCCCAGCCGCTGGTGCTGACGCCGCTGGCGATATCTCCATTGCCGTCGATGGCGATGAAGTTGACCGTGCCGTGCACGCGCTCCGGGTCAGTCGCCAACTTGACCCAATCGAGTAAAGGCGTCTGATCAGTTATCTCGGGGATTTTGTCTGATTGGCGGGCGACCCACTGGGTGGCCCCTACAGCTTCCAGACCTTCGCGCCAGACCTCGACGATTTCAGGTGTCAGCATGGATTCCCACTGTTCGGCTTTGATCTCGCGGGCGAAGCGTTCCGCCCCTTCGCCAGCGAGCAAGACATGGGGGATATCCCGCTCCATGACCTGGCGAGCGACGGAAATGGCGTAGGGGTAGCCGCGCAGCAAGGCGACGGCGCCCGAATCAAGCGTCCGCCCGTCCATGAGGCTGGCGTCCAGTTCGAGCTCGCCCAGGATATTGGGATAGCCGTTGTAACCGACGCTGTGCTCTTCGGGATTCGCTTCGACCAGGCGGATGCCGATTTCGACCGCGTCGAGCGCGCTGCCGCCATTCTTCAGCGCATCCATGGCTTGGTCAATGCCGATGGCGCCGTTGCTGCTGGCGATGATGAGCATGGGCAGCGAACTCCCGGTCCGTTTACTTCGCCACCGAGAACACCAAGTTTACCAAGGTCTCAGAGAATAGGTCGTCCGCTATGCGCTCACTTGAAACTGAATCGAGTCGCCTTTTTTGAGGTTGTGCCCCGGCGCAAAAGAGACCGCGCCCAATCCGGTCAAGGCGAATTCGCTGAAACTGATCTCGCCGCCGCGGACGTTGAATTCAACTTTGCAGGCGCCATCATCCTCCGGGTTGAGCGCGCAGTTGCCCCAGGCATAGCCGCTCGACCAGACGTATCGGCGATCTCTATCGGGCGTGGTGAAGCGGATCCGCTGATCGACGGCCGAGTATTGGAAACCGGTCAGCGCCAGGATCGCCGCCCAGCTCACCATCGCCCGCGCGTAATGATGACCGCATTCGGCTTCGTCGAAAGGATTGCGCTTCTGCCCGTCGTAGCGGTCGCGGATGGCGGCGATGCACTTCAAGCCGTTTTCGATGTTGCCTTCGTAGAGCATGCCGATGGCGGCGGTGTATTCAAAGCCGGTCATCACTTCATTGTAGTAAGGGAAGGGCCGCGCGGGCCGATCGCCGCGCGGGTAGGTCGCCATCAGCAGCGCCGATTCGTCGTTCAGCACGTAGGATCGCATATGGTTGAAGTGGCCGTACATATTCTCCTGGAAGTTGTGGCGCATGATGCTGGACAGCGTCTGCTTTACATTGCCTTCATCGACGAGGTAACCCAAGCCGCTGACATGAGCCAAGAGTTGCCCGACCAATTGATCAACCAGACAGCCGGCGCCCAATTGCATGACGGGCTGTGCCGGGTCGGCCGCGCCCATGTCGCTCATCAACATGCCGAGCACGGCGTCGGCGCCGGAGGCGGGGACGATCTCGTGCTCATAATAATCGCCGTTGAAGAGCTCCCCGTCGATCCAGGCGCTGCCGTTTGCGAATAGCCGCTGGCATTCATCGGCAAATGCCGTCTCCCCCAAGTGGCGCGCCATCTCTTCCATCGCGCGCAGGGCGCCCAGATACCAGATGCCCATCTGCGGATTTGGACCATAATACTCGACATCCATCGTATTGTGCTGGCAGCCTTCCATGACGCCGTCCTTGTCCGCATCCCAGCCGCCCGGTAGCCAACAGAATTCGAGCGCCTTGCGCGCATTTGACCACAGGCTCCGAAGCCGCTCGTCATCGCCGGAAAGCTGCCAGTCACGGTAGAGCTTCATGATGCAGCCCATCTGACCATCGGCAGCCGCCAGCGACCAGGCTTGAGCGTGCTCCAGCGGCAGTTCGACGCGGAAGCTCATGCCGCCGTCGTTGCGGGTGGCGTAGTTGAATTCGACCTCGCGCATGCCCAGCGCCAAGCCGCCAAAGAGGAAGGCAGTCGCCTGCTCGTAATTCCAGACATGCGTGCAGGAGCCGAAGCAGCAGCCGGCGGTATCATCGCAGCCTTCCCAGCCGAACATGAAGCCATCTGGCGTGCGGAAAACGGTCTGCGAGCGCAGCGTGCTCAGGTTGAAGAGGGCGGATTCTTTGACCACTGTCGGCAAGTCGCTCTCGCAGACGGCGTCGACGAAAGCCCGCGTTTCCGCTTCCAGCCATTCGAGATTCTTCGCCGTGTAAGCGGCCGCGTCCCAAGCGTCAGCGTATTGCGTCGTGTAGTAGTTGCCGACTCTTATCCCCGTTTGGTCGAGGCTATGCGGGTGATTGGAGCCGCTTTCTTTCCAGGTTGTGCGATTGGGGAAGTGCCAAGTCAGGAAGAAAGTCACCTCGACTGAGCTACTGGCGGGGACGACCATTGAGACGCTGAGCGAGCCGGTCGGGTCATCTTTGCCCGCTCGCTCGCGCTCATCCAGGTGTCCATCGTCGCTAAAATCATCCCAGAAATCGAGCAGCGAATCGCCCCAGGTGTAATTCGCCCAGGCTGTGCGCTGCGTAATTCCCGCACGCTGTGGAGTAGACAGCGCCAGCGTGCCCCATTGCGGCGCGTCGCGGTCGACGCCGGCTGATTCCATCAATATGCCGGCCAAGCCGTCCGCCTCGCGATAAGCGTTGCGGTTGTCTTTGGGCGCGCCGCTCGTGCCGTCGGCGCCAATGAAATTGTTCAAGCTGCCACAGACAGCCGCTTCGATATCGGCATCGCCCTCGTTCGACAAGATGAAACGCAAGATGGCGACCGGAATGCCGCTATTGTCGCTGTCGGTCGGGATCAGCGGATTGAAAGCGCACAACTGTGCAGTGAGCGGCACACTCTCGTCGCTGAGCGTCACGACGCCAAAGGGGTAAGCCGCTTCAAAGCTGCACTCGCGGAAGCGCGGCAAGCCATGATTGGGAATGGTAGCGCCGCGAGCGCCTTCGTAGTCGGCAACCGGGATGACCCCCTCAAGCGCGTGCGCAGTCTTTTTTCCGTCGGCAGCCTTTGTGTACAGGGCGAAGAATGTCTGCTGAAGGTCGAAGCCTTTAGCCGGGCGGTTGACGATCTCCCAATCGTGCAGGTTGCCTCGCCCGCCGAGAGAGACGACGCCGGTGCCGATGCCGCCGAGCGGCAGCCCGATCTGCCGCAGGTGGTCTTGGTCGTATCTTACTAATGAAGGGTAGCCATTTGAATCGGTCATGCTTGTGTCCTGTCTTTCGCCTATTGCTGCCCAGATGCTCGCTGTCTAGCAAATGTAGGGGCGACTGACCCGCAGTGTCTACGCGCGGCTGTGAGTCGCCCGCGTTTGAACTGGCGTGCTTAAACGATTTGTCTCGCGCCTTAACCCTTCAAGCCACTGCGCGTCAGCGCCTCGATGATCCAGCGCTGCGCCACCAGGAAGAGAATCAGCACCGGGATGATCGCCATCGTCACCGCCGCCATCACGACAGAAGGATTGCCCGAGCCCATATAACCGGTGAGCAGCGCGATGCCTTGTGGCAGCGTCATCTTATGCCAGGAATTGAGGAATACGAGCGGCAGAAAATAGGCGTTCCAGGTGGCGTTGAAAGTAATAATGGCGAGCGTGGCCATCGCCGGTCCAGCCAGGGGCAGGGCGATCTGCAAAAAGGAACGAATATGCCCGGCGCCATCGACACGCGCCGCGTCGAAGAGTTCCTGCGGCATCTGCTTGAAGAACTGCCGCATCAAAAACACGCCAAATGCGCTGATCAGCCCGGGCAAAATGATCGCGAGAGGATTATCAATCAAGTTCAGATCGCGCATCAGCAAGAATATAGGAATGATCGTCACCTGAAATGGCACCATTAAGGAGCCGAGCAGGAGGAGAAAGAGCATATCACGCCCGGGGAAGCGCAGGCGGGCGAAGGCGTAACCGGCGAGCGAACAAGTCACCAACTGACCCAGGGTCACCGCCACCGTGATCCTCATGCTGTTGATGAAGAGATCGACAAAGGGCACGCTGGATTCGAAGGGGGCGATGTAATTCTCCCAGCGGAAATCGGTCGGCAGCCAAGCCGGCGGCAGATGAAAGCTTTCCTGTGTTGGGCGCAGCGATGTGGAAAACATCCAGGCCAGCGGCATCATCACCAAGATGGCGGCGATGGTCAAAATCGTGTAAGAGATGATATCGCCTACATTGATGGGCTTCCTGCTTTTGCCGCGCGTTTGCTTGGCTTGCGCGGAAGCGGTCGCTTCAATCGTTGCCATGTCTTGGTCTCGCTATTCGTAATGCACCCAGCGGCGGCTGATCCAAAATTGCAGGGCGGTCAGCACCAAAATAATGGCGAAAAGGGTCATGGATACCGCGGCCGCGTAGCCCATATTGAATGTGCGGAAGGCGATTTCATAGACGTAGAGCACGACGCTGCGGGTGGCATCGCCGGGACCGCCTTGCGTGAGCACGATAATTGTGTCGAAGACTTGCAAAGCGCCGATCATAAAGATGACAAGAATGAAGAATATGGTTGGGCTGAGCAAGGGAATCGTGATGCGGAAAAACAGCTGCCGCTCATTAGCGCCGTCAAGCTGAGCCGCTTCATAATATTCATTGGGGATGCTCTGTAAGCCGGCGAGGAAGACCAGCATAGCAAAGCCGGTGTTCTTCCAAACATCGAGGATGATGATCGCCGCCATCGCCCAATGCGCGTTGCTCAGCCAAGGGATCGCGTCAACGCCAAAGAGACCCAGATAATAATTGATGACGCCGGTATCATAGTGATAGAGAAAGCGCCAGATGACAGCGATATAAGTATGCGCGATGAGCACCGGGAAGAAGAAGATTGAGCGGTATAGATTGCGCATCAATACGGGCAGGCGCCGATTGAGCATGACCGCCAAGATCAAGCCAATGCCGGCGTTGAAGAAAACGGCAAAAAGGGTGAAGACGACGGTATTGATATAGGCTATCCGCAGGCGAGGATCGGCAAACATCTGGACATAATTGTCAAAGCCGATATAGGTTGAGCCGCGTAAGAGACTAAAGTCCTGGAAACTGATGCGCACGGATTCGATCAGGGGATAAAGAATAAAGATCGTGAAACCAACATAGGTAGGCAAAATGAAAAGATAGCCCACGAAGGCTTCTCGATGCCTGGGCGTCAATTCGGGCAGGGTTCCGCTATTCTGCATTTTCAATCTGTTTATCGCGCGAATATAGGGCGACCTTGCCCCCCATCCCCCGGCCCCTTCCCCCACTAGGAG